>JAILAI010000267.1 GCA_024681705.1 Prevotella sp.
TATGGTGTGCGCTATTTTAGCGAACTCACCAACATGGCTTGCCTTACCGAAGAGGTGGGCGAACTGGCTCGCGTCATCGCCCGTAAATACGGCGATCAGAGTTTCAAGCCAGGCGAGAAATGCAACCTCGGCGAAGAAATGGCCGATGTCTTGTGGGTGCTATTGTGTCTGGCCAACCAGACGGGCATCGACCTGACCGAAGAACTACAGAAATCCATCGAGAAGAAGACCTTTCGCGACCGTACCCGTCACCTTGACAATCCGAAACTGAAAACCTAACAAACAATCAAAACATATTCATTATGGCAGACAAACAAAATAACAATGGGGCACTGCATCTGGGAGATGAAGCTCCGAAGAACAAGTATGAAGAGGCCCTTGCCAAGTACAACTGCAACCTAAACGACGATGAAATCGCCGAAAAAGTGAAGAAAATCATCACCGAGAAGGTGCACGAAAACGACACGCCCGAGGTGAAACGGTTCCTCTTTGGAAGCATAGAGCTGACGTCGCTGAAGACAACCGATAGCGACGAAAGCATCATGGCCTTCACCGAACGCGTCAACCAGTTCGACACCGAATTCGCGCACCTACCCCACGTAGCCACCATCTGCGTCTATCCGTGCTTCGCCAAAACCGTTGCCGAAACGCTCGAAGTAGACGGAGTGGAGATTGCATGCGTCAGCGGTAGCTTCCCCTCTTCGCAAGCATTGATAGAAGTGAAAGTGGCCGAAACGGCTCTCGCCGTGAAGGACGGCGCCACCGAGATCGACATCGTGATGCCAGTTGGAAAGTTCCTCAGCGGCGACTACGAAGGCGTATGCGACGACATTGCCGAACTGAAGGCTACCTGTGGCGATGCTGCCATGAAGGTAATCCTCGAGACGGGTTGTCTGAAAACGGCTTCGAACATCAAAAAAGCATCCATTTTATCGATGTATGCGGGTGCCGACTACATTAAGACCAGCACGGGTAAGGAGAAGATTTCGGCTACGCCCGAGGCTGCCTACGTGATGTGCCAGGCCATGAAGGAATACTACGAAGAGACGGGTGTGCAGATTGGTTTCAAGCCTGCCGGTGGCATCAATAGCGTGATGGATGCCCTCATCTACTACACCATCGTGAAGGAAGTGCTGGGCGAGAAATGGCTGACCAACAAATGGTTCCGTCTGGGCACCAGCCGTCTGGCCAACATGTTGCTTTCTGAACTCGAGGGAGAGGACATAAAGTTCTTCTAAACCTGACAATTCAAGAAAGCGAAACAACCATCAAGGCGTTTGCCGTTTGCGAACATTGAAATAAAAAATCTAGATTTTTTTTGCCTAAAGCGCCAATTTAGACCGAAAAAATCTAGATTTTTTTATGATAACGCGCCGTTTTCCATTTTCAAATACACAACGGAAGCCGACGAAGATTGACAAAATGAAGGGGACAAAAACTAAAAGTCGCGCACCGAAACGTAGTCGATGTAGCAATTGAAGGCCTGACGAAGCACGGGGTCTGTCACATATTTATCGACGAACGAATGGCACCTCGCACTGAGTTCGTCCATCTTCTTCGACGCATAATCAATACCGCCCATCTTCTTAGCGTACTCCACCAAAACGGCGATTTCATCGGCATTGATGGTACCATCCTTCACCTTAGCGGCCAACTTCTGCATCGATTCGTAAGGATGTTGCTTCAAAACATAGAGCACGGGGAGCGTCAGCTTGCCCTCAGCCATATCGTTGCCGGTGGGCTTTCCGATTTCAGTGCTATCGAAATAGTCGAAGATGTCGTCGCGAATCTGGAAGATGGTACCGATGTTCTGACCAAATTCCGCCATTTCACCGATGTTATGCTCGTCTACACCCGCAGAAATGGCTCCTAGCGAACAACAGGACTCGAAGAGAGCGGCCGTCTTCTTTCTGATGACATCGAAGTAGACATCTTCCGAAAGACCATTGTCCGACGTATTCGTCAGCTGAAGAATCTCACCGTTGGAGAGCGTTCTGCCCAATTCGGCAATGTGGCGGAAAATCACCTCGTTGCCCGTCTTGCTCACCTGAAGCAGACATGTGGAGAGCACATAGTCGCCCACGAGCACGGCCACCTTATTGTCATAGCTGGCATTGACCGATGCCTGACCACGACGCTCCGTCGACTCGTCGACCACATCGTCGTGAACGAGACTGGCCGTATGGAGCAGTTCAAGTCCTACGGCAGCTCGTAATGTCGAATCGTTGATTTCACCACAGAGGCGCGCCGTCAGCAAGACGAGGATCGGACGCATACGCTTCCCTCCCCTTGCACGAATGTGCGCAAGGGCCTGACCCAACAAGCCGTCGGAATGAGAAAGCGACTCGTTGAAGAGTTCGACAAATCGGTCCAATTCGCTTTCTATTGGTGCCTTTATGAGAGACAGATAATCCATGCTAACGAAAATTTCATGCAAAATTACTGAATTTATTCGGATTAATGAAAAAGATTTCGTAATTTTGACGGAAAATAGCGAATATTTATGGAGAAATTGTTCCTTTTAGACGCCTACGCACTGATATATCGGTCGTATTATGCATTTATCAAGAATCCGCGCATCAACTCAAAAGGTCTGAACACATCGGCCATTCTCGGTTTTTGCAACACCCTTCATGAGGTCATCGAGAAGGAGAAACCAACCTATCTGGGGGTGGCCTTCGACCCGCATGGTCCCACGTTCCGAAGCGAAGCCTTCGCCGCCTACAAGGCACAACGCGAGGAGACACCCGAAGACATCCGCCTCTCTGTGCCCATCATCAAGGACATCCTGAGCGCCATGAACATTCCGGTGCTTCTGGCAGATGGGTTCGAAGCCGACGACGTGATTGGTACACTATCGAAGAAAGCCGATGAAATGGTCAAAAATGGCAGCCAGCCCGAACTACATACCTTCATGCTCACGCCCGACAAAGACTACGGGCAACTGGTCACCGAAAGCGTTTCCATCTACCGTCCGCGTCACGGTGGCGGCTACGAGGTGCTCGACCCGAAAGGCGTATGCGAGAAATATGGCATCGAGACGCCGCAACACGTCATCGACCTGCTGGCGCTGATGGGCGATTCTGCCGACAACTTCCCAGGTTGTCCCGGCGTCGGTGAGAAGACGGCCGTGAAACTCATCAACCAGTTTGGGACGGTTGAGCAACTCCTCGACCGCACACCGGAGATCAAAGGTAAGCTTCGCGAGAAAGTCGAAGCGGCAATCGACGACATCCGTCTCTCGAAATTCCTCGCCACCATCCGCACCGATGTTCCGGTGGACCTCAATCTCGACGAATTGCGCATGTCGAGTCCCGACGAAGAGAAACTCACCAAAATCTTCGCCGATTTGGAATTTCGGACCCTCGCCGCGAAGATGTTGAATAAAAAAGAAAAAGTGCAAAAAAAGGTAAACATCCAACCCGATCTCTTTGGAGAATTTGCGCCCGAGGGTGAAGTTGGCGAAAAATTTTCAAATCTCAGCGATTTAAAAAACACTACTCATAAATACCAACTCATTGAAACAGAAGAAGATGCGAGAAAAATTTGTGCAGAAATATTGACAAACTCGTTTGTTAGTTTTGACACAGAAACAACATCGACTTCGCCCATCAACGCCGAACTGGTGGGTTTGAGCTTCGCCGTTAAGGAAAAAGAGGCTTTCTACGTCGCGATTCCCGCCGAACGTGAAGAAGCAACAAAGTATGTTAACATATTTAAACCGCTGTACGAAAACCCAAAAATTCTTAAGATAGGTCAAAATATCAAATACGATTTGGAAGTGCTTCGCAACTATGGCGTGCAACTGGCCGGGCCGATGTGGGACACCATGATTGCCCATTATCTCATCCAACCCGAGCTACGTCACAACATGGATTACATGGCCGAGACACTCCTAGGTTACCAAACCATCCACATCGATCAGCTGATTGGACCGAAAGGAAAGAACCAGAAATCGATGCGCGACTTGCCGCCGAGTGAAGTGTATGAATACGCTTGTGAGGACGCAGACATCACACTTCAGCTGAAGAATAAGCTCGAACCGATGCTCAAGGAAAAGAACGTGGAAACACTGTTCTACGACATCGAAATGCCACTTGTGGAAGTATTGGCCGAGATGGAAATGAACGGCGTTCGCATCGACACGCAATCGCTGGCAGAGACATCGGAAATATTCACCGCACGAATGAAGGAACTGGAGACCGAGATCTACCAGATTGCAGGCGAGGAATTCAACATTTCGTCGCCCAAGCAAGTGGGAGAAATCCTGTTCGGAAAGATGAAAATCGTTGAGAAACCCAAGAAGACGAAGACGGGTCAATACGTCACTTCCGAAGAGGTTTTACAACAGTTGCGGAGCAAGAGCGACATCATCGACAAAATACTGGCCCACAGAGGGTTGAAG
Source organism: Prevotella sp. (assembly GCA_024681705.1). Taxonomy (GTDB): domain Bacteria; phylum Bacteroidota; class Bacteroidia; order Bacteroidales; family Bacteroidaceae; genus Prevotella. Next base: position 4,406 of record JAILAI010000267.1, read on the forward strand.
AAACTACTGGGCACCTACGTCGATGCACTTCCGAAACTCATCAACCCCCGCACAAAACACATCCACACATCGTTCAACCAGACCGTGACGGCCACGGGAAGACTATCGTCGAGCGACCCCAATCTGCAGAACATTCCGGTGCGTGGGGAGGACGGAAAAGAAATTCGAAAAGCCTTCATTCCAGAACCTGGTTGTTTGTTCTTCTCGGCAGACTATAGCCAGATTGAACTACGTGTGATGGCACATCTGAGCGGTGACGAGAACATGATCAGCGCCTTCCGCGATGGCTACGACATCCATGCGGCAACGGCGGCGACCATTTATAAGAAAGGTGTGGACGAGGTAAGTCGCGACGAGCGCACCAAAGCCAAGCGCGCCAACTTCGGCATCATCTATGGTATCACCGTGTTTGGACTGGCCGAACGTCTCGAAATCAGTCGCGACGAGGCGCGTCAACTCATCGACGGCTATTTCGAAGCCTTCCCGAAGGTGCACGAATACATGGAGACATCGAAGCAAATGGCACGCGCCAAAGGCTATGCCGAGACGTTCTTCCATCGCCGTCGGTACCTGCCAGACATCAATTCACACAACGCTACGGTGCGAAATTTCGCCGAGCGAAACGCTATCAACGCACCCATTCAGGGCAGTGCCGCCGACATCATCAAGGTGGCAATGATACGCGTCTTCCGTCGTTTCCGCGAAGAAGGCATCCGGTCGAAGATGATACTCCAGGTGCACGACGAACTGAACTTCTCCGTCTATCCCGAGGAAAAGGAGCAGGTGGAGCGCATCGTGCTCGAAGAAATGCAGAAAGCCTATGAGCTGAAAGTGCCGCTGATAGCCGATTGCGGTTGGGGCGAGAACTGGCTGGAAGCACACTAATCGGGATGGAATACAAGGAGAAAAAGCCTTCTATGAAGCGTCGTTGCCTGATGCACAATTATCGAGAACGCGGTATCTACATGCTCACTCTGGCAACGGAAGGACGACTACCTCTTCTTGGTTCATTAGCAGGGAGAGCAGACGCGATGAATGGTGGCGATATGCCACACGTAGTGCTGTCGGCATTAGGAAAGCGCGTGGAGGAATGCTGGGAGCGCATTCACGAATTTCATCCCGAGGTGGAATGCTTGAAACTTTGCATCATGCCCGACCATATTCACGGTATTCTCTTTGTACACGAAAGGATGGAGAAACATCTTGGAAATGTGGTTGAGGGCTTTAAAACAGGAACTAGAAAAGCAGCACGAGAACTAGGACTGCTGCCTACTGCTCTGGTAGCGCAGCACACCGGACAAGAGGACACAGAAAAGACCGTAATCGCGGACAATATATGTCCTAAAGTCACGTGCTCTGCGCTACCAGCGCAGAGTCAATCCACACCTTCACGGCACACCAGCGCAGCCCGTGCACACGGCAAGCTATGGGAACCCGGCTATAACGACCGGCTACTACTCCATCGCGGACAACTGCAACGCATGATGACCTACCTCGACGACAACCCTCGACGCCTCCTCATCAAACGCGAACATCCCGAATATTTCCGCCAACTAGGCACACTAACCATAGATGGCATCGCCATGCAGGCCATGGGCAACCGATTCTTGCTCGATAACCCCACAAAATATCAAGTGCAATGCTCACGCAACCTTACCGATGCTGAAATAGAAAAGCAGAAAACAACCCTGCTCGAAACGGCATTGAACAACGGCGCCGTTCTCGTCTCTCCCTGTATCAGTCTGGGCGAACAGCAAATTACCACCGCCGCCATGAATGCCCACATCCCCCTTATCGTACTCCTATTAAAAGGGTTTCCACCCTACTTCAAATCCCAGCCACGCTACCTAGAAGCCTGCCGCGAGGGCCGTCTGCTGATGCTCGCTCCTTTCCCCTGGCAGAGCGAAAAGATAGAGAACATGCGTCAACGATGTCTGTATCTCAATAGTCTGGCTGCCCATATCTGCGACTCCACGCACTGAAATCGGTGACACTCCCCTACTCTTTCGTCAGTTATCATCGTGGAAACCGTCGCAATGCGAAGAAAAAATCTAGATTTTTTTGTTCGAAATTGGCAGTTTGGCGCGAAAAAATCTAGATTTTATTTCGTCGATTTACCAAATGTGGTTCTCGCATACGCCACCAACGGGTCACAAAAGCATAGAAAAAACACGCTATATTTGTGAAATCCAGAATTTTATTGTACTTTTGCAGCCACTCCGTTACGAAAGAATAAAAATACAATAAAAAAGAAATGGCTTTAAAATGTGGTATTGTGGGACTTCCCAACGTGGGAAAGTCTACATTGTTTAATTGTCTGTCGAGCGCGAAGGCTCAGGCAGCCAACTTCCCTTTCTGTACGATTGAACCCAACGTGGGCGTCATCACGGTGCCCGACGAGCGTCTGACCAAGTTGGCCGAACTGGTACACCCGGGCCGCATCGTACCCGCCACGTGCGAGATTGTGGACATCGCCGGACTGGTGAAGGGTGCGTCGAAGGGCGAAGGACTGGGAAATAAATTCCTGGGAAATATTCGCGAGACCGACGCCATCATCCACGTGCTGCGCTGCTTTGAAGACGAGAACATCACGCATGTTGACGGCACCATCGACCCCATCCGTGATAAGGAAATCATCGATACCGAACTACAGCTGAAAGACCTCGAAACCATCGAGAGTCGTCTGGCCAAATGCGAGAAGGCAGCAGCAGCCGGCAACAAGGAGGCCAAGGTGGAAGCCACTGTACTGAAGGCCTATAAGGAGGTGCTGGAACAGGGTCGCAACGCCCGTATCGTAGAGTTTGACACGAAGGACGAACAAGACGTTGCCCGCAATCTTTTCCTGCTCACCGCCAAACCCGTGCTCTACGTGTGTAACGTGGCCGAAGCGGACGCCAAGAGTGGCAACGAACTGACCCAGAAGATAGAGGCGCTGGCCAAGGAAGAAGGCGCCGAGGCGATGGTCATCGCCGCCAAGACCGAGGAAGACATTGCCGAGCTGGAGTCGTACGAAGACAAGCAGATGTTCCTCGAAGAACTTGGTCTCGAAGAGAGCGGTGTGAACCGCCTCATCAAGAAGGCCTACGCCCTGCTCAACCTCGAGACGTTCATCACCGCCGGTGAGATGGAGGTGAAGGCGTGGACCTACAAGAAAGGCTGGAAGGCACCACAGTGCGCCGGCGTCATCCACACCGACTTCGAAAAGGGCTTTATCCGCGCAGAAGTCATCAAATACGACGACTATATCAAATATGGCTCTGAAGCCGCTGTCCGCGAGGCGGGTAAGATGGGTGTCGAAGGCAAGGACTACATCGTGCAGGATGGTGATATCATGCACTTCAGATTTAACGTATAGTTCATAGTTATTTCAACAGATAATGGTCCTATCACCATTTTCTGCTAAAAAAGAAGATATATGAAGTATTTATTGCTCTACATTAATTGGAATCCGAGCTTGACGTTCGGACCCTTCCGGTGGTATTCGCTATGCTGGCTGATTGGGTTGGCGCTGGCTTATTTCATTGTCAGAAAACTGTTCAAGGAGCAGAAGATTGATGAACGAACGGTTGTGAACAACGGCAAGAAAGAGGTTGTGAACGTCTTCGATCCGCTGTTCATCTACTGTTTCATCGGCATCCTTGTCGGAGCCCGTCTGGGGCATTGTCTGTTCTATCAGCCCGACTACTTCCTGAGCAGTGGAAAGCATATCGTGGAGATGTTGCTGCCCATCCATTTCCTGGCCGACGGCGGCTGGAAATTCACGGGCTACGAAGGGCTGGCCTCTCACGGTGGAACACTGGGACTGATGATTGCTTTGTTCCTCTATGTGCGCTGGTCGAAGCTCAACGTGTGGACAGTACTCGACAACATCGCCATCGCCACGGGTACCACCGCCTGCTTCATCCGTCTGGGCAACCTGATGAATAGTGAGATTATCGGCAAGCCTACCGATGTGCCTTGGGCATTTATCTTCGAACGCGTCGACATGGTTCCTCGTCATCCGGGACAGCTTTACGAGGCCATTGCCTATGCCGTGCTGTTCATCATTATGTGGTATCTCTATCGTAAGAGCCGTCAGGCTGGTTCGAGCATACCGCAGGTGGGGACGGGGTTCTACTTCGGGCTTTGTCTTACCTATATCTTTGCATTCCGCTTCCTCATTGAGTTTACGAAGGATATTCAGGAAGACTTTGAGGCCGATATGCTCTTCAATATGGGGCAGTTACTCAGCGTGCCGTTTGTGCTGCTGGGGCTGGCTTGCATGGTGATGGGAGTTAGGAAGAAAAAGAAAGAAGGCATTTAGGCTTTGAGAAGGGAGGAAGGAGGGACGACTCTGCGCTGGTAGCGCAGAGCACCAGACCGGGGAGAAGAACTGGGAAAGAAAACTAGGAAAGAAAGACAGGAAAAGGAACAAGACGGGGAAAGAAAGACGGGAAAAGGAACAAGACGGGGAAAGGAAGAGGAAAGGAAGACTGGGGAAAAAGGAAGACGCGAGCATTCGGCTATATGGGGTGAATGCTCGCGTCTTCCTTTTTCGTTTGGCTATTTACCGCGTACTATTTTCTTGATTTCGTTCAGTTTGTTCAGGGCCTCAACGGGTGTCAAGTTGTTGATGTCGAGGTTCAGTATCTCGTCGCGGATCTGACTGAGCACTGGGTCATCGAGCTGGAAGAAACTGAGCTGCATGCCGTCGCGGCTCTGGTTGAGCACCTCGGCCGACGGTTTGCCCACTCCCGCACTGCTGTTCTCCTGTTCCAACTGTTTCAGAATGGTGTTGGCACGCTTCACGATTGACTTCGGCATGCCCGCAATCTGCGCCACATGAATACCGAACGAGTGCTCACTGCCGCCTCGCATCAGCTTACGCAGGAAGATCACCTTGTTGTCCACCTCCTTCACGCTCACATTATAGTTCTTGATGCGCGAGAAGTTCTTCTCCATCTCGTTCAGTTCATGGTAATGGGTGGCGAAGAGCGTACGGGCACGGGCTTTCGGATGCTCGTGCAAGTGCTCTACAATAGCCCAGGCGATGCTGATGCCGTCGTAGGTTGACGTGCCGCGCCCCAGTTCGTCGAAGAGCACGAGCGAGCGCGTCGTCACGTTGTTAAGAATATTCGCTGCCTCGGTCATCTCTACCATAAACGTCGATTCACCCAATGAAATATTGTCTGAAGCACCCACGCGGGTGAATATTTTGTCCACCAGACCGATTCTGGCGCTCTCTGCGGGCACGAAACATCCTATCTGGGCCATGAGTACGATGAGCGCCGTTTGACGCAACAGAGCCGATTTACCGGCCATATTCGGACCTGTGATAATGATAATCTGTTGCTTCTCGGTGTCTAGGTAGATATCGTTGGGCACATATTTCTCGCCCATGGGCAATTCGGTTTCAATCACCGGATGCCGTCCCTGCTTGATGTCTATCACATCGGAATCCTCCACGATGGGACGTATGTAGTGGTTCTCTTCTGCCGCCTTGGCAAACGAGAGCAGACAGTCCATGTGGGCAATCAGGTTGGCATTGGTCTGCACGGCGGGTATAAACTCCTGCATGGCCATGACCAGTTCGCTGAACAACCTGGTTTCGAGCGACAGAATCTTATCCTCGGCCCCCAGGATTTTCTCCTCGTATTCCTTCAGTTCCTGTGTGATATAGCGCTCGGCCTGTGCCAACGTCTGCTTGCGCACCCACTCTGCCGGCACCTTGTCCTTATACGTATTGCGCACCTCCAGATAGTAGCCGAAGACATTGTTATAGCCGATTTTCAGCGACGTGATACCCGTCTGCTGTGCCTCACGTTCTTGTATCTTCAGCAGGTAGTCCTTGCCACTATAGGCGATGTTCCGTAGCTCGTCGAGCTCTTCGCTGACACCCTGTTTGATGATACCGCCTTTTTGCACCAGTTGTGGCGGGTCGTCGACGATTTCCCGGGCGATGCGATCGCGCAGGCTTTCGCACAAGTTCATCTGCTCACCAATGCGTTTCAGCACAGGGTTATCGGCTTCCATACAGGCCGTTTTCACGTATTCAAGTGACTGAAGAGCCACCTTCAGTGCCACCACTTCGCGGGGTGAAACACGGCCTGCTGCCACACGACTGACGATACGTTCCAAGTCACCTACACGCTGAAACTGTGTGTCCACAAGTTCACGGAACTGCGGTTCGCGGAAGAAATAGTCAACCACATCGAGCCTGTCTTCCACCTTGCTGACATCCTTCAACGGGAAAATCATCCAACGACGGAGCTGACGAGCACCCATTGGCGACACCGTGCGATCGATGACATCGAGTAGCGAACGGCCGTCTTCCTGCATTGGGTGCACCAATTCGAGTGAGCGCACGGTGAACTTGTCAAGTCGCACATAGCGTTCCTCCTCGATACGAGTCAACGAGGTGATGTGTCCCACCTGCGTATGTTGCGTCATTTCGAGGTATTGCAGAATGACACCGCTGGCGATGACGCCGTTTTTCAGATGGTCGACACCGAAGCCTTTCAGACTTCTCACACCGAAATGGCGCATCAGTTTCTGGCGTGCTGTCTGGTCGGTGAACACCCAATCGTCGAGTTCGAAGGTAAAATAGCGGCTACCAAAATAGCGCTCGAAGTCCATTTTCCGACCCTTTTCGAAGAGTACCTCCTTCGGTTGGAAGTTACCCAATAGTTTCTCTACGTGGTCGAAAGTGCCCTCGCCCGTGAGAAATTCACCCGTAGAGATATCGAGAAACGACACACCACAAGATCCTTTCCCGAAGTGAACGGCGGCCAGGAAGTTGTTTTCCTTGTAGTTCAGCACGTTGTCGCCCATAGCCACACCCGGCGTCACCAGTTCGGTGATACCTCTCTTCACGAGTTTCTTCGTCAGCTTCGGATCTTCCAGCTGGTCGCAGATGGCCACGCGACGGCCGGCCCTGATGAGCTTGGGCAGGTAGGTGTCGAGAGCATGGTAGGGAAAACCTGCCATCTCATCCTTGCCTTTCGACCCCGCTCCATTGTTGCGGTGGGTCAATGTGATGCCAAGAATGCGGGCGGCATCCACGGCGTCGTCGCAATAGGTTTCGTAGAAGTCGCCACAACGGAAGAGCAGCAATGCATCGGGATGTTTATCCTTCAGCGAGAAGAATTGCTGCATCATGGGCGTCAGTACTTTGTCTTTTTTCGCCATTCGAGTGTGTTTTTATCGTGCAAAATTACATTTTTTCGTTGAGAATGCCAAAATTAGAAAGCTTTTTTGTAACTTTACCGCCCAAATACAAACCCAACAACCGAATGAACAAGAAACCATTGCTACTCATGGCGTTTTTCGCATGCTTCGCCGGCATTCACCCTTCGTCGGCACAAGCCACGAAAAAACCAGCCGCAAACACCACTGTGCCACCTGCCGTACACCCCACTATTGGCACAGAAGCTAAGTCGTCAGACGGTGAACTGACCATTCGTCTGATTGCGAAGAAACAGAATTTCGGCGGCAAAGAATCCAACACACACGACACGGACATCCATAGTCCGAAGAGTATCAACATCCATCCCGACGGCACCAAATACTACGTCAACTCGCTCGAGGGCTGTACCACCATCAGCTACGATTTCCGCACGAACAAGAAGTTGCGCGTCATCCGCCATACTTTCAAGGAGGGTCGCGACGACCAATTGTGGGCACCTGCGTCGGGTCTATACCCCTGGCGACACTACAACGAGAACCTGAACACCTTCTCGGGCAAGCCCGTGGAGAGCACTTTTTCGCATCAAGGTCGCTATCTTTGGGTGCCATATTATCGTCGCACGTTCGACATCAATGCGCAAGATCCGTCGGCAGTGGCTGTCATCGATACCGAGACCGACAGCATCGTTCGTCTGCTCGAAACGGGTCCGTTGCCGAAAATGATTACCACGTCGCCCGACGGCACCCTCGTCGCCATCTCGCACTGGGGAAACAACACCGTGGGACTGATTGATATCAGCAGCGAAAATCCCGCTGATTGGCACCACACGAAGGTGCTCACCGTAGATTACGAACTGAAGCTCGACTTCCCGCTCGACAAGCAGGTGGACCGTGACAACGATAGCGGTTACGCCCTGCGTGGCACGGTGTTCACACCCGATGGCAACTACCTGCTTGTAGGTTGCATGGGTGGCGGTGGTGGCATTGCCGTCATCAATGCGCGCAACGGTGTCTATCTGGGTCGTGTGATGGGTATGATGGCCAACGTGCGTCACATTCTCATTTCTCATGGTTACCTCTATCTGAGCATCAACCGCACGGGCTACGTTCAGCGTATCAAACTCGACAAGTTCATGCAGGCTGCCCAGCAGATGAAGAATAAGATAGCCCGAGTGAGCGGTTGGGAGAGTTGTCAGGTGGGTTCTGGAGCCCGCACCATCAGCATCACGCCCGATGGCCGCTACGTCTTCGCTGCCTGCAATCTGGCCAGCGCTCTCTATGTAGTCGACACACAGACCATGAAAGTGGTGTGCACCATCCCCGTGGATTCCTATCCCGTAGGCCTCGACCTCTCTACCGACGGCTGCTATGTGTTCACCACCTCACAAGGCCGTAAGCAACAGGGAGGCAACGCCGTAAACATCTTCCGCGTGGAATACAAGCACCCGCCAGTGGTGGAAAAGGGCATCGAAATGGAGGCCCGACGCAAAGCTGCTGCCTCTCCCGAAAAAGATGGCGAAGGCAACAACCTCACCTGGCTGGGTCTGGACGAAGAGAAAACCACCACGGTCCTGCTCTGCGGTGGCAGTGTATTGCTCGTCCTGGCCTCTACCCTTCTCTATCGGCATTTTCATCATTCGCAGGGATAATTTAGAAATCTAGAAAGTCTAGAGAATCTAGATCATCTAGAAAATCTAGAAAATCTAGAGATTCTAGAGAGAAAACAAAAAAACAAATAGAAAACAATGAAAAAAACCTTAGCCCTTCTCACTTTCTGCGCACTCACCTTGTCGTGCACAGGCAACTCTCCCCTCAGAGGCGGTCATGCTGATGATGCCGACTCGGCCTCCGCACCAAAAGAACAGCACCTCAGTCTGCTCATCGCGGGCGATCTGATGCAACACGAACCACAGATCAGGGCTGCACGACGTGCCGACGGCACCTATAACTACGACGAATGCTTTGCCCGCGTCAAACCCGAGATAGAGCGTGCCGATGTGGCCATCGCCAATTTCGAGGTGACGCTCGGAGGCCCTCCCTACCGTGGCTATCCGCAATTCACGGCTCCCGACGATTACTTCCGGGCTTGTGTCGATGCGGGCTTCGACATCATGCTTCTGGCCAACAACCATTGTCTGGATAGCTATCAGCGCGGCTTGGAACGTACCATCCACGTGATGGACTCGCTCCACATACCTCATTTGGGCACCTATGTGAACCCACAAGAACGTCAGCGCCAATATCCCTTCCTGCTCGAACAGAACGGCATCCGCGTGGTATTGCTCAACTTCACCTACGGCACCAACGGACTGAAGGTGAAGGCTCCCAACGTGGTAAACTATATCGACACCACCGAGATTGCCAACGACATTGTGAAAGCACACCAGATGAACCCCGACGTGATTATCGCCATCCCCCACTGGGGCATCGAATATCAGACTCTTCCTGGTTCCGAACAACGCACACTCGCCAATTGGTTGCTCAGCAAGGGCGTAGACCACGTCATCGGCGGACATCCGCATGTGGCACAACCCTTGGAATTGCTCAACGGTGGTCGTAACCTCGTGGCCTACTCACTGGGAAACTTCATCAGCAACCAGTCGAAACCGAACACCTACGGCGGTTATATGGTTCGCATGGAACTCACCAAGAACGACTCCATCACCACGCTCTCCAATTGCGGATACGCCATCTATTGGGTGAGTCGTCCGGCCGATAATGGCAGTCGTCACAACTATCGCGTACTACCTATCGACGAGCCCGATAGTGCACTGACAGCCACCGAACGCACCAAGCGGAACACTATCCGCTCCTCCATGCGTAAGCTCTTCGAGAAGAACAACAAGGGTGGAATCAAGGAATACATATTCAAATGAACCGCTGGATAGCTACCGCCATAGTGCTGATAGCGATGGCTTTGTTGCCGTCAGCTGCCATTAGTAGTAACAATACTAATGACGGAAAACTCCCAGAAAGCATAGCGGGAAAAGGAATCCAGCTAGGACCGAAGAAATTGCTCGTTGACGCTTCATTGACGGATGCCCAACTAAAGCAATCACCATATTCATTCCGCACGTTGCAGGAGGCCGTCAAGCATCTTGTTGCCGGCACTTCCGCTGACGACCGCATGACCGTTTACATAGCACCTGGCGTCTATTGGCTCGACGATCCCGATGATCCAGCCATACGAAGCGGAGAAAACGGTCGTCCACCGATTGCACTCACTATCGATTGCCCTTGGTTGCAGATAATTGGTCTTTCCGACGACCCGCAAGACGTGATTCTCGCTTCCAATCGCGGACAGACACAAGGAGCCATTGGCAATTTCACCATGTTAAGTTTCCGCGGCGATGGCATTCATCTGGAAAACATCACCTTGGGAAACTATTGCAACGTCGACCTCGTCTATCCCCGCGACCCAAAGCAGAACCGACCACGTCGTGGCAATGCCATCACACAAGCACAGCTGGCCTTTGCCAACGGTGATTTCCTTTCGGCCGACAATTGTCGTTTCGTATCACGACTGAACACATGTCCGCTGAATGGAGGCAAACGTACCATCTTCACCCGATGTCATTTCGAGAGCACCGACGACGCGCTCGAAGGGCGGGCCCTCTATCGTCAGTGTTCCTTCTATTTCCATAGTGGCAAACCGTTCTACGCCACGAGTCGTGCAGGTGCCATCATCCTCGATAGCGACTTCTATCTCCTAGGTGCCAAGAGCACGCTGAAGTCTTCGACATACAGACAATTCTTCACCAAGGTGTCCTCTCCTATCATGGTGGCTAATAGTCGCTTCCATGCCGAGGGCAACGTCTCGGTTGAGTGGACCCCCTACCCTGCTCCCACACTTTTGTGTTACGAGCAGAATCTGAGTCTGAACGACAAGCCTTTGACGCTTAAAAAATCATCACCCAAACAGACCGTCACGCTTCCTGAAGACCCATGGAAAGCTATCTTCCATCAGCTCCAGACCGCACCCACCGACACGCTTTTCAACCTTCTTTCAATTCTACCTATCCACCAGGAACTCTCCCCTAGCGAGATGAATATCACGGGCGATTCCACCATTCATTACAAAGTGCTGAATTACGCTCTTGGCGACCGTCTGCTGAATACGATGGAAGGCCCCGTCGGTAACGCCCATAACGACACCGATACACTACAGGTTCAGACCGTTGAAAAGACATCCGCCGATGGTCTTCAGGCCCGCGCCGTCATCAACGTTCGCCCCACTCCACTTCCGTCGCCGACTATTGTCCGCAAACCTATCATCAGAAAGAAAGAGAAAGGTCTGCTTCAACTCGACTACGAACTATCGCTCAACGGCCGTGCCGACTATAGTTCCGTCACATGGTACCGATGCAACGACGAACTGGGAACCGACACCATGCCCATAGCCGTCAGTCGACTGAACCAGCCACAAACCACCTACCGGCTACAACCAGGAGATGAAAACTATTACATCATGGCCAAACTCGAACCGCGACACATCAGAAGCGTCACGGGCGAAGCCATCACCACTATCTTGAAGAAACGCATCAGCAAGAAAGATATCCTGACACCCAATGTCATGGAAACCGACTTCCACGACTTCCCCACGCAACCACAACCCATCATCGCTCCCGGTCGCTGGACACTCGACGGACATAAACCCGAAGACACCAACGCCCAATCTTGGCGACCCGTGGCCGACAGTTGGTTCTATGGTAGTGGTATCGACGGCCATCGCGGAACCGGATTGCTACAAAAGGAAAAAGGTGCGCGAATGCTCTACACACCCACGCCACTACAACTAAAAAAAGGCGCCATGGGAAAGGAAACCGCAACCAACATGTCGGTTACCTGGCTAATGGACCCCGGTAAAACGGCAGGGCAGGGCTTTGGTAGCGCTACCGACCAATACTTGGACATCTATATCCACTACGATGCAAAAACGCGCTCAGGCTACGGTATACGCATTATCAGGACCACAAAACATGCGAATGCCGTCGACATGATGCTCATGCGTTTTGAAGAGGGTAGGGGAGAGCCGCTCACAGAACCCGTTTCCACCACCTGTTTCCTGACGAATTGCACGGTGCATCTCTGGACGTCCGACGGACAATTGCATGCCCATGTCAGCACGACGACACCACAACGCGAAAGTAACCTCGCCCGCGAAGTAAACCTTTGTGCAACAATCCCAACAACCACCCACTATGGCATTGGTCTCCAACATACGGGTTCGGTCGGTGCCAGTGCCATCATGTTGCATCATCTAAAGGTGGAGTGGGGGAGATAGAGAAAGACAAATACCATCATCTACCAAATAAGGGACGCACCTCAGCACGTCCCTTATTTTTATAACCCATGAGATAAAACTCTTCGTTCATTTCTTCTTTGCCACACTCGGCAGATAGTACCCGAGATGTGGCGGTTGGTTATAAGCCGTCTGTTGCCACGCGATGGAAAGACGATACACATGGTCGGTGAGCAGACAAGGAACGACATATTCGGTGGGATGCGTCGTGGTGAACAGATAGAGATTGTCGAAATCACTAAGAATGACTTCCTCTCGCCAGTCTCCAATCAGGTCGCACTGAAGATTAGGATTCTGTTTTGTGCCGTTAATGCTCCTTGCTTCGAATATTTCCAACACGGTGGGCTCTTCATCGTCCGTCAGCTTTGTAATGCGATACGGGCCACGCATACCGCCGTCATTGAGTTCTTCCAGCAGGTCGCCATCCCAATAGATGCGGAAATTGATGCTCTGGCGACTTTTCTTCACTATCTCGCCCGTCACCGCACTACGTGGTTCCTGTTCATCGATGGAGTAGAAGACGGCCTCTTCAACACCCTGCACCAGATGTCCGCACATGCCTCGGCCATTATCCAGACCAACGTGTCCGCCTTTCAATAGAATCTCACCCGTAGCCGCATCGTGCAAATCCCACGAGTAAGGTCCGCGATTCTCGTGCACATCGAATATCTGGAGACCTTTCCTACCAGGAATAAACGTACCCATGTGAATGGCATCGCCATGACCATAACCCACGCTATAAAGCAACTGACCGTCGTCGTCGAGAGCTGCTGAACCCCATAGTATCTCGTCCTTGCCATCGCCGTCAACATCGGCCACGCAGAGATTGTGATTGCCATTACCATGCATGGTGTAGCGTTGTTCGCCCGATGTGCTCGAGTTATACGTTCGTTTCGTCTGGTTCCAGTTGGCATCATAGTGAACCACCTCGCTATTGCTCATCGAGGCATGCAACCAACGGTGTTTCAACTCCTTTCCATCGAAGTCGACAGCCCAGATGAATGCCTTCGTATAGTAGCCGCGACAAAATACGGCCGATGCGTTTTTCCCATCGAGAACGGCCACCGCCGCCAGATAGCGCTCACCACGATTACCGTTTCTATCGCCCCATTCTTCGGTGTATTCGGCTTGCGGATTCTTTGCATTCACGCCGAACGAACGGTCAGGATTATACCACGTGGTATGAATGGCATGTCCGTCGCGTCCGCTAAACACCGTCACATATTCTGGTCCGCGCAAGATGTGTCCGCTCTCTTCGCGATAGAGCGTCTGGTTGTCGTTCGACTGAAGAATGGTCTGATCGGTAGCGGCCTTCGACACATAGTTGCCCTTTGCATCGATAGATCCAGCAGACGTCTTGCACATCAGCTCGGCCGAGCCATCACCGTCGAAGTCGTAGACGAGGAATTGCGTGTAGTGGGCACCAGCACGGATATTGTATCCGAGATTGATGCGCCACAAACGCGTGCCATCGAGTTTCAGGCAATCGATGAATACCGGACTGGTATAACCACGATGCGAATTGTCGTGAGCGTTAGAAGGTGCCCATTTCAGGAATATCTCCATCTCTCCGTCACCATCAACATCACCGACCGAGCAATCATTGGGCGTATAGAACACGTTTTCGTCAGCCATTGGACGTTCGAGCGGAATACGCATACAAACATCGTTCCAAGGGCGAGCCGTCGATGTTGCCACCACTTTTCCTTGCTGATTGATCACCCGCAACTCGTAGCTGTCGTCCGTGCTACCAGGTTTGTTATCCACATAGTTAGTGCATTGTAAGGTGCTGAGTTTCACGCCATTGCGATACAATTCATAGCTGATGCCATTGGCATCGTTTTCGAAATAGCGCCACGAAAGGAATGTCTGCCCTTCGGCATTTCTCACCGCCACCAACGACCGAGATTTCTCAGCCCCAACTTCACCACTCAGAGCCATAGCAGCTGAGGAAAACATAACGAATGCTATCGCCATGAACAAGCGATGCATGATAGATTGATTAGCTTTAGATTTCATATAATCGAGTAAATTGTTTTTTTTTTGGTTTTCGAGAGTCTCTAGAGGTTCTAGATATTCTAGATATTCTAGAGACTCTAGAGATTCCTTTATTTAATTATTACCTTGCGGCCCCTCTGGATATAAATGCCGGCGGGGATGTTTTGCTTGCCGTCTATCTTCACGCCTTGTAATGTGTAGATGGCGTCGCTATCATTGCCGATGGGCCATTGAGGAATTGTAAACTCCGAAATTCCAGTTGGGGTGTTAGTGCCAATGGGAACGGTCCGTCGAAGTGTTCCCTTTACGGTGATGCTACACAAACCTATCTCCTTGTTTTCGGCAAGGTTATAGAGTTGGATCAACAAATTGCTTGTTCCACCGATGTAGTTCGTTCCCGGCTGGGCACTAAAGGCGCTATAATAAGGCGACTGGTTTACCGTTACGGAATTTCCGTCGGAGTCGGTCGTTGTATAGTCTTTATTGCGCAATGGCTGTTGTCCCGAAAGACAAGTAACGCTACTTCCCTCCGTCTTCCAAACAACATCAATGGCACCACCATTCGTTCCGAAACGCGAGGCAATGAAATCCACCGACGTGGGCATGAATTTGAAACCGTTAGAAGGCGTCATGCTGAACGTTACCGTTTGTCCTTCTGAGGCTGTTGTATTCTTTTGTAATGCCTTGAACTTCGTCTCCGTATATGCACCACCCGTGATGCTCTCCTGACCACTAACCGTCAGTTGTGAACCACAAGAAATCGATGTTTCAAAATCTACGTTTACATCACCCGAAATAGTAATGGTAGGTTCTTCGTCGATGGTTCCGTCGTGTAGTCCCCATACGATGGTAGCCGTTGCTTCCTCATACTCCTGAACATAGTCATCGGGAACCACCGTAACGTCGTCGTCGGTGATTTCTATCGCCTTCGAAGGCAGATAATAACCCAGATGAGGCGGCTGATTGTAAGCCGATTGTTGCCAGGCTATTGCCATGCGATAGATATGGTCGGTGAGCAGACACGGCACCACATAGTCGGTGGGCGTCGTATTCATATAGACATACAAAGCATCATCGTCGTGGAGTATCACTTCCTCGCGCCAATCACCGAAAAGGTCGGCTTGTAGGTTGGGCGACCGCTTCGTGGTATTGCACGATTGCATGCTGATGGTACTCACGGTCTTCAGACTCGAACCCGTCAGTTTCTTTATGAGAACGGGGTCATCGGATGACTCGTAATAGCCGCCGTCCATAAATTCTTCCGTCAGGTCTTCGTCCCAATATATCCTATAGTTCACACTACTGCTCTTCGTATTCACCACCGCTCCCGTCTTCGCACTACGTTGCTGGCGGTCGTTGGAAGAAGAGAAAACGGCCTCTTCAACCGTCGAAAGGAAGTGTCCGCATATTCCACGATCATTATCACTGCTACCGGCGGCACTATACAACACCTCTCCCGTTGCCGCATCGTGTAAATCCCATCCATAGGAAACGCCCGAGACGGTCTCTTCGTGAACATCGAAAACCTGCAACTTTCCGCCTTTTGAAGGGTCGAACGTACCCATGTGAATGGCATCGCCATGACCGAAACCTACGACATAGAGCAGCTGACCATCGTCATCGACGGCACCCGAACCATAGATAATCTCGTCCTTACCATCGCCATCCACATCACCAATCGTCATGTTGTGGTTGCCATTGCCATAGAGCGTGTAGAGCGAGCCGTTGCCACTGGTATTGCTAGTATACGTCTTTGTAGTCTTGTTCCAGTTGGCATCGTAGTGTTCAACCTTGCTAGTGCTCACCGAAGCATGGAGCCAACGATGTTGAAGCGATGTCCCATCGAAGTCTACGGCCCAAACATAAGCCCGTGTGTAGTAACCACGACAGAAGATGGCCGACGGCTTCTCACCATCGAGATAGGCCACCGCCGAGAGGTATCGGTCGCTACGATTACCGTAGTTATCGCCCCAGAAAGACTTGTCGGGATAGGTGCCTTCCTCATTGAAGTTTCCAGCACGGTTGGGATTATAATAAATGGTATGAATAGCATGACCATCGGTACCGCTGAACACAGTCAGGAACTCAGGACCCGACAACACATATCCGCTACTATTTCTATAGGATGTGGTGTTCTTCGTCTCGTTCTTTATCGTCTCGTCGGTGGCAGCCTTAGATACATAGTTTCCATTTCCGTCCTTCGACCAAGGTGCCGTCTTACACATCATTTCCACCTTTCCATCGCCATCGAAGTCATAGACAAGGAATTGTGTGTAGTGGGCACCCGCACGGATATTCGGACCTAGATCTACGCGCCACACCAATGTTCCGTCCAATCGATAGCAATCGATGATGACATTGTCCGTCTTTCCCGACTTTGAATTATCTTGCGATGTAGACGGATCCCACTTCACGAATATCTCCATCACTCCGTCGCCGTCGACGTCGCCTATCGAGCAATCGTTGGGCTTATATATAACGGTGTTCGATGTTGCCGAATTGGTAGTGGGACGACTCAACGGAATGCGCAACATGCCACCAGTCCACGGACTCGTCTGGTCGGTCTCCACGACGTTGCCATTTCCGTCGACTACACGTAATTCATACGTGTCGGAAGATTCGCTTTCGATAGGGTAGAGGTAGTTGGTGCGCTTGAAACTACCTATCTTCGTGCCGTTGTGATAAAGCTCATAGCTATATTTCTGGTTGTCGCCTTCAAAATAGCGCCACGAGAGATAGGTCTTGCCAGCATCCGTAGATACAGCTGTCAATGCGCGACCCAGCACTTCTTGCTGACGACTCGCACTATAGTTGGGTTGTGACGATGCTGTGATAGTCACGAGCATGCCAAGCACCAGTATAGAGATTAGTTTTTTCATTCAGCGTTTGTTTTTTTATTTGTATGTGTAGTAATTTTTTTTAGTAGATGTGAGGAGAAAAGGCTGGTGTCGAAAGAATTCTTTCAGCAGAATGGCTTACGACAACTTCAGCATTCTCTCGATGGGCTTCACAGCCTCCTTACGGATGTCTTCGGGAACGTCTACCGACGGCCACTCATAGCGCAGTGCGTTGTAGAGTTTGAGCATCGTGTTCATCTTCATATAGTCGCACTCATTGCAATGACAACCGATGGCGCCCTCGCTCACTTCTGGCGGCACGGGATAGAAAGTCTTGCCTTCGCACTTGCGTTCTATCTCATGCAATATACCTGCTTCGGTGGCGATGATAAACTCCTGCTTCTCGCTCTCGATGCAATATTTCAAAATGACGGCAGTGCTTCCCACAACATCAGCCAAAGCCAGCACCGGACCCTTACACTCGGGATGTGCCAACACCACCGCTTCGGGATGTTCCTTCTTCAAAGCCACGATGGCCTCGGGCGAGAAACGCTCATGCACATGGCAACCACCATCCCAGAGCAGCATCTTTCTACCAGTAATCTCATTGATATAGTTTCCCAGATTCTTGTCAGGACCAAAGATTATCTTCGCATCCTCGGGGAATGTGTCGATTACCTTCTTCGCATTGCCACTCGTCACCACCACATCGGTGAGCGCCTTCACGGCAGCTGTAGTATTCACGTACGACACCACCTCGTAGCCAGGATGTTCTTCCTTATAGCGACGGAGGTCTTCAGCACGACACGAATCGGCCAGCGAACAACCAGCATTTAGATCGGGACAGATGACCAGTTTGTCGGGACATAGAATCTTGCACGTCTCAGCCATGAAATGCACGCCACACATCACGATGACGCGGGCATCGGTCTTCGCCGCCTGTTGTGCCAATGCCAGCGAGTCGCCAATAAAATCGGCCACCTCTTGTATCTCCTTCCGCGTATAGTAGTGCGCCATGATGACGGCATCCTTCTCCTTTGCCAGACGCTTTATCTCAGCTGCCAAGTCCATATCCTCTGCCACTGGCTCGTCAATGAATCCCTGTTTGGTCCATTGCTTTTTGAGCTTTTTCATATTGTTATCAACATTCATATTTTTATATTCTTTTTTTTTTTAATTTTTAAAAAGAAAGAAATGAAGTGTATGATGTAGTGTGGATAAGTTGAAAACTTTTAGCCTAAAAATTTGGTTATTCCATTATCCACCTGAGAGAAATAGTTTTCAACGGCATGTGTTCATTGTTACTTATTCACTTTTAACGCATTACATCAGTTATCAACAATTCTTCTTTTCGGTGCAAAATTACAAAGTTTATATCTTTTTCCATCGAAAAATAGTGGAAAAGTTAAGTTTAAGGGGTGGAAAAAATATGTATTTACCACTTATCCACAATTATGGGGTTGTATTAGCAGGGATAAATACCTGAGTTTTCCACAAGTTATCCACAAAGAAAATGGCCGTGTAGCATACGCAAAGCATTTTTGTGTAGTAATACATGTTAGCAAATATAAAAAAAATAGTGAAACGACCAAGAGAAATTGAAAAACTTTTATCATGCGAGCGTTTTTAGTTCTTTTGGCCCTATGAACTAACTACTAACCACTAAAGAAGACTATGCCCTAACGAGGGAAATTTTACCCGCGTTAAACACAATCAACAAATAACACCACCACCCGTTAATATTACAATGTTGCAATGTTACATGTTACAATTGCACTAATAACTAACCACTATGCACTAATCAACCAAAAGCGCCAGTTTTGTTCATCAAAAGCGCCAAATTCGATGATAAAAAGCGCCAGTTTCGATAATCAAAGGCGCCAATTTTCCCCATCCAACTTTTCGGATAAAGAAGGGTCAGCAGAGATGGAAAGTGTTTTGCTAGTGTTCTGTCGCACCTTCGGCGCTTGCCTTGGAGAATAATCTTAGCAGGGGTGGAGTGTAGCGAAACCCCTGCCTATACTCTGTCACCCTTCCGGGGTTTTCCACTTCAACGTCCACTCTTACATTAGTGCAAAGAGCATAAGGCCCCCACTCTTCATTCACTCCCCGCCCCTGCTGGCAGGGGAGGGGTAGGGGTGGGGTCAAACAGGCGCTAAGGTATACTCATTTGTGGCGCATCTGATGTTCAAGGCGGTACCCCACCCCTGCACCTCCCCTATGAATAGGGGCGGGGAGTAAAGAAAGTGTTTTCCCGAACAAATGGGGGGAGTGCGACCTATAAAGTCCTATCAACTCCTATAAAATCCTATCAACTCCCATAGCCCCCCATAACCCCTATCAACCCCATAACCCCCTATCAGTATAACAACTCCCGCGCCCTTGCAATCCATAACTGCCGCACATAAGCCTCTCTTTTTGTGCAGGAGGTGGGCGCAAATTTGCGCCCACCTATTTTCCACAAGTGCCCCATCGCCCCCGCCCAACGATTCAACACATTGTTTATAAGGCACTTAGCAGAATGCCGCGATGCCCTTCCCGCAACCGAAATCTTAGAAGGTGAGGGTGTTGTTGCTACTTGTGTACACGGCATAGGCTTCCTTTGCCATGAGCTTCATGCCCGAGGTGAAGGCCACGAGCGCAATGGTGATTGCAAAGAGGCGCTTCGCTACCAGCGAGAGTCCTTTGCCCTTTCCGATGGTTAGTAATAGACTTCTCATATTCTTGTATTTTTTTGTGTTACTAATTTGTTGATAAAGTTTCCGCCACAAAGATAATAAAAAAAAAACGAAAAACACAACTATTTTCTCCTTCTCATTACAATATATGTTCCATTTGTTGAAATGCCGGCAAAAACTTCACACCATCGTCCAGTTGCCTGGAGGTGGGGTGAATGCAAATGATGGGGATGAATGAGAAAAAAAAGATGTTCTTTTTAAGGCTCCAAACTTAATTTAAATGACCGATAGGTCGCTCGTATGCATTTTTTATTCTGTTTTTAGACCTTTTTTGAATAAAAATAAGAAAAAAGTTTGTGTACTTCGTTAAAAATACCGACATTTGCACGCGATAAATATGGTATAAGCCATATTGGTATTAGATTTTTTAAGTAAAAAGAGACAGGATGAGAAAACAAATGATTCTGGTGGCAGCCTTTAGTGTACTTTCTTGGGAAGCTAAGGCTGACAATGGAGTTATCGAGGAACAGGAAGTTCCTGTGGATTCACAATTTGTTTGGAACAAGAATTTGGACGAGGTGGTGGTGACCGGCCAGGGTGGCGCCATCGCGAAGCGTAGGCTGTCGTCGAACATCACCAAGCTATCGGCCGAAGACTTGAGCCTCTTTCCTACGGGACGCATCGACCAGATGCTACAAAACGCTCTGCCCAACGTGCAGATTACGCTAACAAACGGCCAGCCCGGCACCACTTCGATGATCAAGTCGCGCGGATTGTCGTCGGCCTTCACCAACTCTACGCCCGTTATCTATGTGGATGGTGTCAGGGTAGACAACTTGAACACCGGCTCGTCGTTGTTCAACGTTTTGAACAATGCCTATGGTAACATCAGCGGACAGACCGCCGCATCGAGTGCCGTTGGTGACATTCCCATGGAGAACATCGACCATATAGAGTATGTTCCCGGTGGTGCTGCTACCACGCTCTATGGATCGGATGCGGCAAACGGCGTGATTCAGATTTTCACCAAGAATCATGGTACGGGTCGTTTCAGCGCTTCGGTCACTACGCAGCTGGGCTTCGACGTGGCCAATTCACAATTCTATCATTTCGACCGCACGAAAGACCTTCTGCACCAGACGGGCTTCCAGCAACGCTACGGCGTGTCGTTCTCGGGCGGCACCGAGCGCATGGGCTACTCATTTGGCGCCAGCATGAGCCAGAACACGGGAACAATTATTCACGATGGCAACGAGCAGAAGAAGTACGACATCCGCTTCGGTACTTCCATCCGAATGAACTCGATGCTGAAATACACCAACTCCTTCGGATTCGTGGCTGAGAACTATCGCCGCAACCGCAACGGTAACCAGGGCTACTACACGGGTCTTTGGTTCACCGAGGGTGCCGCCGCCGCCAACTTCACCTACACCGCTCAGGACGGCACACAACGCAACTTCATGGCCGACATCGACGCCGCCAGCGACTACGAGTATGCCATGATGAAGGATTTCGTGTCGAAGGCTGAGGCACTACAGGACAACAAAGAAGAGGTGAAGCGTTTCCAGACATCTCAACAGCTGGAGTTCACACCGATAAAGAACCTCGTGTTCCACGCTACGCTCGGTCTGGATTATCGCTACAACACCGACAAACTGGTGGAAACCAACCGCTATATCATCCACACACAGATGAAGCCCGAGGGCACGACCGATGCCGGTAGCGTGGGCAACTACGACCGTAACTACTACGGTATCACGGGCGAGTTGAACGGACAATGGAAGCTCTACAAGGGCGAGTGGCTCAGCAACATCATGACCGCCGGCTTCCAATACTTCAGCACGCACGACCACCAGAGCCTTTACAAAGGTCAGAACCTGAGAGACGGCGCCCGCATCATGACCGGCGCAGGCACCATCACCGCCGACGAATGGATGAGCAACCTGCACAACTACGGCGTGTACTTCCAGGACAATGTAGGATTGCTGAACCGCTACTATCTGGATCTCGGAGCACGCGTCGACTACAACACAGCCTTCGGCGACCAGGTGGGTTGGCAGTTCTATCCCAAAATCGGTCTTTCCTACATCGTTTCCGACGAGCCCTGGATGCAACCGCTCGTAGACGGAAAGTGGGTGAACCTGCTTCGCGTGCTGGCCAACTACGGTGTGGCCGGTAGCTATCCGCCCGCCTTCGAGTATCAGCGCACCATCGACGTGAGTTCCTATCAGGACAAGCAGGCCAACACCTTTGGCAAGAACGGTAACCCCAATCTGGGTCCGGAGAAGAAGCACTCCTATGAGATTGGCTTCCAGGGAGCATTCTTCAATAACGTCCTCAACCTGGGCCTGACCTACTATTATGCCCTCACCCGCGACGCATTGTTCAGCGTTCCTACACTGCCCTCATCGGGTCAGAGCAGCACCTATTTGGCTAACATCGGAAAGATTCGCAATAGCGGCATCGAGATGTTCATGGGTTTGAACATCATCGACACCAAGGACTGGGGTGTACAACTTCGCGGTTCGTTGAATACCAATGCCAACAAGGTGATCTCGACGGGCGGTCTGGTGCCCTTTGCCATCGGCGGATTCTCGTCGCGCACCATCGTCACGGTGGTGGAAGAAGGCAAGTCGGTGGGTTTCCTGCGTGGAACAGCCACCTCGTTGAATGCCGACGGTACCGTGAACGAAACGCTCTACAACCAGGACCTCGGACGCACCGTGCCGACCCTCTATGGCAACTTCACCCTCTCTGCACGTTGGCAACGACTGAACTTCACACTCACCGGCGACTACCAGACAGGTGCCTATGTGCACTCGTTCGACCGTCAGTTCCGCTTTGCGAAGAACATTCACGACGACGCTATTCCCGATGCAGCACTCGAAGGAACCACACAGGCGAAGACCTGGCTGAACTTCACCAACTTCTTCGTTGAGAAGGCCGACTTCCTGAAAATCCGCAACATCGGTCTCGACTATACGTTTGCCTTCCCCAAGCACATCATCCACGAGCTGAACCTGGCATTGAATGTCTACAACCCCTTCTCGTTTACAAGCAGTAGTGTAGACCCCGAAGCCGTGCTCAGCGGCGCTCGCACACAGGGTGCCGTAGCCACGGGCGGACTCAGCTATAGCAGCTATAGTCTGCCGAGACAATATGTGCTGACGGCGAAAATCAATTTCTAGTTCAACATCAAACGTACAATAAAAAACAAGTAAAACGGAATAGACAATGAAGACATTCAGATATATCATGATGGGAATGGCAGTTGGACTCTTGTCGAGCTGCGATTTGGTGAAGCCCGACGAGATTGTCAACCCCAATGTTGACGAGGATGCGTTCCTCAGTTCCGACAACCCGATGGAGACATGGGTGAACGGCACGGAGAAGCAGTTTGCCCTCCACATGTCAGACTTCGTGGAACTCATGGAGATACTCTCAGACAACTACTTCAACAATTATACACGTTCGAGCAAGGTGTTCGACATTCCGCGTCTGCTCTATACCGATGCCGACGTCACGAAATTGCAACGCCATGTGGGTGAGCTCCGCGAAATGGCCGATTACGGTCTGAACACCGTGGCCGATGTCGATGACAAGACTACTGATGCCGACCGCTTCCATCTGCTCTACATCAAGGCGTATTCGTTCTTGCTGGCCGGCGATTTCTTCCGCGCATTGCCCATGGAGAATGGGGGAGAGGCCGTGGAATGGAACACTCAGTTGGCGCAGGCCCTGAGCGTGCTCGACGAGGCTCTTCCGATGGCACAGAACAACGACGACCGTGCCTTGGTGCACACGATGGCCGCACGTGCCGCTTATAGGATGGGTAACCGCGAGGTGGCCGTCAGTCATGCGCAGCAGGCACTTCAGCTATCTGCTGATCTCTGCCGTCAGGTGCAGTTCGATAGTAAGAATGGTGTGCTGAACGGTGCGCAGGAAGCCATTTGGAGCGACTGGTTCCAACCGCTACCGCGCCTCGATTTCCTCGATCCGAAATACTTCCAAATGGCCAGCACCGACCAGTGCCCCATCACCATTGCGAAGGCCGAGGAGAACCATCTTATTCTGGCAGAGGCATCGCTGGCAGCCAATAATCTTGCCGATGCGAAGAGTCATCTGACGGCTCTGCTGAAGTTGGTGAAGGCGCGTCCGGTGCAGGAAGGCGTAAACGACCAGCTCGAAGGCCGCTACAATGGCGGATTGAAGTCGTTCCCCAACGACCCTGTCTACCGTGTGCAGGCTTCGGCAAGCGACTCACTACGCTCTGGACTCATCGTGGATCGTCGTCCTCCGTTCTTGCTGACGGTGCCCTATATCTCGGGTACATCGGTGACGCAATCGATGATCGACGGACTTACCGACCACGATAGTGCACTCGAACTGATCTACTTGATGCGTCAGGAGGTGTTTTTCGCTGAGGGACGTCGCGTTGCCGATCTGGGCATCCGTCTGCCGCTTTGCGAAGTGGAGGCCGCCAACCAGAGCAATCCGCAGGCCTACATCGAAGCCTGGATTCCTTCGTTCGTTCCCCAGAACTATGGTCTCGACGAGTTCACCATCGACGAATCAGCGAAGACGGTCACCATCAAGAACAACATGAACCGCGTGATTGTGCAAAATGCCAAGACGGCGGATGTGGTGCCGTTTGAGTAGAAGAGAATTCTCTAGTTTCTCTAGATCCTCTAGATATTCTAGATTCTCTAGATATTCTAGATTTTCTAGTTTCTCTAGATTTTCTAGTTTTTCTAGAAGAGATAAAACTCCAAAAGCCCTCTCAACCCCAATAAAATGAAAAGAAATAAAGTAAGAATAGCCATCCTAATGCTGCTGCTGAGTTTCACAACGACATTGAGTGCTCAGCAGCCAGCCACCCCTCGCTACGTCATCCTGATTACCATCGATGGCATGCGGGGAGAAATGGTTGACGATCCGCTTATGCCGTCGCCCTTCCTGAAGATGATGAGTCGCGACGGATTGCGAATCAAGCACGTGGTAGGCATTCCGCCTGCCGCCACCTATCCCTCGCATACGACGATTGTCACGGGAGAGGTGCCTGCTCGCCACAGGGTTTTCTACAACCGTCCGTTCCTCTGGAACAAAGACACCGCTCGCATCAGCTACTGGTATGCCGATAGCATCGCCGTGCCCACCATCTGGCAACGGGCTCACGAGGCGGGCATGAAGACGGCTTCGCTCTTCTGGCCTGTATCGACGGGAAGCCCTTACATCGACTATAACGTGCCTGAGTTTTGGTCGCTCGACTACAGTTGCGACCAGATGGAATATATAAAGCCCTCGTGTACGCCGCTAGGCATCCTCGACGAACTCGAGCAGAACGCTTGCGGAAAGCTCGACACCATCACCTATCAGGCTGGTTCGATGCAACGCGACGGGCGCACCGCCGCAATGGCCAACTATCTGATGAACCACTATCAGCCGCGACTGATGACCATCCATCTCATCACCACCGACTATAGTCAGCATGCGCTAGGCACCATGAGTGAGCGGTTGTTACAAGACGTGGGTAGTGTCGACCATGCCGTGGGGTCCATCATCGAGAATCTGTGCCTGACGCATCGCATGGATAGCACCGTCGTCATCGTGATGGGCGACCATGGGTTCTGCGACTATTCTCAGACGCTTAGTCCCAACGTGTGGCTTTGTGAGGCTGGTCTGCTCAGTGAGAAACCTGGCTGCGAATGGAAAGCCTGCTTCTATGGCGGTGGCAACACCAGCTTCCTCTATATGCGCCGTAGTGGCGACAAGAAGACGCTCCGTCGCATTCGCAAGATCATCGACAATCTGCCCGCCGAGCAGCGTAGCTTGTTCCGTGTGGTGGAGAAGGACGAACTGACCGCCAAAGGAGCCGATCCAGCCGCTGTGCTTGCGTTGGAGCCAATGGTGGGCGTATCGGTAACCAATAACCGCATTGGTGCCGTTGTAGAGCAACGTAAGGGCGGCACGCACGGTTTTATAAGCGGACAAGACGCAACCACGCTCATCGCCTATGGTGCTGGCATCCAACCCGCCCAACAAGACACCATCCGCCAGACGGCCATCGCCCCCTGGGTCCTCCAGCTGCTGGGGATAGGAAAATAAACGATAATACAGAGAGAAAGCAAAACAAAAATGAGCAAAGTCGCGAGGTGCGAGTTTGCTCATTTTTGTATTCTCTAGAACCTCTAGATTCTCTAGACTCTCTAGATATTCTAGATTCTCTAGATATTCTAGACTTTCTAGATATTCTAGATTATCTAGATATTCTAGACTTTCTAGATATTCTAGACAATCCCCTTTCTCAATTCACGATGGCAACCTTGCAAACCACGCCTTTCTTGCCATCGCTGGTGGCCGTAAGCACCATGTAGACGCCCGAGGCGACTCGATGGCCCGACTGGTCGCGTCCGTCCCATTCGAAGCTTCCACCGTTGCTGCGTCCCTCGGCTACGAGGTTTCCGTTGGGCGACACAATCTTCACGTCGGCATTCAGGGTAAGACCAGTGATGGTGATGACGCCCACATAGTCGGGATGCACGGGGTTGGGGTAGGCGCGGACGTTGTCGCTCGTCATCTCGTCGTAGGTCTGTGTAGCATCGCTCATGTAGGAGCAGAGGCCGTTCTGTGTTCCGAAGAACACCTCGCCCGTGTTGCTATTGATGGCGATGGATTCCACGTAGTCTGAGAGCAGCTGACTATCGTCCTTGGTAAAGTGGAGCAGCACCTCCTTGTTGTCGCTACTGACGAGGTAGACGCCGTTGTAGTAGGTTCCAATCCATTTGCGGTTGGCACCGTCGATGGCGATATACGAGATGTCGGTATCTGCCAGCAGGTAGTCGGCGAAGTTGGTTCCGTCGTTGCGTGCAATCTTTATCTGCGTCACCTGTTGAACGCCCGAGCCTGGAATCTGGCTGTTTGCTGGTAGCATGAAGAGACCTGCGTCGGTGCCTATCCACACGTTGTCCTCTTTGTCGATGGCCAGCGCATGGATGCCGTTGACGATATGGATGTCTGTTCCGTCTTGATTGACGAAGGGTTTCTGGAAGGAGAGCAGCTCCTCGGTGGTGGGATTATAGCAGTAGACCGATGGCAGTTGCGAGTGGTCGATGCAGAACCACAAGCGGCCTTTGCTATCGAATTGTGGATGGCGGGCATTACGCGTGGCCGATGCCGTGATTTCCTCGAGCTCTTGTGGCGTATGGTTTTCCCAAACACCGTCGTGCGTGAGTTTCAATATGCAGTTGTTGGTGTAGCCGTTGAGCACCCAGAGGTCGCCCTTGTCGTCGAACACTACGCCCGTCACCTCCACATAGATAAGGTTCGTCGAGAGCGCCGATTTGAGCGGACTATTGGTAATGGTCCAGTGCTTCGAGAACTTACCGTCGACGAACTCGTAGACGCCAGAGCGCGAACCCACGACCACACGACTAGAGTCGAGCGGATCGATGTCGACGCAACAGATATCGCTATACGTGATGTTGGTGTATTGCTTCACGTCGTCTTCGAAGATGAGCCACGAACCGTCGGGACGGAGCATCTGTATGGCGGGCTTGCGACCCTCGGTTTCCGACATCCAGTTGGTGGGGTTTCCGGCCAATCCGCCGTCGGTGCCGATGATGCTGCCATTGTGATAGCGTAGCGAGTAGTACCAGTTGTACTTCGGGTTGTTCACGGCAATGCCCGTCAGGGTAACGCTGAACGGCGACGACGACTCACCCGATTCCGCTGACGACTGCTTTTTCATTTGCGAGATGGCCTTGTTCGTGGAAGAGCACACCCAGTAGCACTTGTTCGTGTTGTCGTAGGTGAGGCATTCCATTTCGGGCAAGTCGTAGCTCTCGTAGGTCGTTCCGTACACCTCGTGGGCCTTGTTGTCCTTGCTGAAGATGATGTGCTCGTCGTTGCAGTTGATGGCGTAGGTGGGTTCCACCCAGCTACTACTGCTATAGCGCACGGGGTCGGTCCTCACCTCCATGATGTTTTTCGTCGTGATGGAGGAGTTGGTGATGTTGTACTGGTAGATTGTATACACCATCTCGATGAAGCGGCGGCCGTTGATGGTCTCGATGTTGCTGCTGGAAGAGAAACCCAAGATGGCTCCGTCGCTCACGAACAGATGGTTGCTCACGGGTGCGCTACGCTTCGACCATGCGCTGCTATCGAGCAGGTTGTCGGTTTGTTTTCCAATGTAGAGTGTCTCGCTTTCCAAGCACATGGCGTAGATGACGTTGTCTTTCACCACTACGCTACTGATATTGGCGCTCAGTCGGTAGGTGTTGTCGATGACCTTGTCGCGCAGATTGATCTTCACCACACCGAAGCCAGTGGCCATGTAGGCGTAGATGCCGTCTATGTAGATGTCGTTGATGGTCTTGTCGTCGGTGGTGTATTTCGTCTTGTAACTGGCGATATTGACGATGTTTCCCTCGGTGTCGAGCACGTCGATGTTCAGGTCTTCGTAGACGATGATCAGTTCCTTGGCGCTCTTGCTCCATGCGATGCGTGCTATGTTATTGCTGCTGAGGCCATCGCTCTGCCCGTATTCCTTGATGGATTGGTCGTTCAGATTGTAGGAGAAGATGGCGTTGGAGGCCAGCACGAAAATGGAGCTGCCGGCGGGCTCTATGTGAGTGACGTCGTAGTAGCTGAGGTATGATTTCCACTTGTTTGCCTGTGCCATGCAACCGAGCGTTGTGGCGACGAGGATCAATGCTGTGATGAGAGATCTCTTCATTTGTCCGTCTTTTTTATATAATGTGCAAAATAGAGTAGCTTATATATATTAAACAAAAAAAGTGGCGGATTATTGTGTATGAGTGATTTTCTGAGTGTTTTTCCTGCCATTTTGTAGGAAAAACGAAGCAAAAAGCCAAGATGGAGGCGCTCTATGGTTTCGTAGTGGGCGAGCAGTGGCGAGAATCCGCGCAGCTCGTGGCGGAAAGTGGCCAGCGTGCGCAGACCTTCCTCGGTCTTGCCGACGAAGTGGTCGTTGTCTTCGTAATGGCAGAAACTGAGCGGATTGTCGATATGGGTGATGGAAATGCCGTTCTGTTTCAGTTGCTTGCCCCAGAGAACGTCTTCGTAGCCGTAGTGGCGGAATCGTTCGTCGAAGGGATGAGCGACCATCAGGCGGCGTTCTACGAGGAAATTGCTGGTGTGGAAATCGTGATAGGGCTGCTGACTACGCACCTCGGCACTATGGTTCAGGCGGTGGGCCTGCTCGTAGCGGTAGCGCAGGTTGTGTTGGAGCGATGGGGTAGGGGTGCCGTCGGCGGTATAGCCTCCGTAGACCAGCTGGCCTTCGGTTTGCAGATAGCGTTCGATGAAATGGTCGTT
>JAILAI010000012.1 GCA_024681705.1 Prevotella sp.
TATACAAACGACTTCCCGTCTATCAAACTCGACCAGACAGACTGGAACAGCGTGACACCCAACGGCCGCCATGCCGCCAATAACGAGAAGGTAAGGCGGTATATTGACTTCGCCGCTAAGAACGGCCTCGACGAAGTGCTCGTGGAAGGCTGGAACGTAGGCTGGGAAGACTGGGCCAACATGTGGAAGCGCGACGTCTTCGACTTTGTGACCCCCTACCCCGACTTTGACATCAAGGCCCTGAACGAATATGCACACTCCAAAGGTGTCAAACTGCTCATGCACCACGAGACCTCTTCCAGCACGCAGAACTATGAGCGTCATATCAAGGAGGCCTTCGAACTGATGAACAAATACGGCTACGACGCCGTGAAGACTGGTTACGTAGGCGACATTATCCCACGCGGCGACCATCATTATTCTCAGTCGATGAACAACCACTACCTTTATGTAATTAAGGAAGCAGCCAAGCACCACATCATGGTGAACAGCCACGAGGCAACGCGCCCGACAGGCATCTGCCGCACCTACCCCAATCTGGTAGGTGGTGAGAGCGCCCGCGGTACGGAATACGAAGCATTTGGTGGCAGCAATCCCGACCACACTTGCATACTGCCTTTCACACGTCTGCAGGGCGGACCGATGGACTATACGCCTGGAATCTTCGTGACGAAGCTCTCTGAATGGAGCGACAACCCGTCGTGGGCACGCATCACCATTGCCGGTTCGCTGGCGCTTTACCTCACCATGTACAGCCCACTTCAGATGGCTGCCGACCTTCCCGAGCACTACGAGCGCTACATGGATGCCTTCCAGTTCATCAAGGACGTGGCTTGCGACTGGGACGACTCGCGATATCTGGAGGCCGAACCTGGCGACTATATCACCGTAGCTCGTAAGGCAAAGGGCACCGACAACTGGTTCGTGGGTGGAAAATGCAACGAGGACGGTCATAAGGTAAACCTCAAGCTCGACTTCCTAGACAAGGGCCGCAAGTACGATTGCACTATCTATGCAGACGCGAAGAACGCCCACTACGAGAAAAACCCGCAGGCTTACGTAATAACAAAGAAAGTGGTGAAGGCCGGCGACGTGCTTAAATTGCAGGAAGCGCCCGGCGGAGGATTTGCCATTTCACTAATAGCAAAATAAGATTATGAAGAAACTGTTGTTATTTGCTTGGATGGTAATGACCACAATCAGCATCAATGCCCAGGGAGACTTCATCGCTCAAGGCGGCCACTACGACGCAGCAACCAACACAACAAGGTTCTGCTTCACGGCCTCACCGAAAGCCAAGAAGCCCGTATTGAGAATCTACAAGGAAGGTATTGACGGGAAACCATTGCGCACGGAGAAACTCACCCGGCAGGCGGCAACTGACTATGAGTGGACGGCCGATGTTCCCGGTGACTGGCGCGGATATTTCTATACCATCGACATATCAGGAAACCGAAAGAACTGGTGCGAATCGCCGGGCATAGCAGCGCAGGCAGTAGGCATCAACGGCAAGCGCGGATATGTGATAGACATGGCGACGACAAATCCGGAAGGATGGGCCAACGACAAAAGACCCGTGGTGAAGTCGCCCGCCGACCTCGTGGTCTACGAGATGCACCACCGCGACTTCTCCATCGACGCGTCGTCAGGTCTGCAGAATAAGGGCAAGTTCCTCGCACTGACGGAGCAGAAAGCCATCCGCCACCTGAAGGATTTGGGCGTCAATGCCATCCACATCCTGCCCAGCTACGACTTCGGTTCGGTAGACGAAACGCGCCTTTCGGACAACAAGTACAACTGGGGCTACGACCCGGTGAACTATAATGTGCCCGAGGGTTCGTACAGCACCAATCCCGCCGACCCCACCTGCCGTATCCGCGAATTCAAGCAGATGGTGCAGGCCTTGCACAAGGCGGGCATCCGCGTTATCCTCGACGTTGTCTATAATCACACCTACGACATCGACCATTCCAATTTCCATCGCACATGGCCCGACTATTACTACCGCAAGAATGCCGACGGCACCTACAGCAACGGTTCTGGCTGCGGCAATGAGACGGCGTCGGAACAACCGCTGATGCGTTGGTTCATGATAGAGTCGGTGAAGTATTGGATTAACGAATACCACATCGACGGCTTCCGCTTCGACCTGATGGGCGTTCACGACATTGAGACAATGAACGCAATCCGCAAGGCAGTCGACGAGATAGACCCCACGATTTTCATTTACGGAGAAGGATGGAGCGCTGGCTCTTGTGCCTATCCGCAGGAGAAACTCGGAGTAAAGGCCAACATCAGTCAGATGCCGCGTATCGCCGCCTTCAGCGATGAGATACGCGATGCTCTGCGCGGTCCGTTCTCCGATGACACGAAGGGCGCCTTCCTGGCCGCCATTCCCGGTGAAGAGGAAAGTCTGAAGTTCGGCATCGCTGGCGCAATCAGTCATCCACAGGTTGACATGTCGAAGGTGAACTATTCTAAGCAACCGTGGGCCACCGAACCGACACAGATGATGAGCTACGTGAGTTGTCACGACGACATGTGCCTCGTCGACCGTCTGCGCTCGAGCATTCCCGGCATCACTGACGACGAACTCATCCGTCTCGACCTGCTTGCACAGACCGCTGTCTTCACCTCGCAGGGCGTGCCGTTCATGCTCTCCGGTGAGGAGATGTTGCGAAACAAAAAGGGCGTTCACAATTCTTTCGAGTCGCCCGACTCCGTCAACCATCTCGATTGGGACAACCTGAAGCGTTATCCGCAGGTGTTCAAATACTACAAGGACCTCATACAGCTGCGCAAGAATCATCCGGCTTTCCGTCTGGGCAGTGCCGACCTGGTGCGCAATCACCTGGAATTCATCCCGTCGCCAGCCTGCACCGTTGCCTTCCGACTGAAGAACCACGCCAGAGGCGACAAGTGGCAGACCATCTACGTCATACTGAACAGTAACAAGACGGAGCAGACCATAGCCCTGCCCGAAGGCAGCTATGAGACGGTGTGCGAGCAAGGACGCATCACCGAGAACGGCATCAGCCACTTCACCGATGCGCAAATCACCGTTGCACCTCAGTCGGCCGTCATCCTTCACGACTGCCCCTGAACCGACGCGAAGTAATAGTCATACCATTTTTGAAACCCCTCAACGACAATGAAAAAGAATATTCTAACCCTACTGCTTCTCACAGCAACCCTGACTATGGCAGCAGCCCCAAAGAAAGCTATCACCCGCATCGACCCAACCAACTGGTTCGTCGGCATGAAAGACCCATCGCTCCAGCTGATGGTATACGGTCCGAACATCGGAGCCGTGAAGGAAGTAACAACCGACTATCCCAATGCCCGCATCGACAGCGTCGTGCACCTCGACTCGCCCAACTACCTGCTGGTCTACATGAACCTCAGCGGAGCGCAACCCGGCACGATGACGCTGAAGTTCGACAAGAAGAAATTCAACTATCAGCTACGTCAACGCGAGATGGCTGGCGACCAGCACATGGGATTCTCCAATGCCGACGTGCTCTACATGCTGATGCCCGACCGCTTTGCACAGGGGCCGAACCACGTGTCGCAGGTGAAGGGAATGAACACCTATAAGGAGGACCGATCGCAACCCTCCTTGCGTCACGGAGGCGACCTCGAGGGCATCCGTGAGCACCTGGATTACTTCAAGGAACTAGGCGTGACGGCACTCTGGCTCACGCCGGTTCTCGAGAACAACTCGCCCGATAGCGACAACGGATTCTCCACATATCACGGCTACGCCACCACCGACTACTATCGCGTGGATCCGCGCTTCGGCACCAACGACGACTATCGCCGTCTTTGCGACGAGGCACACGCCAAAGGCCTGAAGGTTGTGATGGACATGATCTTCAACCACAGTGGTTTCGAGCATCCCTGGACGCACGACATGCCGACGAAGGACTGGCTCAACCTGCCTGACTGGCTCAAGGAGTCGAACGGCACCAGCGACCCCACGGGAACCCACTTCCAGCAGACCAGCTACAAGCTGACCCCGGTGCGCGACCCCTATGCCTCTGAAGTAGACCTGCGCGAAACCACCGACGGATGGTTCGTCCCCACGATGCCCGACCTGAACCAGCGCAACCCGCACGTCATGACCTACCTCATCCAGAACTCCATCTGGTGG
The DNA here is from genome assembly GCA_024681705.1 of Prevotella sp. Lineage (GTDB taxonomy): Bacteria > Bacteroidota > Bacteroidia > Bacteroidales > Bacteroidaceae > Prevotella. The sequence goes on from JAILAI010000012.1 coordinate 4,154, forward strand.
ATTGAGACGGTGGGCATCGACGGCATCCGCATGGACACCTACCCATACGCCGACGCAAAGGGAATGGCGAAATGGATGAAGCGTCTCGACATGGAGTATCCCAACTTCAACACCGTAGGCGAGACGTGGGTGACCGAGCCCGCCTACACCGCCTCTTGGCAGAAAGGTTCGCGCCTCAGCAAGGACAACAGCTATCTGAAGACGGTGATGGACTTCGCCTTCTTCGACCGTCTGTCGATGGCGAAGAACGAGGAAACCGACCCCTGGTGGAATGGTCTGAACCGCCTCTACAACAGTTTCTGCTACGACTATCTCTACGAGGATCCGACGCACGTGATGGCCTTCATCGACAACCACGACACCGACCGCTTCCTCGGCAACGGACGCGACACGCTGGCACTGAAGCAGGCTCTGGCCCTGCTGCTCACCGTGCGCCGCATCCCGCAGCTCTACTACGGCACGGAAATTCTGATGAACGGCACCAAGGAAGTGACCGATGGCTACGTGCGCAAGGACTTCCCCGGCGGATTCCCCAGCGACCAGCACAACTGCTTCACGGCCGAAGGACGCTCGAAAGCCGAACAGCAAATGTTTTCATGGCTGTCGCGACTGCTCCATTGGCGGCAGGGCAACAAGGTCATCACCGAGGGCACCATGACGCAGTTCATCCCCTATAACGGCATCTACGTCATCGCCCGCCAGCATGCAGGCCACACCGTCCTCACCATCCTGAACGGCACCAGCAAGAAGGCCACGATGCCCGTCGACCGCTATGCAGAGGTCATCAAGCAGACCACCAAAGCCACCGACGTTATCACTGGCCGCACCGTCCGCCTCGACCACGACCTCAACCTGCGCCCGCGCCAGACGCTCATCATCGAGTTCTGAAGTCAAACAACAGTGTTTTAGAGCGCTACATATATAGATAAGGACTCCTCCCGGATTCATCTGCCATCCGAGAGGAGTCCTTTTGGGTTTCACTATCCAGCAAAATCCCTAAGTCAATTCAACGTCCCAAGACAAGCCCAAACCACTACATCAATACACGAAACGCCCAAATCGCGATAACACTTTTTTACTTTTACCCACTCTCTTTTTAACACGGAGAATCAAAAATTCTCCACCGAGAAAACCGAAGCGCCGAAATAAGCTAACCATGAAGCGTTAGCTCAAAGCCTTGACTGTCAGTTTGTTACAAAATCACCAACGCTTTAAACGCCGAAAATTGCCAGTTTTTCAACAAAAAAATCTAGATTTTTTGCATCAAAAGCGGCAGTTTCGATGAGCAAAAGCGGCAGTTTAGGTCATCAAAAGCGCCAATTTCGATGATCAAAAGCGGCAGTTTTGCTCAACCGACTTTTCGATTGTAATCTCCGAGATAGCAAAAAGGGGATAGACATGTGGGTAGTTTTGCCCGAAAAAGATGACCTGTTTTAGCCCCGATTTTTAACACTTTGGAGAGACTGAAATGTTAAATACACCGCTACGCTAGCTTGTTTCATCATCCTCATCCTCTCTTCTCTGATGCCCATAGCGGACTTAATACCCTTATAGCAGAACTATTTCGAGAACATATCAGGCTCATGCTTCGGGGAATCGCGACGGAACAGTCAAAAAGTGAATGCCGAAACCGATTTTTTTAGGCCAAAGATTTGTATAGGTTGAAATTATCGGTTACTTTTGCATACTTTTATATCAAGACAGGTAGATGGTATTTATATGGATCGTAATACGCAAATCATTCGCACGAGTTGGATAGGCATTGTCACCAATGTTCTCCTGGCGGTCTTCAAGGCTGTGGTGGGCTTGCTGGCCAGTTCTGTGGCCATCGTTATGGATGCGGTGAACAACCTCAGCGATGCGCTGTCAAGTGCTATCACCATCATTGGCACAAAGCTTTCGCAACGCCCAGCTGATAGGAAGCACCCTTTTGGACACGGACGCATAGAGTATTTCAGCGCCATCATCATAGCCGTCATTGTTCTGTCGGCGGGAATCACCTCGCTCATTGAGTCGGTCAAGAAGATTATCAGCCCAACGGAACCGGAATACACTACGACGACACTCATCGTCATCGTGGTGGCCATCGTGGTGAAGCTGGTGCTGGGGAGATATGTCAAACACAAGGGGACGCAACTGAACAGCGATGCGCTGATAGCCTCTGGGGCAGATGCCCTGTTTGATGCGGTGATTACCTTGGCAACGCTCATCTCGGCAGGCATCATGCTGCTCTGGGGGGTATCGATCGACGGTGTTCTTGGTGCCGTTATCTCCCTGGTCATCATCAAGGCTGGTATCGAAATGTTGGCCTCGCCCGTGAATGAACTTTTAGGCACGAGCATTTCGGCTGAACTCGCCAACCAAATAAAGAAAGAGGTTTCTGAATTTGAGGGCGTGCATGGCGTGTACGATTTGATACTCCACAATTATGGTCCAGAGGTTAAGATTGGCTCGCTCCATATCAACGTCTATGACACGATGTCGGCTCATGAGATTCATGGTCTCACCCGCAAGATAACCATGCAGATGATAGAGCGGCACGGCATCATCCTGACGGTAGGTGTATATGCCATCGCTACGGGCGACAACAAACAAACGGAGCTGCAATCGAAGGTCATGCAGGCTCTCAGGGCCCACAAGGATATCGTTCAGGTGCACGGTTTCTATTATGATGAGAAGGAAGATAAAATCTCCGTCGATATCGTTCCGGATATTTCCGTCCACGACGAAACCCGTTTCGTAAGCCAACTGACCAGCGAGATTCAGTCCTTGTTACAAGGCATAAAGGTTGACATCGTCATAGACCATAATTATAGCGAGTAGATCCGGCATACTAATCCGCACTCCGTCGGATTCAACGCTTCTGGATGAAATGGTTCAGAAGTGTTCAACGCCCCGAAGCTTGTCGAAGTAATCGGCTATGCCGCTTGGCTCGTCCAAGAACCTTTCGTTGCTCAGGAACTTACAAAAAATGTTTAAGTAAAGTGCTGTTGAATTTAGAATAAACATATAGGTATGAAGAAAGTAATTGCAATTTTTTTGTTGCCGTGCCACTCTCTGAACTCCTGGAGTATGAGCACAGTCATAATATTCCAGCGCTCTCCCCTGAGATATTACAGGTCGTCAAGAGTCTGAAGAAAGGTCAGGGAAAAGAAAAAGAGTGATGCCTAAGGAATCGCCATAAGTACCCTATCTATTGGTTCGAAACGAGTGAACGTGGAACCGTCCCCCGTTCGTTTGTGCTTTAACTAAAATTATTCCTGAAGATTTGTATAAGTTGAGATTTTCTCCTATTTTTGCAGACAGATAAATCGAGATTTGTATGATAGCAGTGATATGCTGGTTATCTTCGTTCAGATTCGCCTTTATAATAAACATTTAGAACAGAGTCAAAGCACATGAATAAAAAACAGAAATTACAAGTGTCTCTTGCTGCGTTTTTAGTTGTTTACATCATCGTATTGCTGTTTCTTTTTCCAGGATGGAAGGCCAGCAAAATACTTGGTGTCTTATCGGGTGTATTTACCCTGTTAGCCCTTTATATATCCTATAGATCAGAAGAAAAGAATAAAAACAATATCGACAACTAAATTTACAAAAACAAATGAACAGGGAACGGTTTTTGTGTTCACAAAAGAAGATGCGATGGGCAAAAGTTATCATACGAAAAAGAAGTACAGACTAAGGGTTGATGGGATAGATAAGTCTCGGAAGAAACTATCCGACGAGAGTGACATTACTGTACTTTCCACCCTGAATCAGATGTATAATGGTTACGGAAAGGCATCGGAAAGCCTCTCCCGACATCCGTCAGGAACAAAGGCATCAGGTCTTAGGAAAAGATTGAAGGGCAAGAACAGAATCTCTGATTCAAGGCGTCGTTTTGGCGAAGCGGAAGAACAAAGTTCTCGCCTGAGGAAACAACGCAGGAGCGTCAATCATTCCGTCCGCTTAGACGACAAGAAGGATCTTCGCACGATGATGAACGACCTTGGAGATGACAAAGAAGAATGAATCGGAATATAATGGCAATAATATAAAGATGGAACAGAAAACCAACTCAAAGGGAACGGCAAAATAAAACATATTCTATTCTGCCTTAACTTTATTTATTCCGAAAGATTTGTATACCACGAGATTATCTTCTAATTTTGCAATGACATAAAGAAAGGTAAATCGGAAAAGAAAACACATAAGGCTCGATGGAATACATTATTAGGAAGATGAGAATGGACGAGGTTTCATTGCTTGAAGATTTCCTTTTCGAGGCGATATTCATTCCTGAAGGAGTGGCCGAACCTCCAAGGTCAATCATCTTGAACGATGACTTGCAGATGTACATCAAGGATTTTGGTGCATATCCAGACGACAGGTGTCTGGTTGCCGAAGCTGATGGGAAGGTTGTTGGAGCCGCATGGACTCGAATCATGAAGGATTACGGGCATATTGCCGACGACACGCCGTCATTGGCCATTTCCCTTCATAAGAAGTTTCGCAACAAGGGGATTGGGACGGCCCTTCTCTATCGGTTGCTACAAATGCTTCGCCATGTGGGATATAAACGAGTATCGCTTTCTGTGCAGAAGGAGAACTATGCAACGAAAATGTATCTGAAAGCTGGTTTCAAGGTGTGGAAAGAGACTTCGGAAGAATATATCATGGTTTGTCATCTCGACTCATAATTCCGGTTTCCTCAAAACAAGAGTTTATGTAGCATTATCATTTATAATAAAAATAGTCATGAAAAAGTTAAGAGAAGTGATAGGATACCTTCTTGGCGGTTTGCTCTTTGTGGCGTTGATGCCAGCTGTGATGTGGTTGGCATCGGGAATGCCCTCGCTCGATTCCATCACTTTTGGCAGAGCCATCGTTGCGGTTGTTTTGATTTGTAGCGGGTTGGCGTTGAGCGTTTGGACCATCGTCTACATGAAGCGCCAAGGCAAAGGAAACCCGATGGATGCCTTCGGCCATGAGGTAGCGCCACGAACCCAGCATTTGATGACAGATGGACCTTACCGTCTGAACCGCAATCCGATGCTGACCGGCACCCTCGTCTATCTGGCGGGTGTGGCCGTTGGGTTATGGCGTTGGCAGGCATGGGTGGTCTTGGTGGTTTTCTTTGGAATCATGTTGTTCCAGGTGCTCAGCGAGGAGCGTCGTCTGCGTCAGGATTTCGGTGCTGAATACGACGCCTATTGTCGACATACCCGTCGCTTTTGACGTAGCTTTTAGTTAGAAATAGACCTTAGTGCGGTCGTTTTTTCCTTAAACACAAAAAAAATTGACCTTCGCGCTACGACATTGGGATTTTTTTTGTATCTTCGCACCGTCAAGCGGGCCAAAGAGTCCGAGAATTTAACAACTACTAAAATCCTTAAGAAAATGGCAAAAGGCAAGAATCAGGGAGGTGCAAAGCGCCTAACAAAAAGAAAGCTGAGTGAGATGATGCAGACTCTCTTTCAGCAGAATCCCAACGAAACATACAGCTACAAGCAGATTTTCAAACAGCTGCACCTGACCACTCACCCGGCCAAGATGATGGCTGTGGACTTGCTCGAGGAGATGGCATGGGACGACTATTTGCAGAAACTCTCGGACAACCAGTACCGGCTGAACACGCAGGGACAGGTGCTCGAGGGAACATTCATACGCAAGGCGAACGGCAAGAACTCGTTCGTGGCCGATGGTTCTGACAAACCTATCTTCATTGCCGAGCGCAACTCGATGTTCGCCCTGAATGGCGACCGCGTGAAAATCACCATGATGGCCCGACGCGAGAAGCACATCAAAGAGGCCATGGTGACCGAGATTCTACAACGTGCCCACGACCAGGTGGTGGGACGTCTGCAGGTGGAGCGCGACTTCGCCTTCTTGATTCCCGATGGAAACCTCTTCGTGCACGACATCTTCATCCCGAAGAAGAAGCTGAAACAAGGCAAGAACAACGACAAGGCGGTGGTGAAAATCACCCAGTGGCCTTCGAAAGACTCGAAGAACATCGTCGGTGAGGTGGTGGACGTGCTCGGAAAGATGGGCGACAACAACACTGAGATGCACGCCATTCTGGCCCAGTACGGACTGCCTTACAAATACCCGAAGAACGTGGAGGAAGCGGCCAACAAGCTCGATGCCTCCATCACTCCAGAGGAAATAGCACGCCGCGAGGACTTCCGCGAGGTGACCACCTTCACCATCGACCCGCACGACGCAAAGGACTTCGACGATGCACTTTCCATCAGGAAGCTGCCCGGCGAGAAAGAACCGCTATGGGAAGTGGGCGTACATATTGCCGACGTGTCGCACTACGTGAAGGAAGGCTCCATCATCGACAAGGAAGCACAGAAGCGAGCCACCAGTGTATACCTCGTAGACCGCACCATCCCCATGTTGCCCGAGCGGTTGTGCAACTTCATCTGCTCGCTCAGGCCCAACGAAGAGAAACTCTGCTATAGCGCTATCTTCGTGCTCGACGCCGAAGCCAACACGCGCAGCTGGCACCTGGCACACACCGTGATTCGTTCTGACCGTCGCTTCGCCTATGAGGAGGCGCAGGAGATTCTTGAGAAGAACGGCGTGAAAGACGGCACGGGCGAGCCTGCTCCGCACCGGAAGAACTACGAAGGAGAGTTCGGCGAGGAGATGTGCACACTCGACGCATTGGCAAAGAAACTCCGCGAGAAACGTTTCAAGGGCGGAGCCGTGAAGTTCGATCGCGAAGAACTGCACTTCGACGTCGACGAAAAAGGAAAGCCCACACGCGCCTACTTCAAGAAGTCGAAAGATGCCAATAAACTCATCGAGGAGTTCATGCTGTTGGCCAACCGCACCGTCGCCGAGTCGATAGGAAAGGTGAAGAAGGGACAGAAAGCGAAGACGCTGCCCTACCGCATTCACGACCAGCCAGACCCGCAGAAGATGGAAAGACTGCGCGAATTCATCGTGAAGTTCGGTTATCGCGTGAAGACTACCGGTTCGAGAGGCGAGATATCGAAGAGCCTGAACAAGCTGATGGACGACGTACAGGGAAAACGCGAGCAGAACGTTATCGAGAGCGTTGCACTGAGAGCCATGATGAAGGCGAAATACAGCGTCTACAACATCGGCCACTACGGACTGGCTTTCGACTACTACACCCATTTCACATCGCCCATCCGCCGCTATCCCGACACGATGGTGCACCGTCTGCTCACCAGATACGAAGAGGGCGCACGCTCGGCCAGCAAGGAGAAATACGAAGAACTGTGCGAACACTCGAGCGATATGGAGCAGCTGGCACAAAACGCTGAGCGCGACAGCATCAAGTACAAGATGGTAGAGTTCATGGGACAGTTCATCGGCGAGGAGTTCGATGCTCACATCTCGGGCGTCACCAGCTACGGTATCTATGCCGAAGTGGACGAAAACCACTGCGAGGGAATGGTATCCATGCACGACCTCGACGACGACTACTACGACTTTGACGAGCGAAACTACCAGCTGGTGGGACGCCGCCATCATAACAAATACCAGCTCGGCGACCCCATCCGCATCCGCGTGGCTCGTGCCAATGTAGAAAAGCGGCAGCTCGACTTCGTCATTGCCGACTAGTAATCAAGTTATCATCCTCACAAAAAAATCAACAATATGAAACAATGCCCCATCTGCGGCCAGCTCATCAACGAGCACGCCAAGTTCTGTCCCATCTGCGGACAGCCTACAGGTTTTGGTGATGTTGCGGCACAGGCGGAACAAACGGTGACGAACTCGCCGACCGACTATCCGCAGAACCCGCCACCGCCACCGAGCAACAACGAGATTCCGCCTCCACCCGATGTGCAGGCGCCACCACCTTATGAGCCTCAACAGCCCTACGGACAACCACCGCAACAGCCTCAGCAGCCTTATGGTCAGCCGCCGTTAGAGCCGCAAGGTTCGCCTTATGGTGAACCGCCACAAGCGCCGCAACAGCCTCAGCAACCTTATGGTCAGCCACCATTCGAACCGCAAAATCAGGTCTATGGCGAACAGACACAGCAAGCGCCGCAACAGCCTCAGCAACCTTATGGTCAGCCGCCATTTGAGCCGCAAAATCAGGTCTATGGCGAACAGACACAACAAGCGCCGCAACAGCCTCAGCAGCCTTATGGTCAGCCGCCATTCGAGCCGCAAGGTCATGGTTATGGTGAACCGCAACAGCCTCAACAACCCTATGGTCAGCCGCCGTACGATTCGCAGGGTCCTGGTAACAATTTCCCGCCTCCCGGAGGAGGTCAGGACGGAGGTTATGGACAGGGAGGCTACCCGCCATACAACAACTATCAGCAGCCGCCCAAGAGTGGCGGAGGTCTGAAATGGCTGCTCATCATCCTTGCCCTGTTGCTTCTGCTCGCACTGATAGGAGGTGCCGCCTGGTGGTTCCTGAAGAAAGGCAAATCGAAGGTTGAAGAAACTCCTCCACCACCCACCGAAGTGGTGAAAGACAGCATCGACAAGGCAGACAAAGACACCACAGCCCTCGAACCCGAAAAGATGGACAACGAGGAGATGGAGCCTGACCCACTCGATGATCCTGGATACTTCGACGAGCCATTAGAAGAAGATGAAACTCCGGCAGCTCCTGCTACGACACAACCAGTCAAGCCGAAGTACGACAGACGCTCGTCGACATCGACAAACCGTCGCGGTCCGTCAATCGGAAACCCACCGCCACCACCAAGAGGCAATGCTAACAATCCGCCGCCACCGCCACGCTCCAACGGTCCTGGCTTCCACATCGGTACAACGAGGCAGAACACCAACAACCAGCAGCAGAACTCATCGAGCAGCAACGGCCAAGGTTTCCACATCGGTCCCTGATGATAGCAACAAAAGCCCATAAGGGTTCCAAACCCATCAATGACCCCCAAAACTATCACAAGTAGTTTTGGGGGTTGTTTTATGGTGTCATCGGCCAAATTTAGTTCATAGTTCATAGTTTAACGTGAGTTCGACAAAAACAATATATATTATGTCCTTTCCGAAAAAGACCTACCGACCTACCATCATACCCCTCAAACCCCTATAAATAAAGGGATTCCGCTATGGTAGGTCTTTTCTCAAGACCTACCATAGACCTACCATCGTTCAAACTCTTTTGTTGGTGGGCGTTTGCTCGAAAAGACCTCAAAACTACCATAACAATTCGCTAAAACCTATGAATAAAGGACAAATGTCTATGGTAGATTCATGGTAGGTCTATGGTAGGTGTTGACGAAAGACCTACCATCGCTCAAACCCTTTGTATATGGGCGTCTGAGTGTGGTCATGGTAGGTCGGTAGGTGTTATTTGAAATTATATGAAATAGAGAAATAGTCTACACCCATTTTCGTCGAACTCGCGTTAGTTTATTGTGAATAGTCTTTTTCTAGCAAAGCGAAGCCCAAAGGGCCTACATTACTTCATAGTTCATAACTCAAAGTTCATTGTGCACTCATCAATAGGGCGTGCCACTATTATTGTGCATTAGCACATATTGACCCCAACCCTACCAGTAGGATACATGCCACATATTCTACGACCACTTCTATCACGAAATGATTACGCGAGGCTCCATCGCTCAATTTATGACGCCTGTCTAACCCCACCCCTACCCCTCCCCTGCAAGCAGGGGCGGGGAGCATAGATAGTGTGTTCCCTCAATTAGTAGGGCGGGGAGCATAGATAGTGTTTGTTCCCATATCAGTAGGGCGGGGAGCATAGATAGTGTGTTCCCTCAATTAGTAGGGCGGGGAGCATAGATAGTGTTTGTTCCCATATCAGTAGGGCGGGAAGCATAGATAGTGTTTGTTCCCATATCAGTGGGGCAGAGCAGATACAACTCTGCATAATAATTCCTGATGCTACCTACAACTCTTCATTTACTCCCCGCCCCTGCTTGCAGGGGAGGGGCAGGGGTGGGGTGATAACTCGACCAAGAGAGGCACTATTAAAAGCCCGAAGGGCTGGCAAGACCGCAGGCGTAGCGGAACCTCTGACACGAACAACAAAAAATCAGCTCCGAAGGAGCGGCCGAGTTGAAGGTGTTTTGCTACCGTTCTGTCGCACCTTCGGCGCTTGCCTCTGTGGGCATTGTTAGCAGGGGTTCCGCTACGCTCCACCCCTGCCTATAATCTGTCACCCCTCCGGGGTTTCCCCAGTTCACAGCCCACGCTTACGTTAGTTCATAGTTTATTTTCTTTTTCTCGCAAACTAAAGCCCGAAGGGCTGGCAGACCACAGGCAGGGGTGGAGCGTAGCGGAACCCCTGACAACATTGCCCCTCAAAGGCAAGCGCCGAAGGTGCGACAGAGAATCTACGATTTAACTTCCATTAATATTTGAATCCCGCATTTTTAACCTCACCATTTAAAAATTCTGCGCCAACATTTCCGAAGCACCGATATAAGGCAACCACGACCCATTAGCGTAACCTGTTGACAACCAACACCTTACAAAACTCGCGACAATCTTTCGGTATATAAATACGGGTATTATACACAAAAATCGAGAAAAACGGCCACCAAAAGCGGCAGTTTCGATGAGCAAAAGCGGCAGTTTCGGTCATCAAAAGCGCCAATTTCGATGATCGAAACTGTCGGTTTTGCTCAACCGACTTTTCGACTGCCATCTCGACATTGCAAAAAGGGGATAGACAAGTGGGTAGTTTTGTGTTAAAAAGTTGAGCGTTTTTGGTCTGGGAATTTAACAAATGGAGTGAGGGAAATAGTTAAAAAGGGTAAAATGGGTCTATCATTAGGATGCGTCATAACTGTGCTTTGGAGAATGTTGACCCCACCCCTACCCCTCCCCTGCAAGCAGGGGCGGGGTGTGTAGTTAGTTTTCCCCCCACGATCAATAGGGTGCTGACATCACAATACTGTGCATGGGAGATTGTTGACCCCACCCCTACCCCTCCCCTGCATGCAGGGGCGGGGAGTGTAGTAAGTTATATCCCCATGATCAATAGGGTGCTGACATCACTTATTCAGGCAACACGAACTAGTGTGCATGGGGTACTTTTACCTACGTGGGAATTAACTGGCCTTTGCCTATTGGGAAGTTGTAAGGCAATTATTACTGTCCGCTAAACATATTATTAGCTACAAATTTATGACTTTTGCCGCTTGACAAGCCCCCTCTGACCTTGAAATGGTGTAGCATTCGTATTGTGTCGCACCTTCGGCGCTACTGTTTCTGTGTTGTCGCTATCAGGGGTTCCGCTTCGCTCCACCCCTGCCTGTGGTCTTGTTACCCCTTCTTCCCTGCTCAAAGTCCCCTGCTCGTTGACCACAGCCCTAACATAGGGGGCCTTGTTGACCCCACCCCTACCCCTCCCCTGCAAGCAGGGGCGGGGAGCAAAAATAGTGTTTGTTTCCCTATTAAGAGGGCGGAACAGAAAGAACTCTACATAATAATTCCTGATGCTGCCTATAACTCTTCATTTACTCCC
>JAILAI010000025.1 GCA_024681705.1 Prevotella sp.
ACAGACACCGAAAGCATGTTCTCCGGTTGCACCAGCTTGCAACGTATCTATTTTAAGTATGGGAGTTGGTCAAATCTCAATGAGGAAAACTCTGATAACATGTTCAAGGACTGTGTGAGCCTCGTTGGCGCTCGGGGAACCAAATATAATTCTAATCACATAGATGGGTCCTATGCCTGCTATGATATGGGAATAGGCCGACCGGGATACTTCTCGTGGTCGCCAATGCCCATCGAGAAATATTTTCCCGATGAGAACTTCAGCGAATACATGAAAGGCTTCGACATTAACAAAGATGATAGTCTGAGCGCCAAAGAGATTGAGGAGGTGTATGAGGTGGATGTTCCCAATCTGGGCATCTTAGACTTTACCGGCATTGAACAACTCTACAATCTGGAGGGCCTTAATTGCTCTCAAAATGGAATCAAGACAATCAGTCTGTGGATGAATCCGCACTTGGTGATTGTTGACTGTTCGCAGAACAACATCAACGGGAATAACATGGATAGTTTCATCAAGAATCTTCCAACAGTCGAGGGTGAGGACCGAAACATCATTGTTTTCAACAACAGCGACAGCAACTATCCCGACACCAACGAGATGACGAAGACCCAGGTGGCAAATGCACAGCTCAAAGGATGGACGGTAAAACTATACGACGAACAGGCAAAGGATTTCGCTGAAACTCAGGGCTATGTTTTCATCAACACGGAGCACTTCCCCAATGCCAACTTCCGTAACTTCTTGCTCGAACAAGGCTACCGTTGCACGGGAGTCCTGACCGAAGAAGACGTCATGGAAACCTACGAACTTGACCTTTATAATCAAGGCATAAGCAACTTGAAGGGCATTGAACTCTTCACGGAGTTGGAAGCGCTTACTTGCGACATAAACAACCTCTCAACAATTGATTTGTCCGAAAATACAAAGCTGACATATTTGTCCTGTAGTGAAAACCATATCAGCGGGACATACATGGACAATCTTATCTCTACTTTGCCCAAAGTCACTAATGGTACCTTCTTCGTGTATGACGGCCGAGACGGCAAATCCGAGGCCAACGAGATGACTCCCGAACAGGTGAGCGAGGTCAACAACAAAGGCTGGAAGGTGCGCTTGTATGACTTAAGCGGGAAGGAGGTTGAAACCCAGGGTTTCTGGCTCATCAACAAGAAACGTTTCCCCGACGCCAACTTCCGACAATTCCTCCTCGAATACGGTTTCCAATGCACAGGTGCCGTCACCACTAAAGACGTATCCGATACACCGTCATTGTCCATGAGCAAAGAGGGCATCAGCGACCTCACCGGCATTGAGTATTTCACCGAAATTGAAGAGCTGTCGTTCCACTATAACAATGTCAAGACCGTCGACTTGTCGAAGAACACCAAGCTTTATCTGGTTGACTGCTTCAAGAACCAGATGAGCGGACACGACATGGACGAGTTCATAGAGAATCTGCCCACCGTAGAAGAAGGCGTGCTCAACATCTACGATCCCAGAGCAGACGCCACCTATCCCGAGCGAAACAAGATAACAGAGTCGCAAGCCAAAAAAGCAAAGGCCAAGGGATGGACGTTGTGGGCCTACGACTTGCAGGCAAGAGATTGGGTGGAATATGGCGGAATGCCCGTGCCTACGGCCATCAGCGAAATGCCGTCTGCCGGCGAGCAAGAAAGCCGCTGGTATTCACCCGACGGCCGCCTCGTTGAGCATCCCAGGAAAGGGAGCCTCTACATCGTAGATGGCAAGAAAGTGATAAAGCAATAGAAGGGCAGGAGGGAGCCAGCTCCCTCAGCCCTCTTTTTTTGGCGCATTGCGATAGTGCTCAGGTAAATTTCCCGACCCCCTCCCGCATCGCCTCTTATCCCATCCCCTCCCATCTTGTCCTATAAAATCCCATACCCCCTATAGCACCCCTATTGCCCCCCATAATCTCCTATCCCCCCATAATCCCCCCAAAGCCTCGGTCCCAAGCCCTCGCCCAAATAGTCCCAGTCAGGTGCTCTGCGCAACCAGCGCAGAGTAAGCAATAACCATCGAAGCCCCCCATCACTCCCCATCCCCCAACTTATCGGTTAATAAATGTGAAATATTTCGCTCCCTCGGATTAATTTGCCATTTGTAGCAAATTTGCCATAGTACGTCATTTCTTTATCATAGTGCAAGTAGATATGCATTTTGTGACCTGTTTGTAAAATTTACAAACAAAAGTTAATTATGTCACTTTTCAAAGAAAAAAAATGGTATTTTGAAAATATTGGACTATATTTGCAAGATAAAAGTAAATATTGGAGCTATTATTGAATCGTAAATTTACAATTAACAAATAGGAGGCTGTGATTATGAATTGTCGGATAATTAAGCATATACTTGCACTTTTCTTGGTTTTGACGTTTCTGCCTGCTGAAGCCCTTGCAGATGGAAGTGAAACGCTTACCCATGCCCAATCCATGAGCAGGAAGTGGAAAGGAATAGATGTAGATTCGATTCTACGTAACTCCAAATATGCGAATGTAGGTAGCGGCAGGAACATCTACCTGTTTAACGTAGGCACCGGACGTTTCATCATCGATGGAGGCAGTTGGGGCGTAGAGGGTCGTCTGTTCCACGAAGACTTCGGGCGAAAGATGCAACTACTTTCTTCAGGAAAGATAGATAGTGGTATTGAGGAATCAAATATTTCCTCCAATAAGCATTGGTTTGGATGCAACCCACCAGAAAATAATAGTGGATGGAGTAATTATTATAAGTATTGCTTTACAACTATCATGGATTGTAATACAGATGGGAATAGGACAAGGGTTTGGAGTTTTGACCGGGTTGAAACCGATCCTAATGCAGATACCTATACCTATTATATGACAGAAAAATTCACTGGCAAAGCTTTTAAGACAGGCGAATATCATTTAGGTGCAGCATGGGGAGAGTACCATGTCGCGGGCGATAAAGGAGATGGCACTTTTGTTCTTCTTGATCATGACCGAGTGTGCTGGACAACGGACATAGTCAAAGGGAACACCGAAAAGAAAGAGGTTGACGGCAATATGATTCCTATTGAAGAATTATACCAATGGCGTGTCATCTCAGAAGAAGAATTTATCCGTGTGTTAAATGAAGAGACGGTTGGCTTGAATCCCAGTATCTCGTCGCTTATTCCCGACCGTGACTTTACACGAAATTCTAACGATTTCATTAAATGGGAAACCGAACGGAATGAAGATGCTGAATATACGCAGGAAGGTCGTTACGGATATACCTGGGGTTATGCAGACGGACAATCCAACAACAAGACACATAATGACAACAGTATCAGATATTACAATGAGGCATGGAATGCTCCTGTCGCACTTAAGGAAACGTTTGATGATAAAAAAGGAACAGATGGAGATGAGATAACAGATGGAGCTAAATATGGATTAGAGAATTCCAAATACGGCTATTTGTCGTTTGAAGGAGTGGGAAGAGTGCATACGGAGTTTGAGGTCCCCTATCCGGGATGGTATCAGATACAGTGTTTCGGATTCTGTCAGAGCGACGACAATGACGCCTATTTGTATGCACAGGTAAAAGGCAGTAGTGCAACCGATTCGTATGGAGGATTCGAAAAAGCCAATCTTGAGCGCGTGGCATCAGGTACATATTCAAAAGACCGCAAGGCAAATTGCCTGGTAGTGGGAAAAGAATTAACAAAAAACGGTGAAGCCCATAAGACCGTACTGTGGATTTGTGTCACGGAGGAACAGTTTAATGATGGCTACACGACATTGGTCGTTGGTTTCGGAAAAGATGCTGCCACGATGACATACGGCGGAAAAAAGAGCAATAAGAATTATTATTACGACTCCGACTGGGTTTGCGTGGACGATATTCGCGCCACAAGCATGGGCTTTGCTCCGGCATTCTTCTATGAGGATGAGGAAAGTCTCGAATATCTTGGATGCAACTACTACTCTCCTGAAAACGACAGTCAGTATGCCAATGCCAAGCAGTTCCAGACAGCCCAAAGCGAGAGCGGACGCTATAGCGGAGCCACCAATCTGGAAAGAACACTGAAAACGGATCAGTGGAATTCATTCTCGTTTCCCATCCCGCTTACTGGTGAACAAATCAGATATGCTTTCGGTGAAAAGGCTGTTCTGGCAAAAATACACAGCATCGGGAATTTGTCAAAGAATGCCAACGTCATAGATTTCCAGACCGTTGACCTGATGACGTCGAAAGATGTGGTGCTGCCTGGTAATTTCTATTTGCTCAAGCCCACGCAAGGGCCGACAACCGGCATAGACCCAAAGGGAAACAAGCAGGCCACGTACTATCAATTGGGACGCAACTTCTTCTCCGTGAGAAATCCTGAATCAGGAGACTATGGGCACGCAACTCTATCTATGGAAAAAGTTAAGGGTGATGCACAGCATATTTCGTCTTATAATGGTGAGAACGATGGCACCGCCTATGCAAACTATATTCAAACGCCTGGCTATTCAAACTTCACCGTAAGCGGGGGCACCTATAGTGGAACCGATGATACACAAGGTGCCTATGCTCCAAATGGAAGTTATGTTGTGAGCAACAACACCATTTACCATCTGAACAGAGACACGAAGACCAAAGGTTTCAGAGGCTGGATAACACTGACGAATGCCATTAATAGTCAGGCTTCAGCAAAAATGGCAATCACTGACTTCCGCGATTTAGAGGGGCAAGAAGATGGTACATCCACACCGGTGTCTATCGTTCAATTATCCGACGACACTTCCGTTTATGATTTATATGGTCGTAAAGTCGGAACTATAGGCATGAAACTACCAAAAGGAATATATATCGTCAAAGGGAAAAAGTTTATGGTGCACTGATTAT
>JAILAI010000074.1 GCA_024681705.1 Prevotella sp.
GTGATGGCCTTGTGTGGTTGTGGATTGGGACGTCTGATGTCACATCTTTATATCAACCTTGCTGAGTATATGGTCTTTGCCATGATGCTCGTGGTGGCCATAAAATTGTTTGTGGACTCTATGCGTGTGCTGAGAGGCAAGATGATGTATACGGTAAACAAAGAGAGCGATATCATTCTGTTGTCTGTCTTGGCTGCTTTCAACACTTTCCTCTATGCTTTGGTGAGTGTGTTTTTTGCTCCTTTTGGGATATGGTTTTTCGTTGCCGTCACTTTGGCAGGCTTTTTGTGGTCGTTTCTAACGGTTCGTATCGAGTTTACGCCAGGCATGCTCAAGAAGGTGAGCTTTGTGGAGTTCTCAGCCTCGGTGTTTATGCTGGTCATTGCGATACTGTATTTGTTTACCAACGTGTTTGAATGAGAGCTATAATGAAAAAATCATTCTTTCTCCTTGTCGGATTGTCCTTTGCGCTGTTTGTTTCGGCACAGGCACCTTCTAGCTATTATAACTCAGCCAATGGCTTGACGGGTAATCAGCTGAAGTCGGCCTTACACAACATCATCAAAGGTCACACTACCGTATCGTATGCCCAGTTGTGGAATGCTTTCTGGAGCACCGACAACAAAGGCAACGGTGTGGTGTGGGATATGTATTCCGACCGCCCTGGTGGCACCCCTCCTTATACCTATTATTTAGGTCAGGATCAGTGTGGCAACTATAGCGGAGAAGGCGACTGCTACAACCGCGAGCATTCGTGGCCGCAGAGCTGGTTTAACAATGACGGCACGGCTCGCACAGACTTACACCACATTTTCCCTACTGATGGCTATGTGAATGGCCGTCGTAATAACTACGCTTACGGTGAGGTGGGATCGGCTTCTTGGACGTCGCGTAACGGTTCAAAACTCGGCACGTGCAAGACCCCCGGCTTCTCGGGAACGGCATTTGAGCCCATCGATGAGTATAAAGGCGATCTGGCCCGCGCCCTAATGTATATGAGCGTGCGTTATTACACCGAAGATGGCAGTTGGGGTTCCAGCGACATGACTGCCAAGTCGGAAATCAAGCCCTGGGCTATTCAACTATTGCTTCGATGGAACGAGCAAGACCCTGTGAGTCAGAAGGAAATCGACCGAAACAATGCTATTTATAACGACTATCAGCATAACCGTAACCCCTTTGTGGACCATCCTGAATACGCTCGTATGATTTGGGACCCCACGTGGAATGCCATCGAGGAGATGCAATCTTCGGTGTTTCTTTTCCCCAACCCGATTGAACGCGGACAGACGCTTCATGTGAGTGGCAATGTCAATCGTTTTGATGCCGTTACGGTTTGTGATCTTTGTGGCCACACGGTGCTGAAGGCCAGCGGCAAGGCTGTCGGCGACTTCGCCGTGAACCTGCCCCAAGATTTCAATAAGGGGTGCTACATTGTCAAACTAATGTGCAATGGCAATGTGGTGAGATACGAGAAGCTATTGGTGAAATGATGTGATCACATCATTTTCTTGTGCCTGAAATAGATATAGAATGCTGTGGCTACCACCGCCATAAATCCCATGATGCCCCAGAAAGCCCATGCCTTGTCTTGGAAAGGCAGTCCTACGTTCATGCCGTAAAGACCTGTGATGAAGGTCAAAGGCAGGATGATGGTCGACACCAGCGTCAGGATTTTCATCGTCTCGTTGGTCTTGTTGGTCTGCATTGAGTCGAAGGTCATCGACAGGCCTTCAATCAACTCTTCGTAGTCCTCGGTCATGTCCCATACCTTTTGCAGGTAGTCAAGGATGTTGCCCCAGTAGTCTTCCATGAACTCGACATCGTCGGTGAAGCCAGTCACCTTACCTGTCTCGAAGAGATGGAAGAGCCTCAACTGAGGTTTGAAGATGGTGTTGATGAGGATGAGGTTTTTGCGTGTCACGCTGATACGCTCGATGATCTTCACCTGTTTCTCCTGCAGCAGCTCACGATTGATCAACTCGACATCTAACCCGATTTTGCGCAGCAAATACACCGATTCCGTCATCAGCTTTTCGAGGATTCGATAGAGCAGGATGTCGGAGTTGCGGATGTTCATCTCCTCCTCGTTTTGGATGCGTTCTTCGTATTCGTTGAAGAGCTGCGACACGCCCCAGGGGTTTTTCTCGATAGAGATAATGTAGTCCTTGCCCCAGAAGATCTTCACCTCCTTGATTTTCACAAACTTGTTCTGACGGTCGAAGTTGGGGAAATGCAGGATAAGGAAATAGTAATCGTCGTAAATATCGATTTTAGGGCGTTGGTTAACGGATTTGCAGTCTTCGATGTCCAAAGGGTGGAAATGAAATCGGTCTTTCAGGAATTCAAAGTCTTCTTCCGTTGGGTTGTTGAGATGACGCCAGGTCAAGTTCCCGATTTTCAGGCTGTTAATCATAGGCCTTCCCCCT
>JAILAI010000088.1 GCA_024681705.1 Prevotella sp.
GCCAGGACACCCCGACCTCGTGCTGAAGAAGTATCGCACGTGTGTCGTCGTGAATGGGTGCTTCTGGCATGGGCATCGTGTGCTGATGACCGACGAGGGCGACTTCGTGGGTACAGGCTCGGAGAGTAGTACGATTCCGAAGACCAACACCGACATATAGGGGGCGAAGATAAAGCGCAAACGCAAAAGCGACGTGAACGATCAGCGCCAAAAAGCAAGGCTCGGCTGGCACTGCATCACGAAGTAGGAATGCAAGCTGAAGCCCAAAGAACGCGAGCAGACGATAGATGCGCTTGCCTACACGCTGAACAGGATATGGCTGGACGACCACTCGCTGAAGAAAGGCTACGAGCCGATGGAGGAAGAGTCGGACATGGATATGGCTGCCGAACCTTAATTGCTGGAATCGTTTACCAAACCGACGTCAGGTTTTTGGAAACGCTGGTTGCGGAGGACTCTTTATAAAACTATTACTGTCCGATAAACTTTTTTTAGCTCTATATTTACGACTTTTGCCGCTTGACAAGCCCCCTTAGACTCTTACAATGGTTGTCCGCTGAAAAAATGAGAATCTTATCTGACTATAAAGCTATAAACATGGTATAATTTGCACTTTTAGCCTTTTTGTGAACTCTTACATCCCACACGTGGCTATATACGCACTATGCACTGAATTGCACTCTGAACTATGCACTATAAGAAGCCCGAAGGGCTGGTAAGAGCACAGGCAGGTGGTGTAGCGTAGCGGAACCCCTGACAAAAGAATTCCCCAAGGAAGAAGGGGCGACAGATTTTTAAAATGTGTGCATTCGTGTTGTGTCGCACCTTCGGCGCTACCGTTTTATGATGTTGTTATCAGGGGTTCCGCTTCGCTCCACCCCTGCCTGTGGTCTTGTCACCCCTTCGGGGTTTTAAATTGCACTAACCCCGAAAACCTAAATAGCACGATAACCTAAATGGAACTATGCACTATGAACTATATCGGCTGCCCGACAAAACTGACATTTCTAAAAGAGCATATTTTTAAACGGACACCTATATTATAAAATTGGAAATTACTTTTTCTCGACAACCGAGAGAAGTTGAAAAAAAATGAAAACAATCATCGATAATGTTGGCAAAAAGTTGCCAGAATTGTCAGTTTTGCTTATGTCATCTTCTCAATCAGTTGTCCAAAACATTTGCTTTGTGGCTTGGTAGGCGAGCCGTTCGTCGCCGTTTTCCAAGTGGATGATGCCGCAATAGTCGAAGCCATACTTCTGAAGCAGGTGGCGCATGATGGCATTGTCGCGGTGGGTGTCGATGCGGATGTTGTCTGTTTGGGCGAAGCAGAAACGGAGCACTGCCGACAAGACACCGTGAGCCTCGTTGGAAGCAGCAATGCGGTGGATGACGCAGTAGGGCTCGTCGTCGAGCCATTGGCCGTCGTAGATGATGGCATAGGTGGGGTCGGGACCTGGTATGAAGGCGAAGGTGGCCAATGGTTTCTGCGTATCCTCCTCTTCGACGAAGTAGCTGACTTCCAATGAGATATCCCTCCTAAAGGCGTCCTCGGGCGGATAGCCATTGGGCCATTGGTTGATGTTGCCCGAACGGCGCATGGTTTGTCGGGCGATGTCGCGAATGTGGAGCATCGCCGGGAGGTCGTCGAGAGTGGATTTGCGTATGATATATGACATTTCTTAAACGTATCTTTGATTTTCTTTGACGATAACGCCCGAAGTTCGGGAAAAAGTGTTATTTTTGCAAAAAGAAATTCTCAACTAAGAACAATTCGCATAAAATGGAAGAACTACTCATGTTTTTGGCAGCCTTGCTCCCAGCCGTGCTGCTTTGGGGTTACGTAGTGTGGAAAGACACCAAGACCGAACCGCTTCCCCAATTGGCCAAGGCCGCTCTCTACGGCATTCTCATTGCCATTCCAGTGGTCATCGTGGAGGATATCGTAGGCAATATGCTCTTCGTGAATGGCGAGCCCGAGGGACCTCTGCAGACCACCATTGATGCCTTCCTCGTGGCCGCCATACCCGAAGAGAGCTTCAAACTCTTTGCCCTGTGGCTCGTGGTGAGACGCAACAAATATTTCGACGAGCATTTCGATGGCATCGTCTATGCCGTCAGCGTGGGACTTGGATTTGCGGCACTTGAGAACGTGTTCTACCTTTTCGAAAGTGCTGAAGACTGGGTGTCGGTAGCCTTCCTGAGAGGATTCCTGTCGGTTCCCGGACACTTCGCCTTTGCCGTTCTGATGGGCTATTTCTACTCGCTCTATCACTTTGGTCAGCAGAAGACCAAGTGGGATGCCGCCCGCATCTTGATCATTCCGGTGGTGGCGCACGGAATCTTCAACGCATTGGCCTTAGACTATCTTGGCATCCTGAGCATCGTCATCTTATTGGTGTTCTGCTACTTCCTGCACCGAAATTGCAAGAGAAAGATTATGGCTCAGCTCTCGCGCGACGAGGACGTCCACAAGGCGTGAAGTTTTACTTCTCCCTCCAAACCCATTGTGCCGACGCCTGATGAGTGGCCAGCACCAGCACTTCGGCAATCTGTACGTGAGCTGGGGCAGAGGCTGCGAAATAGGCCACTTCGGCAATGTCGTTGCCCGAGAGCGGATTGATGCCTTTGTACACCTTCTTGGCTTCGGCCTTGTCGCCGTGAAAGCGCGTATTCGAGAAGTTGGTCTCAACAAGTCCGGGCTTGAGGTTCGTCACACGTATGGGCGTATCGTACAAATCCATGCGGAGACCGTCGCTCAGCACCTTCACCGCCGACTTTGTGGCACAATAGACCGCTCCACCAGGATAGGCGGCGTCGCCAGCCACAGAGCCAATGTTGATGATATGTCCGCGTCCGCGCTCCACCATACCTGGAACGACCAGCTGTGTGATCAGCAAGAGGCCCTTGACGTTCGTGTCTATCATGGTGTAGAGGTCGTCGAGGTCGCCTTCGTGCTCCTTTTCGGTGCCTAGTGCCAATCCGGCATTGTTAATGAGGACGTCCACCGCCTTCCATTCCTCGGGCAATGAAGTGAGGATTCTGGTGGCATCCTCACGATTCCTCACGTCGAAGGGAATCAACAGGATGTCGGTTCCGTAGGCCTCCTCAAGTTCTTTCTTCAAAGCCTCGAGTTTCTCCTTGTTGCGTGCGTTCAGGATTAGTCGGCAACCATTCTTGGCGAACACGCGTGCACAGGCCTCACCAATTCCAGATGATGCGCCCGTGATAAGTATCAGTTTGTTTTCCATTTCGTTATAGAGATTTGTTTAAAATGCAAAGATACATCTTTTTGATTCTATTCACGAATTTGTTTCGTTAATCAATCAAAATCGCTCGCTTTTTTCTTTTTTCAAGAAAGCCCGAGCGCAAATTTGCGTCCGGCATAGATTTCAGAATGAAGTGTCCGCTATCGCACCCCCATCAGGCAAATTCCCCATCCCCCTATCAGTCCTATAATATCCTATCTCATCCCATAACCCCCTATAATCCCCTATAACTCCACTTCAATCTTTCTTGGTCAGAAGATACGATTGTCCGCAAGAGAAGGCATGCAGCCGCCCTTTCATTTGCTCGCTCAACGAAGCAAACACATTGTCCCCCGTGCAATGACTAGTGTAGAATGTCGTCTCTGGATACTGGCTCGTGAGTCGGTTAGCGAGGCCCTTCAGCTCTTCTTCCGATTCGAAGCCATCGAGCAGGTGGAAGCCGCCAAACACCGAGTGTACCGGCCAAGGACAAGCCTCGAGAATGTTTTCAAGACCACTATGCGCGCACCCCGTGAAGACGAAGCCGTCGGTATAGAGCGCCAACTCATGACGGAAATCATCGGGCACGTATGCTCCCTTTTCCTCGACGAATAGATTGCGGTTGGCCTTCGGCACGGGGAAGGTGTGGGGAATGTGGGCAACGATGTTGAGACCATCGGCAATGGATTTCGTCTGGTCGATGAAGAGGGTGCGTCCGCTCATCTCTTCCAACGGCCATTCGGGGGTGATGGAGTGCAGATGTCCGCGCTTCGAAAAGAAATGCCCCTCGATGGCACTGGGCGCTACGATGACTTGTGCCTTCGTGTTCAGTTGCAGAAATGCGTGGAGGCCACCAGCGTGGTCGGCATGACCATGAGAGATGAACACATAGTCGACGGTAGAAAGGTCGATGCCCAGTACTTCAGCATTGCGTACAAAGACGTCGGAGGCTCCTGTGTCGAGCAGTATCCGATGGCGTTGCGTTTCAAGCAATACGCTCAATCCGTGCTCGGTAGCGAACAATGGGTTGCTGGTGCGGTTGTCGGTTAAGACCGTACATTTCATTTCTGTTCGATGTGTCGTCATATTTTACGGGGAGGGGAGTTGTTTACAAAAAAACACCTGCGCGACTTCCATATATATAATAAGGTGTGCGCGCAGGTGCTGTTTATCAAAGTTTCTATGATTCGGAAGGGATGGGGTTAGGAATTGTATTCCTGCCAGCTCTTCACCTCTAACGGCTTTTCCTTGAATGCGCAGAAGGCCTCGATGAATGCCTTTGCCAGACGGACGTTGGTCATCAGAGGGATGTTGTGGTCGATGGCACCGCGACGGATGCGATAGCCATTGGTGAGTTCGCGCTTGGTCCTGTTCTTCGGCACATTGATAATCAGGTCGAAGTCATGGTGCGAAATCATGTCCATCACATTGTTGTCTCCTTCCTCATCGGGCCAGCTGACAACGGTCGTGGGCACTTCATTGTCCTTGAAGAACTTCGCCGTACCAGCAGTTGCATATACCTGATAACCGCTCTTGGCAAGCTCTCTGACGGGTTCCAGCAGGGCCACCTTTCCTTTGGCGCCACCACTCGAAATCAGGATGCCTTTCTTGGGCAATTTGTAGCCGGTTGCGATGAGGGCGTTGAGCATGGCCTCGTTCAGCGAGTCGCCCAAGCAGCCAACCTCACCTGTCGACGACATGTCTACACCGAGCACGGGGTCGGCATTCTGAAGACGGGCAAATGAGAACTGACTGGCCTTCACGCCGATGCGGTCGATGTCGAACTCGCTCTTCGATGCTTCCTGATAGGGGGCGTCGAGCATGATGCGAGTGGCGGTCTCGATGAAGTTGCGCTTCAGAATCTTGCTCACGAACGGGAATGAACGGCTGGCGCGGAGGTTGCACTCAATCACTTTCACCTCGCGGTTCTTGGCAAGGAACTGGATGTTGAACGGACCACTGATATTCAGTTCTTCGGCAATGCGGCAACTGATCTTCTTGATTTGACGAACGGTTGAGAAGTAGATGTTCTGTGCGGGGAACACCATCGTGGCGTCGCCAGAGTGTACACCTGCATATTCTACGTGTTCGGAAATGGCGTATTCTACAATGCGACCCTTGTCGGCAACGGCGTCGAATTCTATTTCCTTCGTGTCTTGCATGAATTGGGAAACCACAACAGGATATTCCTTGCTCACCTCTGTGGCCATCTTCAGGAAGCGCTCCAGTTCTTCATTGTCGTAGCATACGTTCATGGCAGCTCCCGACAACACGTAGCTGGGACGAACCAAAACGGGGTAGCCAACGTGCTCGATGAAGTCCTTGATATCGTCGAGCGAAGTCAGAGCACGCCATGCGGGTTGGTCGATACCGAGTTTGTCGAGCATAGCGGAGAACTTGTCTCGGTTTTCTGCGCGGTCGATATTAACGGGAGATGTGCCGAGTACGGGAACACCCTGACGATAGAGCTTCATGGCGAGGTTGTTGGGAATCTGCCCACCCACGCTGACAATGACACCACGAGGCTGCTCCAAATCAATGACATCAAGCACGCGCTCAAGTGACAGCTCGTCGAAATAGAGGCGGTCGCACATGTCGTAGTCGGTGGAAACGGTCTCGGGATTGTAGTTGATCATGATGCTCTTATAACCGAGCTTGCGAGCTGTGTTGATGGCATTCACCGAACACCAGTCAAACTCTACGCTCGAACCAATGCGATAGGCACCAGAACCAAGTACGATAACGGATTTGTCGTTCTTGTAGTAGTTGATGTCGTGACCTTCTACGGCATAGGTCATATAGAGGTAGTTGGTCAGTTCGGGATGCTCGCTGGCAACGGTGGGTATGCGCTTGACGGCAGGAACGATGCCCAGTTGCTTGCGATAACGTCTCACGGCCAAGTTCTCTTTTTCCATGTTGCCGTTAGTGGGCTTCAGGACGAAACGAGCTATCTGGAAATCGGAGAAACCGGCTGCCTTGACTTCGCGAAGAAGACTCTCGGGCAATTCTTCCAGCTTATTGTATTCTTGCAATTTGTGCTTCAGGTCGACAATGTTTTTCAGACGCTCCAGGAACCATACGTCAATCTTTGTGAGTTCTTCGATGCGCTGGGGGGTATAGCCCTCTTCCAAAGCTTGCGCAATGGCGAAGATGCGGAGGTCGGTGGGGTTCTGAAGAGCATCGTCGAGATCGTCGAAACGAGTGTGGTCGTTGCCCACGAAACCATGCATGCCTTGACCAATCATTCGCAGACCCTTCTGGATCATTTCTTCAAACGAACGGCCGATGGACATAATCTCACCAACCGACTTCATGGAAGAACCGATGAGACGGGATACGCCCGAGAACTTGGTGAGGTCCCAACGTGGAATCTTACAAATCATGTAATCGAGGCTCGGGGCAACGTATGCGGAGTTGGTTGTGCCCATCTCGCCAATTTGATCAAGCGTGTAGCCAAGAGCGATTTTTGCCGCAACGAAGGCGAGGGGATAGCCTGTGGCCTTCGAAGCCAATGCACTTGAACGGCTTAGACGGGCGTTGATCTCGATAATGCGGTAGTCGTTTGTCTCAGCATTGAAGGCGAACTGAATATTACATTCGCCGACTATGTTCAGGTGCTTCACACACTGAATGGATAGTTCTTGCAGATATTTCACTTGCTCGTCGGTGAGAGAGCAGGTGGGGGCTACCACGATAGACTCGCCGGTGTGGATGCCTAGGGGGTCGAAGTTCTCCATTGAGGCCACCGTGAAGCAACGGTCATTAGCATCGCGAATCACCTCGAACTCTATCTCTTTCCATCCCTTAAGGCTTTCTTCTACCAGAATCTGGGGAGCGAAAGTGAAAGCACTCTCGGCAAGTTCAATGAATTTCTTCTCGTCAGGACAGATGCCGCTTCCAAGTCCGCCAAGTGCGTATGCCGAACGGATCATGACGGGGAAACCAATCTCTTTGGCTGCCTTCAGCGCATCTTCCATGTTCTCGACCGCATGGCTGATTGGAGTCTTGAGGCTGACTTCATCGAGCTTCTTGACAAACAAATCTCGGTCTTCTGTGTTCATAATGGCCTCAACGCTTGTGCCTAAGACCTCAACACCATATTTCTTGAGTGTACCGTTCAGATATAATTCCGTACCACAGTTCAAAGCCGTCTGACCACCGAAAGCCAACAGAATGCCGTCTGGCTGCTCTTTTTTAATGATTTCAGTGACAAAATACGTTGTAACAGGTTGAAAGTATACCTTATCGGCAATACCCTCGGATGTTTGTATGGTGGCAATGTTTGGATTGACCAAGACACTCGATATGCCTTCTTGACGTAATGCTTTCAATGCCTGTGAACCGCTGTAGTCAAATTCTCCAGCTTGTCCGATCTTTAAAGCACCCGAACCTAATACTAGTACTTTTTTCAGTTTCTTATCCATGATTTATACGATTTGAATTATTCTCGGGGTGCAAAGGTACTCCGTTTTTTTGATTTCTGCAAATTCTTTTTCTTTTATTTATATAAAATAGGTATAGTTGAATATTTCTTGCATAATGGTGCCAAGTGGTTCATTTTTGTGTCGAAAACCTCTTACCGGAATCCTCGAAAAGTCTTTTTCGGATTATATTGCTTGATTTTGGTCAATATTTGGCGAAAAAATATTAAAATGCGAAAAATATCCGCCCGAAAATTTGGAGCGAAACGATTTTTGACGTACCTTTGCATCCGCTTTCGCACAAAAAGTAGCGATTGCAGAACACATTTCGATCTTTGAAAGAATTACATAAACAAAGAAAGTAAAAGTACAAGAAGCAATGCCGATTTCTTTTGAAATTTGGCATTGGGTAAAGAACAAACCGTCAAATAAGATTCTTTTTTAAATCTAGGTTTTATTAAGTCAGAAGGCTCACAATGATGAGTCCGGCGTCGCTGAAGTCAGACAAGATGCCTTTCCACCTTATGGTGGTTGGGCGCGAATGATATTTTACAATGTAGAGTTTGATCCTGGCTCAGGATGAACGCTAGCTACAGGCTTAACACATGCAAGTCGAGGGGCAGCATGGCGGTAGCTTGCTACCGCTGATGGCGACCGGCGCACGGGTGCGTAACG
>JAILAI010000124.1 GCA_024681705.1 Prevotella sp.
CCGTCGGCATAGCCAATGGGGATGGCGGCAATCACGCTATCGCGGTCGAGAGTGGTGCGGCGGCTATAGCCAACACTATCTCCGGCAGGCACGTGGCGCATCTGTAGAATTGTGGTCTTCAAGGTCGAAACCGTTGAGAGCATCTCGTTGTTGCGCGGGTTCACGCCATAGAGACCCAGTCCCAGACGGCACATATCCATCTGTCGCTCGGGGAAGTGCTCGATGCCGGCAGAGTTGTCCATGTGGCGCAGAATCTTGTGGCTGAAGGCCTGCTGGATGCGTCGGCTCGCTTTGTCGAAACGCTCAAACTGGTTTGCCGAGAACTCGTCGAACTGGTCGCTATCGCTACCCACGAAATGACTGAAAACGGAGCGCGGAATGACCGCCTGCTGACCCTTCAGCTTGTGGATGAGTAGGTCGATATCCGACTCTTCGGTGCTATCTGATGGGGTCGTAGTGTCGAATCCCAAGCGGTGCATACCCGTGTCGAGCTTGATGTGGACGGGCCATCCGGTGATACCTTCTTGTCGGGCGGCATGAACCAGTGCGTCGAGCAATCGGAAGGAATACACTTCGGGCTCCAGGTCGTAGTCGAAGAGCGTCTTGAACGATGTCATCTCGGGGTTCATCACCATGATGTTGCTCGTGATGCCCGCCTTCCTGAGCGTGACGCCTTCGTCGGCCACAGCTACGGCCAGATAGTCCACGCGATGGTCTTGAAGCGTCTTGGCAATCTCTACGGCACCAGCGCCATAGCCATCGGCCTTTATCATGCACACCATCTTGGTCTCGGGCTTCAGGAACGAGCGGTAGTAGTTCAGGTTCTCCACCACCGCGTTCAGGTTGACCTCGAGAATCGTCTCGTGCACTTTCTGTTCGAGCAATTCGGTAATCTGTTCAAAGCCGAAGGCGCGGGCGCCTTTCAGCAGAATCACTTCGTTGTGTAAGTCCCTGAATGCCTGACTATTGATGAAATCTTCGGTGTCGGTGAAGAAGTGCTTTTCGACAACGGGGAAGATGTCTGCCGACGAAGAAATCTCGGGTCCGATACCAATCAGTTTGTCCACGCCGCGCTTTTCTATCAGTTGTGCCACCTCTTCGTAGAGCTTGTCGCGATTCACTCCGCTCTGGTAGATGTCGCTCAGGATGAGAGTGCGGCCCAGTCCCTGCTGGTCGGGTCGGCGGTTCATGAAGTCGAGCGCAATGTCGAGCGAGTTGGCGTCGCTATTGTAGGAGTCGTTGATCAGGGTGCATCCGCGCTGGCCTTGCTTCACTTCAAGTCGCATGGCAACGGGTTCCAGTCTTGGCATCCGCTCGCCAATCTCCTCTGCCGATAGTCCCAGTTGCAAGGCTACGGCGGCGCAGGTGATGGAGTTCTCCACCGATGCGTTGTCGATGAACGGGATGTCGTAGCCCTGTTCTATACCTTTATATATATAGGTGATGTGCGACCCCCTTTCGGTAGGCTCAACGTTCTTCACGTAGAAAGGCGCATTCTTGTCCTGACGCGACCAGCTGATTCGCTCGCCCTTGTAGCCCATTCGGCGCACGCATCGGCTCACGGTGTCGTCGTCGGAGCAATAGACGATGGTGTGGGCATCGTGGAAGAGATGGAGTTTCTCGTCGCATTTCTCGTCCATCGAGCGGAAATTCTCCTGATGGGCACTCCCTAGATGGGTGAACACGCCGATCGTGGGTTGTATGATGTCGCGAAGGGCGGCCATCTCGCCTGGCTGACTGATGCCTGCCTCGAAGAGTCCAACGCGCGATTGCTCGCTCAGCAACCATACCGATAGCGGCACGCCAATCTGCGAGTTGTAGCTTTTGGGCGATCGTGTGACGGTGAGTGGTTCGGTGTGAAGGTGGTCGGCAACCTCGTCGGCTTTCTCTTGCTGATGGGCAGAGAAGTAGACGCCTACGCCCGAGAGCAGCTGGTAGAGCCATTCCTTCACCATTGTCTTTCCGTTGCTACCCGTGATGCCCACGATGGGAATGTCGAACTCATCGCGATGGCGCTCGGCCAGTCGTTGCAAGGCGGCCAAAGTGTCGGTCACGCGCAGGTAGTTGGCATCGCCCTTGGGGACCTCGGGCAAGGTCTCCACTACAAAGTTGCGGACTCCCCGGCGATACAGGTCGTCGATGTATCGGTGTCCGTCGTTGCGCTTCGTCTTCAGGGCGAAGAACAGCGTCTCCTCGGGAAAGCAAAGCGAGCGGCTGTCGGTGAGCAGCCAGCGCACCGTTCCTTCTTTCTCGCCATAGCGGCGTGCGCCGATGAGCGTCGCCACTTTTTCAATTGTATATGTCATCGTTCTTAAACCTGATGTATTCTTCATGGCGGTTGCAATGTTTGATTGTTGAACCGTGGTGCAAAGTTAGTCTATTTTCTGCAATTATGCATCATGGCGTAGTGAAAAACTTCTTAAAAGTTCGGAACTTCAAGCGGCAACTATTTCAGGAACCCCTGATGGCGAAGTGCGTCGAGCAGTGTGGCCGACATGGCTTCGTTGTCGCGCCGTGTGTAGCGGATGTCGGTGAAAATTTGCGCCAGCGTCTGCTTGTTGTTGATTTTCAGGAACTTCAGGTTCTCCGGTAGGTTTTCCTTTTCGGTGTAGAAGCGGTCGATGTCGGTTGCCTCATAATCGCGATAGGTCTCCTCGTGAATGATTGCTTCGATGGGCAGACGATCGGACAAAGGCGGTTGTTCGTCGGGCCATCCGAGCGTGATCGTAGCTATGGGCATGACCAACTTTGGGAGCTTGAGCGTGTCGATGATGAGTTGCGGCATGTAGACGGTGGTGCCCAGATAGCAGTAGCCAAGTCCCACCTCGTCGGCTAGGTTGCAGAACGTCTGGCAATAGAGTAGGGCGTCGGTAGCGGCGTTGATGAACGAAAGGAAGTTGTCGTAGCCAGGCTCTGCCATGCGGCATTCTGCCCATCGCGACGTGCGGCGGAAGTCGGCACAGAAGGTGAGCACAACGGGCGCTCCGGTAACCATCGGCTGATTGAAATGTGCGTGAGAAAGCTTTTGCTTCATCGCTTCATCGCGGGTGACGACCACACTATACAACTGAAGATTGCCCATAGTTTGTGTTCTCTCAGATTGAGACAACAAGTTGACTAACAGTTCGTTGTCGACTTCACGAGTTGAATATTTGCGGATGCTTGTCCGCGTGTCTAAGTTCTTCATATTTGGAAATAATTTTTATGCAAAGGTAATGCAAGTTTTCCAAAACGGAAAACTTTTTTGAAAAATATTATCAAAAGTATTTCGTTATTTGGAAAATATCATATATCTTTGCAGCACTTTTGATTTTCTGATAACAATAATACATTATTAATAAGATATGAAGACTTACTCTTATGATGAGGCTTTCGAGGCTTCATTAGATTATTTCAAAGGAGATGAGCTGGCTGCTCGAGTGTGGGTGAACAAATATGCCATGAAGGACAGCTTCGGCAACATCTACGAAAAGAGTCCCGAGGACATGCATTGGCGTCTGGCCAACGAGATTGCCCGCATCGAGAAGAAGTATCCCAACCCGATGTCGGCAGAAGAGATCTTCGGTTTGCTCGACCATTTCAAATACATCGTGCCTGCCGGTAGTCCAATGACGGGTATCGGCAACAACTTCCAGGTGGCTTCGCTGAGCAACTGCTTTGTGATTGGTCTCGACGGAGATGCCGACTCCTACGGTGCCATCATGCGCATCGACGAGGAGCAGGTGCAGCTGATGAAGCGTCGTGGTGGCGTAGGTCACGACCTGACGCACATTCGTCCGAAGGGTTCGCCCGTGAACAACTCCGCACTTACTTCTACGGGTCTGGTGCCGTTCATGGAGCGCTATAGCAACTCCACGCGTGAGGTCGCTCAGGACGGTCGTCGCGGTGCACTCATGCTCTCTGTCAGCATCAAGCATCCGGATTCAGAGTCTTTCATCGACGCCAAGATGACCGAAGGAAAGGTGACTGGTGCCAACGTCAGTGTGAAGATTGACGACGACTTCATGCAGGCTGCCATCGACGATAAGGAATATGTTCAGCAGTTCCCCGTTGATGCCGAAGAACCTGAGGTGAAGAAGAGCATTCAGGCCAAGCAGCTCTGGGAGAAAATCGTGCACAACGCATGGAAGAGTGCTGAGCCGGGCGTATTGTTCTGGGACACCATCTTGCGCGAGAGCATTCCCGATTGCTATGCCGATCTGGGCTTCCGCACCGTCTCAACCAACCCCTGCGGTGAGATTCCTCTCTGCCCCTACGACTCCTGCCGTCTGCTGAGCATCAACCTCTATAGCTATGTGGTG
>JAILAI010000206.1 GCA_024681705.1 Prevotella sp.
AAAAAACATGTAAGTAGTAACCAAAAGTCGGGGTTCTTTTGATTCCACAATGGTCGGAAGTTTGTTAATCTAACAAAAAACTTACCCAAATTGTACTAAACGACCTTATTATATGAAAAATAGTTTTGCGGATTTCAAAAAATAATTGTACCTTTGCAAAAGTATGGACAAATTCAAGATCATCATCCTAACTCTGTTGTGTGCACTCCCTAAGTTTCTTTGGGCTCAGGGCGATTACGTGCAATGTGAGGACACCTGTCGCCACATTCACGGCATCGATATCAGCCATTATCAGGGTACCGTGTTCTGGGAAACAGTTGGACAAAACAGCCACATGGCTTTTGTTTACATAAAATGTAGCGAAGGAAGTGAACGTATTGACGAGCGCTTTGAGCGGAATATTGAGCTCGCGCATCGTCATGGTCTGAAGGTGGGTTCGTACCATTTCTTCCGTCCCCGCATCAATCTTACGCAACAATTGGAGAACTTCAAGGCACAATGTCGTCCGGGAGAGCAAGACCTCATTCCCATGATTGACATTGAGACGAATAGCAACATGTCGACTCAGGCATTCTGCGATTCCGTTGTAAAATTCCTTGCAATGGTAGAAAAAGCCTACCGACAGAAACCGTTGGTATACACCTACCAGAATTTCTACAACAAGTATCTGCAACACAAAGTCGACGGTTATCCTCTGTTCATCGCCAAATATACCGATTCACCACCCGTACTCAATGACGGCCGCGACTATATTTTGTGGCAGTATACAGGCAAGGGTCGCCTAAATGGCATCAATACCTATGTGGACAAAAGCCGGTTTATGGGGCGACATAGCATGAGAGAGATACGGTTCAGGCATAGGTAGAAGTAAAAAGAACATCTGCAAACACAGTATTATATCAACCCGTTAATTATCATAGAAAATGATTATAAAATGTCCAGAGTGCGGTCATCAAATCAGTGATAAAGCACCAACCTGCCCTAGTTGCGGTGTAGAAGTTGCCGGGAAAATAACACGCTGCTCCCATTGCGGCGAAATCTTCTTCAAGGAAGACAGCGTTTGCCCTCATTGTCATCACGCTGCTGAAGAAAACATTAAGGAGGTAGAGCAAAGACAACCCGTAGCTACTGTTATTGAGGAACCAAGGAGAGAAGCTGTTTCAGAGAAGAGAGAGGAACCCTCCAGGCGTAAAGTAGTTGTTCCCCCAGTGGCAAGAATCCCCGACGACCGCGACCCTAACGAAGAACAGGAAAAACGCAAGAAGAAAAAGAAGGCCAACAAGACGACCCTCATCATCAGCATCGTTGTGGCTCTGCTCATCTGTGGCGTCTGCTTCTACATGTACAAGCAGGCTCAGGATCAGCGCGAACTAGAAGAATACAAAATTGCGATGAAGAGCGAAGAGCCCCTGATTCTCCAGCAATACATCGACACCTTCCGCGAGAGTGCTCCCAAGGAACACCTCGATAGCATTCAGGCACGCATGGAAGCCATTAAAGCTAACGACGATGATTGGGAAAACGCACTAAAGAGCAATACAAAGGATGCGATGAAAGACTATCTGAACAACCATCCTAACAGTCCTCATAGAGCTACCGCTTTAAACAAGATTGATTCTATCGACTGGGCTCAGACAAGTAGTCTGAAGACAGAAGAGGCCTTCAAGGCTTATATGACAGAACATCCCGACGGCAATCACTATGCTGAAGCTGAAGATGCCATCAGGAAACTAAAGGTAAACGAGGTGATGGATTCAGAGCGTAGTACGGTGGCCAGTGTTCTTCACAACTTCTTTGTAAGCATCAACAGTCGTGATGCAGCTACACTCGTCTCAAGCGTCGCCGACGGGATGACGCTCTTGGACAAACAGAACGCTTCGGATGCCGACGTTCTCGAAATGATGAACAAGCAATACAAAGATGGAATTACGGGAATCACATGGCGTCTGCCTGGTAGCTATGACATCAGAAAGCGCGAAATAGGAAACGAGCGGTATGAATACACAACCAATTTCACGGCGCGCAAAGATGTTGAATCGGGCGATGGACCACAAACGAAGCGCTACAGGGTGACCGCTAAGATCAATCCAGACGGAAAAATTTCATATCTCAAGATGTCTGAAATATCCGATGAACCAAAGAAGGCCACCGAGGAAACGCAGACTACGGACAAGCCAAAGTCTTCTTCAACTGAGAAACCTGCCGAGAAAAAGCCAGCAGAGAAGAAACCATCAACTGAATAAATCCTAAAGAGGAGACCCGAAAACGAGTCTCCTCTTTTTGGATTTCATCCCTACCCTCTTCGCATCTGCTCGAGCAACTCCTTTTGTCGGTCGCTCAAATTTGTGGGAAGTTTCACATTGTAGGTGATAATCAGGTCGCCAAAAGTACCGTCACCGCGATCGTAGCCTTTGCCACGCAACCGCACTTTCGTGCCGTTCTGCGTCTCGGGTTTCACTTTTAGCTTAACCTTTGCACCATTATTCAGCACAATTACCACCTCACCACCCAACAAAGCGGTGTAGAGATCAATGTTCACACTGGCCTGCATTTCGCCTGTATGGCGACGCTCACGGAAACCTCCGAAACCCGATTGTGGGTTGCCACCTCCAAACAAATCGTTGAAGAACGAACTGAATCCTCCGCCCGAGAAGTTACTGAAGTCGAAACCATCGAACGGAGAGTAGCCTCCATTTTGTCCGAATCCACCGGCACCAAAAGCTTCGGCATCCTTCCAGCGTTCTCCATATTGGTCATACTTCTTTCGCTTTTCAGGATCACCAATCACATCGTACGCTTCAGTCAACGCCTGAAACTTCGCCTTTGCCTTAGGGTCGTCAGGGTGCAAATCGGGATGGAACTGCTTCGCTCTTTTCAGGTAGGCCTTTTTCACATCCTTTTGGGCGATGTTCTTGTCGACGCCCAAAATCTTGTAATAATCGATAAATGCCATGATCTATTACTCCTTTCTTTTTATTTAAAAAGTGCAAAAAGTATGCCAAAGCACCTCTTATTCAAATAAAAATCGTAACTTTGCACACATATTAAATAAAAGATGAAGAAAATACTGTTGGCATGTCTTTTTTTGACATGTTTTATACCAAAGATAATGGCACAAACAAAAAACGTAAGCCTCCGCATCATTCAAACAAGTGATGTTCACGGTTGTTTTTTTCCTTACGACTTTATCGAGCGTCGTCCTAAAAGCGGCTCGATGGCAAGGGTCATTACTTATGTAGACTCTTTGCGCCAGATATACGGACGCAACCTGCTGCTGTTTGACAATGGCGACATCCTACAAGGACAGCCCACCTGCTATTATTGTAATTTCGTGAAGCCAAGCATAGAGAATCTGGCGGCTAAAGTCGTCAACTATATGCAATATGATGCCCAGACCATAGGCAACCATGACATTGAGACAGGCCACCCGGTATACGACAAATGGATTCAGGAGGTGCACTGTCCGATGATTGGTGCTAATATCATTGACACGAAGACAGGTCGGCCTTATGTTCAGCCTTATGCCACCTACGTGCGTCAAGGGGTGAAGATTGCCGTCATTGGTTTGTTGACGCCAGCCATTCCCAACTGGCTTCAGGAAAGTCTTTGGAGCGGTTTGCGCTTCGATGAGATGGTCAGCAGTGCACGCTATTGGGTGGATTACGTTCAGAAGTATGAACAACCTGACATTATCATCGGCCTATTCCATTCAGGAAAAGATGGAGGCATCGTTACCAAAGACTATGAGGAAGACGCCTCGCTTCGCATTGCGAAAGAAGTAGAAGGCTTCGACCTTATTCTATACGGACACGACCACACCCGTCATGAAGACGTTGTTAAGAACGTAGCGGGCAAAGATGTCGTTTGTCTTGACCCGTCAAGCATTGCCTGCATGGTATGCGACGCTAAGATCAATGTACAACTTAAAGACGGAAAGGTGATAAAGAAAGACGTCTCGGGAAAGGTTGTTGACATCAGGAGCCAAAAGATTGACGAGCAGTTCATGGCCCATTTCAAGAGTGATATCGATAGCATCAACCAATATGTAGAGCGTCGCATTGGCACATTCAAGAACACCATCTACACTCGCGACTGCTATTTTGGCAACTCGTCTTTCTGCGATTTCATCCACAATCTACAACTGAGTATTACCGGAGCCGACATCTCATTCAATGCGCCTCTTTCATTCGACACGAAGATAAAAGCAGGAGACGTACATGTAAGCGATATGTTCAATCTCTACAAATACGAGAACCAGATCTATGTCATGCGGCTGACGGGTGAGGAAGTTCGCAAGCATTTGGAGATGAGCTATGATCTTTGGGTGAACACGATGACATCGCCCGATGACCATATTATGCTGATGAACGACAATGCACGTGAGGACATGCAGCGTTTCGGATTCAAGAACCTCGCTTTCAATTTCGACTCTGCGGCAGGCATCGACTACGAAGTCGACGTTACGAAGCCCAACGGGCAGAAAGTTCGCATCCTGAGAATGTCAAATGGTGAGCCGTTCGACGAAAAGAAGACCTATAATGTCGTTATGAACAGTTATCGCGGAAATGGTGGAGGCGAGTTGCTCACGAAGGGCGCTGGCATTCCCCACGAAGAACTGACAAACCGCATTATCTACCAGAGCGAGCGCGACCAGCGCTACTACATGATGAAGGAAATAGAAAAGGCCGGAACTATGGATCTCAAACCCAACAACAATTGGCGCTTCGTTCCTGAGGAATGGACAAAACCCGCCATCGAGCGCGACCGCAAGCTCATCTTTGGTGATTGAGAAGACGCGATACTACCGCCTTATGATTTTCTATCTCTCATGCACAGGAAACACGAAATGGGCCGCCGAAACACTCTCAAAGAATCTTGGAGAAAGGCTCATCAACATAGCCAACAATGACCATCTGAGTCAGGACATTGCAGACCTAAATCCCGATGAAAGCGTCGGTTTCTGCTTTCCCGTTCACGGATGGAGACCGCCCAAATTGGTACGAGAGTTTATCAAAACACTCCGCATTCCCGATGCCTCAAGCCATTATATATGGGCGCTCTGTACTGCTGGCGATGACATTGGCGAAACTATGAACATTCTGAGCAAAGACATGATGGCCTCTTTAGGTGTCAGTCCTCAGGCAATGTTTTCCATTATCATGCCAGAAAGCTATGTTGGTCTGCCCTTCATGGATGTGGACAACGAAGAGAACGAGGCAAAAAAGAAGCAAGAAGCCAAGGAGCTCATCGTTTCCATCTCCAGGTCGATAGAAAAAAGGGAGAGTCCTCTGTGCCAGATAAAGAAAGGCGACTGGCCACGCATAAAGAGCCATTTCATCGGAGAAATCTTCACTCGCTGGCTGATTACAGACAAACCCTTCAGGGTAAAGAGTGACACCTGCGTAAGATGTGGACGATGCATAAGTGCATGTCCCGTGGGAAATATCGAAGGTGGAAGCGGACTTCTTCCATCGTGGAAACACAATGGCAATTGCCTGTCTTGCTTTGCCTGTTATCATCATTGTCCGACAAAAGCCATCGAATATGGAAAACGGACTCGGAATAAAGGACAGTATTTCTACAAATAAAGCATATAAAATGAAGAATATGATAAAGAATAATAGACCAAAGATTAACAAAAGGTTTGCACTTGTCCTTTTGTTAGGCATGTTTTTTGTTACCGCATGGTGCGCTAAAGCTTATCCCGGTGCCGTTACCGTGAAGCAAAAGGACGGCACTTACATCACGATCATCCAACATGGCGACGAGCATTTCAGCTATGTGACGACCACCGATGGCGTTCTTCTTTTTCAAGAAGGCTACGACTATTTCATCGCCCGTACAGAAGCTAATGGCGATCTGACTCCAACCAATTGTCTCGCTCACAATGCCGGGCAACGCACAAAGGAAGAACTGAAACATATTGCGAAACAAAATCGCGAGGTCTTCTACACGGCTCAGAACACTCGTCTGAATGCCCCTCGCCATGAGCCTGTCAACTCTGACAATACAACACTGTTTCCGCATACAGGAAGCCCCAAAGCCCTTGTCATCCTTGCTGACTTCAAAGACGAGAAATTCAAGAACGGAGATGAAAACACGAAAACCATTTTCGATTTATATTTAAATGGAACTACTTTTTGGAAAACACCTGATGCAACTTTAAAGAATAATCATGGTAGCGTCATACAATATTTTAAAACCATGAGTTCTAACAGTTTTTCTCCAGTCTTCGATGTGACAACTGTAGTACACCTCCCAGACTCCATGAAAGTTTATGGACCTGGGGAAAACGATAACATGCTTAAATTTATTCCTGAAGTCTGCGATTCTGCAGCTGCTCAAGGAGTTGACTTTTCTCTGTACGATTCCAACAACGATGGCTATGTAGACCTCGTGTATATTATCTATGCCGGCTATGGTCAAAGCTATTCAGGAAATTCAACTTATTGCATCTGGCCCAAATCCGGAAGTTTTAATGTCGGCACCTACAATGGGAAAAAAGTATTTCGCTATGGTGTCCACAATGAAATCAATTTCAATCCAACGACAACAACAGAAAGCTATAATGGAGTCAGACAAATCAATGGAATCGGTCTTTTCTGTCATGAGTTTACTCATACGATGGGTTTGCCCGATTTCTATCCCACAGATGGTTCCGCTCAAAGTGCAGGTGTCCCAGCTATGGAATACTGGGACTTGATGGACGGTGGCGAATATAGCAAAAATGGTTATATGCCTACCGCCTATACTGCTTGGGAGCGGGAAGCCTTTGGCTGGGATACCATCGACACGCTGAGACTCGATTCGATGGGACGTAAGGTGCAGTTAATCGATATTGACAAAGGCGGAACTGCTTACAGAATTCTCAAAGATGGAGAAGAAGCAAGCAACGAATATATGATTATTCAAAACATTCAGAAAGTAGGATGGAACCAATGGGTAGGCGCAAATATTGGTAAAGGCATGTTGATAACACATGTTGACTATGACGCTACAGCATTTTCATTAAGCGAAAATAGTGTCAACAACGTGATTGGTCACCCTCGCATGCATGTTGTTCCCGCCGACGGAGAAATAATCAGTTCCTATCTTGTGAAAGACGACGACGACAATACGGAAGACGGCTATACCAAAGACCAATATAAAGCATCGCTCCATGGCGATCCTTATCCAGGGACTAGCAACGTAACTGAAATCGACAAATTCGACGTCTATACTGGAAGTATGAACAAAGCCATTCGAAGCATAGCTGAAAATAATTTAGTCATTACTTTCTACTATCTTGTCGTACCTATACCTGATGAAGAATCGTACAAGATCGACGAACAATACAAGAATTGGATAATGGATGAGGTGGCGTGCGATTCCGTTGTTCCATCTTACATCTCCAACACCGATGAAAACGGCAATTTGATTCACTACAGTAGTTCTTTCAGTGAGTTGTCGTATGAGTTCAACAATTTGGACTTCTCTGTTGAAAAGGGACTCTTTGTCAACGTCAACAGTAAAGAAGACATCACGTTGAAAGTGGAATTGTCTGCAATAAACAAAGAAACCCAAGAAAGCATCAATGTGGAGCAATCATTTGATATTTCTAAAAATGTTTGGACACCCATCAATGCTGATTTCTTGCAGATGCTCTCCTCGAACGAACAGTTCACAGAAGAAAATTATATGCTCTCAAACATTAAGTTCACCACAGAGGAGTCGACACCGTTATTCTTCGGTACAGCCTATATCTGGGGCAACGATAATGGAATCTCCACACACATTGCCATCGTCCCGACAAGTAACCAGCCTGTTTCGGCTTATTACACGCTCGACGGCTGCTACGCTGGACAAACGCTCGATGCGCTTCCACACGGCATCTACGTAAAGAACGGAAAAAAGATTATTAAATAAAGACATATAGTATGATAAAAAGTATTGTAGGATTCAGGAAAACTACCTTTATCTTTGCCCTCCTATGCATGTGGACAATCGAGATGTGGGGTGTTAAAGCAGACCCCACCCCAACCCTCATTACTCAAAGCGACGGCACGCAACTAGTAGTTATTGGTCGTGGCGACTGCAATTTTCACTGGTACACCACAGTAGATGGAGTTCTGCTTTTCCATCAGGGTGATGACTACTTTGTTGCTTCTGTCGACGACAACGGTTTACTTCAACCAACAAAGCATCTGGCACATGAAGTGAGCCAACGCAATGAAATCGAGAAGAGTCTCATCGCACGACAGGCCAAAGCAAAATTCTTCGATTCCATCGACAAACGATTGTCTAAAAGTGAAATTGGAAACTCAAGTCATAAGGAACCGGTTAAAGAAAACCACACCTATTTCCCACATACGGGAAGTCCCAAGGTTCTTATCTTGCTCGTCCAATTTCAGGACGTGAAATTCATCGATGAAGACCCCGTTCCCGTGTTCGAAGAATATTTCAATGCCGAGGGAGCACTCAACAAAAACGTGGGCAACGGTACGGTTTCGAAGAACTACGGCAGCGTGAAACGCTACTTCAAGGAGATGAGCAATGGTACTTTCACTCCGCAGTTTGACATTTATGGTCCGGTTACGCTTTCGAATCCACTAGCTTACTATGGCGAAGACGCCAGCGCCAACAATCACGACCAAATCGGAAGACTGATGAAGGAATCTTTCTATTTGGCCGATTCCATCGGCGTTGACTTCTCTCAATACGACCAGAATAACGATGATATGATAGATCTTTTCTATGTCGTTTACGCTGGTTACGGCCAATGTTTCTCCGGTAATTCATCCGATTGCATCTGGCCTAAATCAGGAACCGTTACTACGGGTTACCAATTTGATGGTAAATTCGTCTATCGTTACGGTGTCAACAACGAACTCGACGGTGCGAAAGGAGGTTCAAGAGAGACAAAATACGGGATGCCCTTTATCAATGGTATCGGGCTTTTCTGTCACGAATTCACCCATTGCATGGGACTTCCCGACTTCTATCCCACATCAGCAAGTGCCCAGAATGTAGGCAATCCCGCAATGGAATACTGGGACTTGATGGATGGCGGAGAGTTCACTCAAAACGGAAACTATCCTACAGAATACACCGCATGGGAACGTGAGTCTCTTGGATGGATGGAAATGGATACGCTCACCGTTGACGGAGAATACGAAATAATGCCCCTTGGTGTTGAAGGCGGAAAAGCCTATCGACTGATGAACGAAAACGATCCCACTGGCCAAGAATACTTGTTCTTGCAGAACATTCAGGACCATAACTTCAACCGAGCTGTTGCAAGAGTTCTTGGTCATGGACTTTTGGCGACCCATGTTGACTACGACGCCTCTGCTTTCGCACTAGAGAGCAACTCGGTCAATAATACGGTAGGACATTCGCGCATGACGGTTTTGGCGGCCGATGGACAATGCCTCAGTTCCTATTTGATTAACGATACGGATATTACCTCGCAAGATTATATTGCCGAACACGGTGGCGATCCGTATCCAGGAACAAGCAACGTAACGCAAATCACAAACATTCCCTTCTACAAAGGAACCTCTGAACAAGCCATCACCAACATTCAGGAGAACGCTGAAACGGGTGCCATTAAGTTCAACTACACGAAATCAACCACAGGTATTCGGGAAATATCCCTGCCTGAAGCGACTACGAATGAAACCATCGTGCGTGACCTCAGCGGAAGAATCGTAGGCGACATCAGCAAAGGTTTCAGTAGAAGAGGCATCTACATTGTTGGAAACAAGAAGTTGCTCATGAAATAGACATACAACTTCGTTATCCCCCATCATCCCAGAGAAGCATCGTCGACGACCTGCATCTCTGGGATTTTCTTTTTACTAACAACAGCTATTCTGGCAAATACTAAGTGAAGAAAACACTTAGACCAACCTAGCGTTCATCACCAACAGTTCACTGAAATATGAACACCAATATTAACGTGAGGTCGATGGAAAAAAGATAATATAAGACTTTTCTGAAAAAGACCTACCGACCTACCATGACAACCCTCAAACGCCCATCTACAAAGGGTTTGAGCGATGGTAGGTCTTTCGCCAACACCTACCATAGACCTACCATAGAGGTACCATTAATCTACCATATACGTTTGTCCTTTATTTATAAGCATTAGAGGGTTGTTATGATTGTTTTGTTAGGTCTTTTCGAGAAAGAAGCTTATTCCATGAAGTTTTCGTCGAACTCAAGTTACGATATGAAGATTAAGATAGAATCTACACCTTCTTCTCTAAATTGACATTTAATACCTACCAACCTACTATGATTACTCGCAAATGCCCAACGGAAAGAAATTTGAATGATGGTAGGTTGATGGTAGGTCTATGGTAGGTGTTGGGAGAAGACCTACCATGCCTCAAACCCTTTGTAGATAGGGGTTTGCGAGTGGTCATGGTAGGTCGGTAGGTCTTTTTCAGAAAAGACTTATTTTCATGATTTTTACATCGAAATCGAGTTAAATTAAAAAGCTGGACTCCAAATGGAAGTTTTGATGAAAAATGGCGAAATGAATCATGAATATCGACGAAATGAATCGGGAATGTTGACGAAATGAATCGGGAATATTGGCGAAATAAATCGGGAATATTGGCGAAATGAATCGAGTAATCTGCCGAAATACTTCGTCAAGAACGAAACATGCGAAAATGAAACCGTCAAAAACTAACTGAACTCAACGATAAGAAACTTCTGCGTTTCTGAAGTCACCCGATGACCTTCGGCCCTTCTCTCACCAACAAGGCAGAGGATGTTTCCTTCCTCATCTGTCACTACCAACTGACGCTGACGTTCGATCAGACTTCTCTTACGGTCAGTAAGATAGTCGCTTACGAGCTTTGTTCCGTTCATGCCAAAAGGACAGAAACGGTCTCCCTGACCAATAGGGCGCACAATAAGAGGAAAAGACACTTCGTCGGCATCATAGACAACGGTCATACGCTGGGCGTCATTACCAAAGTTCAATGAATCATTCGGCTGGAAATCCTGAAGTGATACTTTGATGCGTTTGTCCTGACCGTAGACGTAAGTTCCAGGTTCGGGTATACGCAAAGGCTTTTGCGTCTTAG
Source organism: Prevotella sp. (assembly GCA_024681705.1). Taxonomy (GTDB): domain Bacteria; phylum Bacteroidota; class Bacteroidia; order Bacteroidales; family Bacteroidaceae; genus Prevotella. Next base: position 11,082 of record JAILAI010000206.1, read on the forward strand.
GAAGAGGGGCTATCAGCAACGTCCCACGATGAAAGACCAGCTGATGCGTAGAAGAATCAAACCGCCTGCCCGAAGGTGCCTGTAAATTGCTATAAATCTGTGAAATCTGGGTAGCATTGAAGCCATAGTCCCTTAATATAATAAATAAGGTGTACTCTGGCGAAGGTTGATTCTGAAGCGTTTCAATGTTGATGGACACCAAATCTTTCTGAAGGCTGACGCATTCGCGACTCGACGATTCCATCGCGTGGTCGAACACCTGCACCGCTTGTTGCATGTTCTCAGTAGTGCGATGAATGTTCTCGGTAGCAGAAGGAACGATGTCATTCATCAACGGCAACAACTGAAGTCGAATGCGGTTGCGCAAAGCGGCATCGGGAACAAGGTTGGTCGAGTCGGTAACAAACGACTGACCAAGCGATGAAAGATAGCTTTCGATG
>JAILAI010000212.1 GCA_024681705.1 Prevotella sp.
GGTCTGCATCGTCAGCCCGTTCGCGGGAATCGCCTCCTGACAATCGGCAAGATTGATGTTCATCTTCCTGATGGCCCGACCAATCGCCGACGTTTCGTCCAACTTCTGGAACTCAACGTCTTTCTTGTATTTGATGCCTATCAGCTTGCTTTGCGCATGATCGATAATCGTGAACGACTCCACATCGGCAAAGTTCACCACCCATTCTTTCGTGGAACTCATCGTCACACTCTTGTCCGTTATGACGAGAAAGGGCTTCCCCGTCAGCTTCTGTTTCAGGCTAAGAAAGATGAAGGTCAGCGCTCCGCCGCCAAAAAATAGAATGCACATCCACGCGATGAACTGGCTCTTCCCTTCGTGGAGCAGGAAAAGGGCAAGGGCGACGAACACCAGGCACACCAGAATGAGCGATATGTTTCTACGTATTGAACTATAGACTTTGATTTCTTCCATAATGCTAAGGCCTAAAATGATTTCTTTATTTCGATTGCAAAAATAAGAAATTACGGCGAATTAAGAAACGGTTTTCTGAAAAATCTAGTTTGCAATACTTTGCAAGTGTGAAAACAAATTAAAATGAAACATTTGTGAACTCCATTCTTTCGTTTTTTCGACACATCGACGAGCGATTGGACTCCCCGAGGAGACGAAGGAAGAAAGGTGCGGTAAGGAAATGGTATGACAATGGTTTTTCATAGGTGGTATGTCATTTGGGGTAGGGCGTTTTCGCTTGGAAATAGAAACAAAATGTGGTTTTTGTTTTGTATTTTGCTTGCTTATTCGTACCTTTGCCGCAATAAACATCAAATATCATAGATTATGCCGGCAATGACTATCGATACATATAAGCTGACGAGTATGGAAGAACCTTCGGACGAGGTGCTTTCACAATTGATGAAGGAGGCCGCTGAAGATGCCCGTGAAGCTAATATCGAGGCTACAAATCGTTTTTTCGATGAACTTAGACAGGCAGCTGCCGCCTATTAATGATGCAACAGACAGAACATCAACCTGTACTTATCGTTATTGCCGGACCAAATGGTTCGGGCAAGACCACCATAACCTCAAAGATATTGCGTCATGAGTGGATGGAAAATGCCGTTTATATCAATCCCGACCAAGTGGCACAAGAGCGTTTCGGTGACTGGAATTCGCCAGAGGCTGTATTGAAGGCCGCTCAGTTTTGCGAGGAACAACGAGAAGATTGTTTGCGCAAAAGGCAAAGTCTCATCTTCGAAACGGTCCTCTCATCTGAGGGTAAGGTCGATTTCATCCGTCGAGCTAAAGAAGCGGGATTCTTCATCCGACTGTTCTTTGTTTCTACCAATCATCCTGCCATCAATTCTTCGCGTATCGCCAAACGCGTGATGCAAGGCGGTCATGATGTACCAATACCAAAGATTATTTCACGTTATAAGAAATCTATTGTTAATTGCAAACGTGTAGCATCAATTGTCAATCGCGTCTATGTCTATGATAACTCTGTTGATGACATAGATGCACGATTGCTTTTCCGCATGACAGATGGTCAGCTTTTTAAACGTTATGTAGACGTTATTCCCGAGTGGGCGCAGACAATTTGTGGCAATTAATGTAGATTGAAAGAAGACGGTCTCATCAGATAAACAACGGGATGCTGACGATGCATTCCTTCTCCGTGAGGCGGACTTTAGGCAGGCAGAAGTGTTGTCGGCAGAGTTTCGTGAGCTTGTAGAGGTCGTCGAAGGTCTCGTCTAAAGTCGTTTCAGGAGGTACGGGGCAGGTAGCCTCGATGGCATGTTCCTGAAAGCGGATGGTGATATGGAGCGGATGCTCCTGAGAATAAGCGTTCTTGTGACGGGCATATTCCACGATCAAGATGAGGCAATGCGGAATGGCATAGCGCTCGTATGGCACAGGTCCTTCAATGTCAACCCTTATCGCGTCGGACATCGCGTCGAGATACAAGTTGAAGTATTCAAGTTCCTTTTTGACAGGTCGTGTGGGAGTGGTCGTCATCAGATGTTCAAGCTTATTTCATCGTTACATAACGTCGCGGTATTCGGTGGGCGACATGCCCGTATTCGACTTGAAGAAGCGGCTGAATGAGGCCTGGTCGTTGAATCCGAGATGTAGGGCAATCTCTTGCACCGTCTTTTGTTGCTGATAGAGTAGTAGCATCTTTGCCTGAATGGTGGTGTAGCTATTGATCCATTCGAGGGCATTGATGTTGGTGTGTTTCTTGATGATCGAGGCGAAATGCTTGGGCGTCAGGTGAAACATTTCGGCGTAGAAGCGCACCTCGCGGTTCTCTCGGTAGTGTTCGGTAATGGCATGATAGAACTTGTTGAAAAGCAATTCGTGCGACGACAGATGGTGTTCGTCGATGCCGTTTTCCCGCCGATAGTCCTGAAGCGACAAGAAGAGCAAGTCCAGCAGATGTCCCAGCATCTGCCAGCGGTTGGCGCTTTTCGTACTATTTATCTTCTGCACCATGCCAAACAACTGGCGCACCATTGAGAACTGCTCGTCGGTAAGAGCAAGGTCGGGCTTCAGCAGATAGTGGAAGTTGTCGCGGAAGATGTCGGTGCTGGCATGTTTCCTTTCGTTTTGGAATTCCACCGACATGACGATGAGTATGGCGTGATAGTCGGGCGACGACTCGTGGGCGCAGAGGATGTGCCGAGGGGGGAGTATGGCGATGTCGTGGGGTTTGAAGCAGACAGGGCGCATGTCGCATTCGGCACGTACCCAACCTTGTAGATTGAGCACGACGACCATATAGGGCGTGGAGAAGGGTTTGTTGTAGACAGGCATGTTGTGAATGTCGTCAAAAACCATCAGTCCTTGCTCGTCGATTTGTTTTGTTAGTGCGATCAATGGATGAATCTCTTGCTTGTTTTTTCTCATCGTTTTACTTCTAATTTGATGCAAAAATAGCTTTTATATTGCAATTTTGCAAGCGAAAAGGTGTTATTGTTAAACATTTAAGACTTTTTGCTATTACAATTTAGCAATATTTCCTATACTTTTGCGCTCAATAACATTTAATTATATTAAAAACTTAATTATGAAGAAGACATTAATCTTGATGGCGGTTGTCGCCATTACATTGAACCTGCAGGCCCAGCCGCCGGCAGACACTTCGAGTACCTATCCAACGGGTGCAACCTATACGCACTCCAGTGGCACGACAACTCTGGAAGGGAAATCGTTCACCAACAGCACTCAGTACGAGAATGTGATACAGGTGACGGGAGGAACGCTGACGCTCACCGATTGTACCTACGAGAAAACGGGCGACGGTAGCAATGGCGACAACTCCAGCTTCTATGGCAACAACTCGACCATCTATGCGGGTAGTGCCAGCAGTTCGGGTTATCAAAGCACCACAAGTGCCAGCGGGGCAAAGATAATCATCTCTGGCGGAACGGTGACGTCGAGTGCCGAAGGGGCCAATGCCGTCATCGCCACCAATGGCGCCACCATCGAGGTGAACGGTCTTACCATCACCAACAACAGCAATGTCTCACGTGGTCTTCACGCCACCTATGGAGGAACGATTACGGCTTCTAACGTGTCGATCACCACCAATGGCGCCACGAGTTCGACCATTGCCACCGACCGCGGGGGCGGCACGGTGACGGTGAATGGCGGTACGGCCACGGCCAATGGCAACCGGTCGGCCGTCATCTATTCGACTGGCGCCATGAGTGCCACCGACCTAGTGGGCAAATCGGCCGTAGGCGAGATGGGCGTCATCGAGGGCGACAATAGCATCACCATGACGAATTGCACCATGACCAGCGGCTCTTCAGAGCGTGGATTGCTGATGATGCAGAGCGGATCGGGCGACGCTGAGGGCGTCAATCCGGTGATGACGATCACGGGCACGTCGCTGACAATGACCGACTCGAGTGCTCCACTACTGGAAGTTGCCACTTGCGTGACGGCCACTTGCACGCTTTCAAATTGTACACTGACGGTACCCAGCGGCATCCTGATGTATGTGATGGCCGACTCTCAGTGGTCGACGAGTGGAGCCGTAGGCAATCTGATTCTCGATAATGGCACCTACGAGGGACTAGTGAAGTACGACTCCGGCTATACGGCCAATGTCACCGTCAACGAGGGAGCCGTATGGAATTTGACGGCCAACACGTCTATCTGCGCGTTGGTCAACAACGGAACCATCAATTGCAACGGGTATACGCTGACAACTACCTCCACCACCGGCTCTGGTGTCATCAACGAATATTCGGGCATTGGTAGTATTTCCAACGACTCAACGGAAGATGTACCCACCTATTCGCTCGACGGCCGCCAGGTTAAGGGCAATGTTCAAGGCGTCGTGATCAGACAAGGGAAGAAATACATCAGCAAGTAGTCCTTTCCTTTTATCAGGAGCGTCGGGCGAAATTGCCCGTTTCGCTCTCTTTTCCTTTTCCCGATATGGTGTCGTAGAACAATGGCCCGAAGATGAAGGCGTTCTTCAGCCATTTGTGTGGTCGTAGTAATTTGATGAAACGTCTATTGAACGCGAGTTCGACGAAAATGAGTGTAGATTGTTTTTCTTGTTATAAGAAATTCGCCACTTTAGACACTCAAAAGCAACAATATCGCACATTGAAAGTGACGATTTACTCATGCAAAACAACGCTTTAGATTATGGAAAGCGGAGCTCTGGAGTTTTGAGAGACAAACTTTATATGGATAAGGAAATAGAATATTCATCTCTTTTCTATAATTTTTCATTTAACACCTACCGACCTACCATAACCACTCTCAAACGCCCATCTGCAAAGGGTTTGAGCTATGGTAGGTCTTTCGTCAACACCTACCATAGACCTACCATGAATCTATCATATTCGTTTGTTTTTTATTTATAGGCGTTAGCGAGTTGTAATGGTAGCTTTGTTAGGTCTTTTC
>JAILAI010000229.1 GCA_024681705.1 Prevotella sp.
AATGGTGAGGTCGTGGAGATTGGCAAGTGTCAGTTGTCTTCCGTCAACCACCTCTTGGCTGACGATCGTTGCTTTGGAAATATTTGCACCTTCTGAGATGAAAGCGCGACCAGATTTGTTGAACAAACTCTCGTTATCCAATACATTTGTGAGGTTCAATGTAGTACCTTCACGCAATATGATTGTTCTCTCATTGCCTATTGCATCAAGGAACTCTCGTTCGCTACCCACCATTATTTCCAGCCTTGCCGAAGCATCATCGTCAGCACCTTGTGCCTTCATGGTCGTTGAAATGGGCAAGATGGCAACAATTGCCAAAAGCCGAAGGAAAGCATTTCTTTTCATATCCGTTTCGTTTATTTGTTTTGTTGTTGACAAAGATACGTTATTTTTCTTAATAATATTTGAAAATGCCCGTAAATAACATCCTTTAACAACTTTGCGTCTTCAATTCTGACATATACATTAATATATTAAGATAAATCTTTACATATTGTCAATGAAACGTAGCAATTCACGCAATGAAGTAAGAATTGTCTAAAATAATCCTAAAACACTTGTTATTTAAAAAAAATGTTGTACTTTTGCGACGTGAACAGTTAAACGAAAACGACCATTTCACATCAAATCAGAAAAGTTGAAGTTTATTTTTAGTTAAATTTAAAACAGTTAATTATGAAAAAGACAAAGTTTATGGCACTCATTATGAGTGTAGCTCTGGTTTTTGGTAGCTGCTCTACCAAGACCGGTACTGGTGCTCTCCTTGGAACAGGCGCAGGTGCAATTCTCGGTGCTGTTGTTGGTAAGTTAGCAGGTAACACCGCCGTTGGTGCTGCTGTTGGTACCGCTGTTGGCGCTACTGCTGGTACGCTGATTGGTAAGCACATGGATAAGGTGAAGGCACAGGCAGAGGCTGATCTGGCTAATGCTACCGTACAGACCGTTACAGATGCCAATGGTCTTCAGGCTGTGAAGATTACATTCGACTCAGGTCTTCTCTTTGCTTCTGGTAAGGCCGATCTGCAGACAGCTTCTAAGAATGAGCTGAACAACTTCGCAAATCTGCTCAACCGCAATACCGACTGCTCTGTAGCTATTCAGGGTTACACTGACAATACTCCGTTCCGCGGTAAGACCGCTGAGCAGAGTGTTCAGCTGAACCAGAATCTGTCTCAGAACCGTGCAAATAGCGTAAGCTCTTATCTCATGAGTCGTGGTGTAAGTGGCAACCAGATTGTTAGCGTTCAGGGCTTCGGCGAAGCTAACCCCGTTGCTTCTAATAGCACAGCAGCTGGCAAGCAGCAGAACCGTCGCGTAGAGGTTTACATGTATGCAAGTGAGGCAATGATCAACGCCGCGAATGCAGGTACACTTCAGTAAGATTTAACAGGCTTCAGAGTGAAATTTATTCTGAAACTAATAAAATGGATGGTGGTGGCATTCTTTGTCTCCACCATTCTTTCTGTTGTCATTTATCGGTTCTGCCCCGTGTTCATCACGCCATTGATGGTGATACGTAGCGTTGAGCAGGTAAAGGGCGGGAAAGACTTGAAGATGAAACACGACTGGGTGTCGCTCGACAAGATTTCCTCGAGCATGCCTGTTGCCGTTATGGCAAGCGAAGATCAGCGTTTCCTCGTTCATCACGGCTTCGACCTCGACGCCATTGAGCAAGCAGCGAAGCACAATATGAACAGCAAGAAGAAACGTGGGGCAAGCACCATTAGTCAGCAGACGGCAAAGAACGTGTTCCTATGGCCAGGTCGCTCGTGGGTGAGAAAAGGCCTTGAGGCTTACTTTACTGTACTGATAGAACTCATGTGGAGTAAGCAACGCATCATGGAAGTCTATCTGAACAGCATTGAAATGGGCGATGGCATCTATGGAGTTGAGGCTGTTGCCGAAGAGCATTTTGGTTGTAAAGCCAGCGAACTCACTAGAGCCAATTGTGCTTTAATTGCCGCCACGCTACCAAATCCTCGGAAGTTCTCTTCGAAGAATCCGTCGGATTATATGGTGCAACGCAAGTTCGCTATTATGAAACAGATGAAATATATACCCATCATGCCTAAGGAAGGACAAGACGTTGACCCTTCAACCGTTGATGGAGGAATCTACAAAAAGTGATGAATGTGAGGAGAATGAAAGGAGAGTGGAAGAAAGAAAAAGGATTGAGAAGGTGTTTGTTTTTATATGATTGATTTAGAGAAAGACTTAAACGAAAGCCAGCGTCTGGCAGTAGAATACACAGAGGGACCTTCTTTGGTGATTGCAGGTGCGGGTTCTGGAAAGACGCGTGTACTTACTTACAAAATAGCCTATCTGCTACAGCTGGGCATGAAGCCTTGGAACATTCTCGCGCTAACCTTTACCAACAAAGCTGCTCGTGAGATGAAGACTCGAATCGGAAATCTTGTTGGCCAAGACTCTGCCCGATATCTGCAGATGGGAACCTTCCATAGCATTTTCTCAAGAATACTCCGCGTAGAAGCCGAAAATATTGGCTATACGTCCAACTATACAATATACGACGAATCAGATAGTAGATCGCTCATCAAAAGCATTGTGAAAGAGATGCAACTCGATGACAAGGTCTATAAACCGGCTACGGTACATAATCGAATCAGTATGGCCAAGAACCATCTGATATTGGCAGAAGACTATGCGCAAAACACATCGTTGCTTCAACGTGACCGAGAAAGTCGCATGCCAGCCATCTGCCGAATATTCGAGCAATATACAGAAAGACTCAAAAGGGCCAATGCAATGGACTTCGATGATTTGCTGACATTGACTTACAAACTATTTGCTAGCAATGATGAGATTCGTCGGAAGTACGCTTCAAGGTTCCAATATGTACTTGTCGATGAATATCAGGACACCAACTCGGTGCAGCAGAAGATTGTATGGCAACTTACAAAAGAATCAAGACGAATTTGTGTTGTAGGTGATGATGCGCAGAGCATCTATGGTTTTCGTGGAGCGAATATCGACAATATTCTTGATTTCCAGAAACTTTACGATGAGGCAAAACTATTCAAACTCGAACAGAATTATCGCAGTACTCAGCGTATTGTTCAAGCGGCAAATAGTTTGATTAGGAAGAACGAAAGGCAGATACCGAAGAATGTGTTCTCCGAGAAGAACGAAGGAGAATTGCTTCAGTTGAAACACGCCTATAGCGATAAGGAAGAAGCAACGATTGTATGTAAGGAAATACAACGATTACGACGTGTGGAGAAATGCGAATATAGTGATTTTGCCATTCTCTATCGTACAAATGCTCAGAGTCGAAGTTTTGAGGATGAAATGCATAAGCAAGGAATCCCTTATCGTATCTACGGTGGAATGAGCTTCTACCAACGAAAGGAGATAAAAGACATCATTGCTTATTTCCGTCTCGTAGCAAACCCTAATGATGAGGAAGCGCTGAAGCGCATCATCAATTATCCCAGTAGAGGAATAGGTGATACGACGATTAAAAAGATTCAATCTGTGGCCACGCTCAATGGCGTGAGTTTGTGGGCTGTCATCAGTTCTCCTATTCAATATGGCTTGCAAGTGAATAAGGGAACCATTACCAAGCTATTTGATTTCCAGAAACTTATAAATAGTTTTATTTCAAAACTTCAGTCGTTGGATGCTTATGGACTGAGCAGAACCATTATCATGGAAAGCGGTATCAGTAAGGATCTTTATAGTGAGACGACTCCAGAGGCTGTGTCGCGACAGGAGAATCTTGAGGAGTTCCTTTCTGGTGTTCAGGAGTTTGTGGATATCAGAACTGAAGAAGGTCGTGAGAACGAAACGCAGCTAACCGATTATCTGCAAGAGGTTTCGCTACTCACCGATCTCGACAGCAATGAAGGTGCCGACGTGCCGCGTGTGGTGTTGATGACCATTCATAGTGCGAAGGGATTGGAGTTCCCGACCGTTTTTGTTGTCGGTCTTGAAGAAAATATCTTCCCAAGTCCGTTATGTATCGATAGCAAACGCGAACTTGAAGAAGAACGAAGACTTCTTTATGTAGCTATTACGAGAGCTGAGCGGCATTGTATTCTTACTTGTGCGAAGAATCGCTGGCGTTATGGAAAGATGGAATTTGATACGCCCAGTCGTTTCATCTATGACATCGACCCTAATCTTCTGAAGGTTGAAAACGAAATGGAGACAGAGGGTGGGGGATTTTTCAATCCTTATACGGGTAGGAAATCGCAAGGTTATCAGAACTCACGCCCCGTTGCCACACAATTCCGTGCAGATCCTAAACCGCGAATTGTTTCCCATCGTACAGAACAACCAGCAGACCCGTTTTCACCCAGCTTCAAAAGGACCTTTACTGCTGCAGGTGGAAACCTTAAGCGTGTTTCTGATGTGGTTTCGAAAAGTGCTAATGTTTCGAATACAGCTCTTTCGGGGAAGTCTTTATTGAATGAAGGCAATGTCATTGAGCACGAACGTTTTGGTATTGGCAAAGTGGTAAAGGTAGAAGGAACGGGTGAGAATACAAAGGCAACAGTCGAATTCCGGAACACAGGTACTAAGCAACTACTGCTGAAGTTTGCCCGTTACAAAATTATTTCATGATAACGTTTGCGTACATATATTTGATGGTTTTGGTTGACATATTGTAAATGTTTCGTAATTTTGCACCGAAATGTCAATCAAACTATCATATTAAAACAAATAATGAAAAGGAAAAGACTTCTTACTATCCTGCTTTCGTCGTTCCTTAGCTTAGGTGCGATGGCCGAAGGCGAACAACAGTTAACCATCAATGGGAACATCATTGATTTGGTAGCTGTCAATCTGACTTTCAACGGAGATCAGGTTACTCTTAAGTTTACAAACAACACAACGATGGATGTTGATATGGCGTTGGTAAAGATTATTTTCCCAACAGGCGTATCAACCATTATTGGTAATCTTCAGACTTATGAGCTCAAGAGTGTTGTAGAAGATGGAATTTTAAGAGTTAGAAACATCAAGGCAAAGACTCCTCTTTCGGTTTTCAATTCCAATGGTCAGGAAGTTGCTCGTACCGTTTCGCAAGAACAAGAGACGACAGTTGACCTCAGCAATCAACCCGCAGGTGTCTATCTGTTGCGTGCGGGCAGTCAAGTTATTAAATTCGTAAAGAAGTAAGAAAGGAGATAACGTCATGAAAAGAATTAGTTTTTCACTACTGCTTCTTGCTTGTTTGCTGGGAGTTAATGCGCAGGATTTAGACTTAGATTTCCAAACCATCAGTGATGCCGACAAAAATCTGTTGAATGCTGATGGTGTTAATTGGTATTACGAGAACACATCCAGTAATCAACGATATCACTTACAGCCAGAATGGTCGAACAAACAACTTGAAGCCAATGGAAGTGTCTTATCCATCACAAAAGGTCTTTATGTTACTTCAGCGAAAGCAACGGGAGAGGCTGCAGGTAACTTTAGAATCGATATTAAGAATAAACGTGTTTGGGTGAACTCATCGGTAACTATCGTTATTCCTAATGTTGAAAAGGGAAAATACATTACTGTCAATAGTAAGACATCAAAGTCTGGCGAAGCTCGTAGTGTTAATATCTCAACAAATGTAGATCCTGTATCAGGTTCGTTCAATGAAGCAAACGATGGTTCAGTCGAGAACATAGGATGCGTGAATACAACTGGAGATGTTACTTTGACATTCTCCGGAGGCATGTATCTCTATGCGATTTCGGTAAAAGATAAAGAAAGCGAAGAAGGCACAGATGATCCTGTTCAGCCGACAACTACCGACTATTCTACAGCGGCCTCTTCTCTTCATAACCAGATGGTGCTCACAACTGCCGATGGCAAGAAGTATTATAACACAGAATCGTTGAAGGGTGTTGATATTGACTACAATAAGATTACGGTTCATCATGAAGAGGGCGATGTGGTCCTTACGGCAACAGAGATGACATTCACAAAGGCTGATGTAGGTGAGGCTTCAGTGTACGAAAACGATTTGAATAAGGTAAACATTGAAGAGGCTCGTGGATGGTTTGAGACTGCCTATGTGAAGTTCTCGCCGTTTGAAGGTGCAGAGAGCTATCATGTTTATGTGAAGGGTGGACAATACGATGATTTCACTTTGCTCGATGACCAATTGGTTCGCAATTATGGTACATATGGACGTGCTGATGCCTTAGGCTTGAAAGCTGGCAATGCTTATATGCTGAAAGTGGTTCCTGTTGACAAAAACGGAGCAGAGATGACTTCTGCCGAAAACACTGCTCGTTCAATCAAGGTCATTGAGTACGACCGAACTGGATTTGCCCATTTTAATGCCACAACAGGCATTGGCGCATACAATAATAACGGTACGCTGAAGAGCGATGCTCGTGTTGTCTATGTGACGAAGAATACCGCTAAGACCGTTTCTCTTCCTATTATGGAAAGTGCGACTAAAGAAACTGTTTATACGGGTTTGCAGAACATCATCTATGGCTATCAGAAAGGCTATGAGACTCGTCCGGTGGCCATCCGTATTGTAGGAACAATCGAACTTAACGATCTTGACGCGATATTGAGTTCTTCTGAAGGTATCCAGATTAAGGGTAAGAGTGCTTATTCACCGTTGAATATCACGATTGAGGGCGTTGGTGAAGATGCAACGACCAAGGGTTTTGGTTTCTTGATTCGCAACGCTGCAAGTGTTGAACTCCGCAATTTTGCCAATATGTGGTGCATGGATGATGCTGTAAGCATCGATACCGACAACGAACGTATCTGGGTTCACAATATGGACTTCTTCTATGGACAACCTGGAAGTGATAAAGACCAGGCTAAGGGAGACGGAACCGTCGATATGAAGGGAGACTCTCGCTATATAACTGTTTCCTATAACCACTTCTGGGATTCCGGTAAGTCGTCGCTCTGCGGCATGAAGAGCGAAACAGGCCCCAACTGGATTACTTATCACCACAACTGGTTCGATCATTCTGATTCACGTCATCCGCGCATTCGCACCATGAGTGTTCACGTGTTCAATAACTATTATGATGGAAACTCTAAGTATGGTGTCGGAGCAGCTTATAAGAGCAATGCTTTCGTAGAGAGCAACTATTTCCGCAATTGTAAGTATCCGATGCTGATATCAATGCAGGGTTCAGACATTGCATCTGACGGCACTGGAACTTTCTCTGGAGAAGATGGCGGTATGATAAAGTCGTTTGGTAACTATATGACTGGCCAGAAGAGTTTCGTTACTTATCAGCAAAACAAGACCCAGTTTGATGCCTATGAGGCTTCAAGTCGTAGTGAGCAAGTGCCGTCTACTGTAGTCGCCCTTCAGGGTGGTCGCGTTTACGATAACTTCGATACTAACTCGACCTTGATGTACGCATGCACTCCCGATGCAGCAGCCGATGTTCCCGCAATCGTTACAGGTTGGCACGGCGCTGGTCGCATCAATCACGGCGATTTCCAGTATACATTCGATAATTCTACTGAAGATGGTAATTATGAAGTTATATCTGGTTTGAAAGCTAAAATCAGTAGTTATACTACTTCACTTGTTGGTATCTTCGGCGATGAAAGTGCTACAAGTGGAGAGACGGGTTCTGAAACAGGCGGTGAATCTGGTGGTGAAACAGGAGGTGAAACCGGAGGCGAAACAGGTGGTGGAGAAAGCGGTGAGACCACTGGTACCATTACTGCTACATTTGATGGTTCACCCTCTCATTCGATGTTTACTGTTACTGGAGACTATGCTGACGGAAAAGTGACCTATAATGGTGATTATTATAAGAAAGGTGTGAAGACAAATTCAAAAGGTACTATCACTTTTACGCCCAGTCAGAACTATACGATGTCGATTGTTCTTGCAAAGACAAAGACTAATAATGTCAGAGTAAAGGAAGGTTCTTCTAACGGCACTGTTTATACAAATGGCGTTGAAAATGCAGAAGGTAACTATTGGGAAATATCAGGTATTTCAGTAACTGCTGGAACTCAATATGTACTATGCAAAGGCGATTCAGAAGCTATAGTATCTGTTATCGTACTGACTCCTGTCACCGAATAATCAATTAGATTTATATTAATAAGCGCGCATCTTCTAAATAGGGGGTGCGCGTTTTACTTTTTCGGCGGTTTCATCGAGTGAAATTGGCGTTTTCGATGAGCAAAATTGGCGCATTTGATGATTGAAATTGTCGGTTTTGGTAATTGAAAGCGCCAATATAAACCGATGGTGTATAGAGCAATACTATACGAGTTCGGAAAGTAACGACAATGAAGTATATGCGAACGTTTGTCGGTTGTCATTATAAGTGTTGGTCAGATGGGGGAGTAGTGTATTTCAGGAGCATATCTCAGAAAAATGAATAAAGAAAAAAGGAAGCTAAGAATATCTTAACTTCCTCTTTTAGCTTTGTCTTGTACACCCGCAGGGGTTCGAACCCTGGACACCCTGATTAAGAGTCAGGTGCTCTACCAACTGAGCTACGGGTGCATCGTTTTATTGCTTTTTCAGATACATTTCCGAATTGCGAGTGCAAAGGTACATCGTTTTTTCGGAACAGCCAAATGTTTTCGGCTTTTTTTTCGATAAAACCGCTATTTTTCTCAGAATATGTCTTTAGGTTTGATTTATATCAATCTGACAACTCGAATACCGGGTGTTGTCTTTCTGTTGATGAGATATTTCTGGAGAAGTACTGGTTCGTCGACCACACGATGCCTCACGCTTGAAGCGTGGAGAATGTGAAGGCCATCTTCGTGCCATTTGGCTATGGCTATATGTTGCGTGTCAAGCCCTTTTACGTTGGTGATAATGGCAATAATATCGCCGTCGTGTACCGTCTGACGCATAAGTGTTGTGTTCTTGATTTGTGAGATAGGAATGTAGCGATACTTCTTGCCACAGATTGTTTTCTCCATCTTCGTTATCTCAGGAATATCACCCGGATTCACCGTCAGCATGCGATATTTGTTTGAGTTCTTGGTCATATAATCCACATAGACGGTTTGTACTGCTGTGAATGGAGGATTGGGCGATTGTAGCTCTTTGCAGAAGCCCATTTCGCTATTGTCATCTATCCATTGGGTGAAATAATGAAGTCGCTTGATGTAGGAGGGAACGTCGCCTTTCGCATAGCGAAGCTTCTGAAGAATGTGGCAGAAAGCTTCGAAAGTGAAGAGCTTGTCCTTTGTACAAAGAGTGAGTGCGGTGACGTTCTCAACAAAAGTCGTACAATCCATCTCCCTTAGATTGATGATGAGTCTCTCCTTGTCGAATGGCTCGAGCGTGTGGGCGACGTAAGGAACGTTCATCTGCTCGATTCGATGTCCGTAGAACATCATCATCTCGTTGTTCGTGGGCGTTTGTCCCATTGCCTTTACGTGTTCAGCTCCTTGCTTCAGCAGATTCATCACTCGGATGCTGTCTTCCTGCTTGTAGTATACGCTTTGGGCCTTACTGCTACCTGTCGTAAATATCGCTAGAGTGAGGCATGCTAATAGATGTTTCTTCATCATGGTTGATTGTTATTTAATGATGTTTTTTCCTGTTGAAATTAAAACCTACGTAGAAGTTGATGCTTCCAAAACTATTGTTTGTGGAGAATTGTCTCTTCCGATAGTTGTAGCTATGAACGATTCCGCTCATGCCTGCGAACCATTTGGTGTTGTTCCACACAATGCCAAAACGCCCTGTTCCGTCAAGCACCACATTCTTGAAAGAGAAGTCGTGCAAGATGGTCAGCTCATCTTTGCGAAGATCACCCGTAGCGCGCTTGTAGCCAACGGCGAGCGACAACGATGCAGCCATCAGCCAGTTATGTGCAAACACCCAGTTGTAGGCGTATCCGCCAGATACAGAAATGTCGGTATAGCGCACTTGCTTGAACAGAAGTCCACTATCCAGCTGAGCGGTTGAACCGTAGTTTTCTTTATTGAGAACCGACTCGGTTATGACATCACTGAGCCTTTCGTGATCGAGGTCGATGCTATGTCGGGTGTAGCCGATTCCAGCAAGAGCCGAACCGCAACTGCGTCGTTGAACGGTGCTTTGACTGAATGCCGCAGGGTAGGAGAACTTCTTGTGATTGAAGATGTAGTAGACATTCGCACCTGTAATACCCACGTTGAGGCCGTCGAAAGCAACGCCTTTGAGGTCGCGCTTGCCAACTCCGTCGTTCAGGTCAATCTGCCTTATCAGATAATCGTTGCCCGTCTTCCTATAGTATAAGTCAACGCACATGAGGTTACTGTAGAGGCTGATGTCGAACTCTTTCTTGTTCTTGGTGTTTGTGATGTGACTGATGTCGAAGGTATAACCTAAGAATATCCATCGCCAACCGAAATATGGACCTATGCGATAGGTGGGCTTGGGAGCAAACATGATGCTCTGACCCGATTTCGAACGCAAACGGTACGTTTCATAAGTGTTGGTGTTCTGCATCATAAAGGCGTAGTTGTAGTGTTGCGGCTCTATGAATGAGGTGTCGGTTTCGTTGAAGTCCTTAAAGTATTTCGTAAAGAAGCTACCAATGCGATGCATCAAGTCCTCCTTGGGCTTTGGTGGGAGCGAGTCGGTTGGAGTCTCTTGTGCTGATGCGCAGAAGACTGCCGACAGAAGCATGATGCAAAAGAATAAGCGTTTTCCCGAAATCTTCATCAATATAGTGTTGAAGTGTTTGTGCTTAGAACTTTCCTAAGATTCTGTCCATCACCCAGTTAACGGGTGTAGCGCTTACGCTTGTAGCGTTGCAGAGACCGAATCCTTGCAAGTCTTCAATTACCGACTTGATGATGGGTAGTTGCACGTATGGAGGGTTGGGTACGTTGATTGTCGTTTCGCCGTCGCTGGTAGTAAGCCTGATGGGTTCGTAGCTGAAGACAGAGAAGCTCAGTGTCCCCATCGACCCCAGTACTTCAATGCGGTCTTCACGAGCCGATTCGTGTCCCACGAAGCACCATGAACCACTTCCGGGAACCCCATTCTCGAAGCTGAAGCAAGCACTCACGCTGTCTTCTGCCTCATAGAGTCCTCCGCGATTGGCGCAAATTCCCTCAGCTTTCGTTATCACCCCGAAGATGTCCTGAAGCAAATCCAACTGATGAGGCGCCAGATCGTAGAAATATCCACCGCCAGCAATCTCGGTCTTCAATCGCCAAGGCAACTCTTCGCCCTGTTTGTAGTCCTGTTCTCTGGGAGGTGTGGAGAATCTTATCTGAACGTTTACGATGCGTCCCAACTGTCCGCTAAGCACAATCTGCTTCACCTTCTGGAAATAGGGAAGATATCGACGGTAGTAGGCCACATAACAGGGGACACCCGTCTGTTCGCTGATTCTGTTCACTCTCGCACATTCATCGTAAGACGAAGCCAAAGGCTTCTCCACATAAACGGGTTTGCCCGCACGCATCGCCATGATGGCAAATGTGGCATGCGAGCTGGGGGGTGTCGCAACGTATATGGCATTCACATCGGGATCGTCGATCAGTTCTTGTGCATCTGTATACCACTTGGGTATGTGAAAACGTTCGGCATAGCTGCGTACCCTTCTTTCGGTACGGCACATGACGGCCACAACACTTGAACCTGGTACCTCGTTGAAGGCAGGTCCCGACTTCAGTTCGGTCACTTCACCGCAACCAATAAATCCCCATTTGATTATTTTCATGTCTGCAAAATTACAGCAAACGAGCCAAACGACAAAATAATTAAGCCAAAAACGTGTTAAAGACCTTTCCAAAAGCGATCTTCAACACGTTCTTGCTCCGTCGACAGGCGAAAATGAATCAGAACCAGATGCTTCCCACCTGATAGACGATTGCTGAGACGACCCAAGCGAGAAGGGTAGTGTAGCCAGCCGCGAAGAGTGCCCATTTCCACGAGCCTGTTTCTCCCTTGATGGCCGCAATGGTGGCGATACAAGGGAAGTAGATCAGCACGAAGAGCAGATAGGCAAAAGCGATGAGTGGCGTGATGCCGTCTGCCTGCATCTTCTGGCGCAAATTGGCGTAGCGGGCACTCTGGTCTTCGATAGTGTCGTCGGCCACTTCCTCGTCGTCGGCATAGAGAACACCCATTGTCGAAGCAACGATTTCCTTTGCACCAACGCCAGCGATGAGCGATACATCGAGCTTCCAGTCGAAGCCTTGTGGTCGGAAGACGGGTTCGATGGTCTTGCCAATTCGGCCGATATAGCTCTGTTCCTGCTGTTGCTGATGCGGTAGAGACTCGTCGTGAGGGAAATATCCAAGAGCCCACACGATGATACTTGCCACGAGAATGATGCCACCCATCTTCTTCAGGTATTGCTTTCCTTTCTCCCAAGTGTGACGCACGATTGCCTTCCAAGTGGGGAAACGGTAGGGCGGAAGCTCCATTACAAACGGTGTATCTTCGCCTTTCACCACCCAGCGGCTGAACACTCTGCTCATCAGAACTGCCAGAATGATGCCGATGGCGTAGAGCGAAATCATGATGAGACTCTGATACTTCACGGCGAAGAACGTTCCGACAATCATAATATAGATGGGCAGACGTGCAGAGCAACTCATGAGCGGCAAGATGAGCATCGTGATGAGTCGCGAGCGATGACTCTCAATCGTACGCGTAGCCATAACGGCAGGCACATTACATCCGAACCCCATGATGAGCGGAATGAACGATTTTCCGTGAATCCCCATCTTGTGCATCAGCTTGTCCATGATGAAGGCTGCTCGAGCCATATAGCCTGAATCTTCCATGAACGAGATGAACGTGTAGAGAATGAGAATCTGAGGCAGGAAGATGATGACGGCACCAACGCCAGCCACGGCTCCATCCACTATCATTGCCTTTAGCGGACCTTCGGGCAGAATGCCATTCAGCCAGTCGGAGAGTGCGGCAACGCCCGCGTCAATCCAATCCATCGGGTACTGGCCAATGGTGAAGGTGACCTCGAACATGAGGAACAGAAAGAGGAAGAACAAGGGGAATCCCAACCAGCGATTGGTGATGATGGCGTCGATGGCATGCGTCAGCCGGTAGTTGTCTTTCTTGTTTCCCGTCTGATAGCCCACCTCTTCGAGCGCACCGTGAATGAAGCCGTATTTGGCGTCCATGATGGCCGTTTCGCTATCATCTTTCGTTTCCTCTTTGATGATTGTAGCGGCCTTATCGCGCACTTTCAGGGCCTCAGCGCCATGCGGCATTGCCTTCACGATGTTCTCCGCTTCCTTGTCCATCTCCAGAAGCTTGATGGCAAGATAGCGGGTGGAATAGCGCTGTCGCACTTCATCGTCGCCCTTGAGGAACTTCTGTATTCTCCTGATGCCTTCTTCTATGTAGGGCCCATGGTTGATGTGTAGATGTCGGAACACATTGTTGCGTGGCCTACCGCCACTGGCGAAGTCTTCATCGTGTTCCAGAGTGCCGTTGTCCTTGTGGTATTCATCGTGCCATTTCTGTATTTCCTCAGCCACTTCGGGGTTCAGGTTACCGTCTTTGTCGATGTAGTCGATGCCTTCGTACATATTGATAATAATGTGGAAGAGCAGGTCGACGCCTCGCCCAGTGGTGAAAACCGTTGGGACCATTGGCACACCGAGCAGCATTCCCAACTTCTGATGGTCGAGCAGGTCGCCACGTTGCTCGGTCTCGTCGAACATATTCAGTGCACAAACCATTCGGAGGTTCATGTCGATGAGCTGAGTGGTGAGGTAGAGGTTTCTTTCCAGGTTGCTGGTGTCGATGACATTGATGACGACATCGGGCGTCTTCTCGATGATCTGCTTGCGCACATAGAGTTCTTCGGGCGAATAGGCCGAGAGGCTGTAAGTGCCGGGAAGGTCGACGATGTTGAACCGATAGCCTTCAAATTCAGCAACGCCTTCTTTGGCGTCTACCGTCACACCCGAATAGTTTCCAACCCTTTCGTGGGCACCGCTTGCGAAGTTGAAGAGCGACGTCTTACCGCAATTGGGGTTGCCTACGAGTGCCACATTGATGGTTCTACGCTTCTTGATGGCTGCCTCGCGCAGCTTCTGTTCGGTCATCGTTTCTTCAGTGTCGACGCTGATGGTGGCAACCGATTCAGCCGCCTTCTCCTCGCGTCTCATTCTGATGGCTTCGTCTACGGAGATAATCTCAATATGGTCGGCTTCGCTATGGCGTAGCGAAACCTCATAGCCCATAATCTTGTACTTCACAGGGTCCTGCAAAGGAGCATTGAGCAACACTTCAACAGTCTTGCCCTTGATGAAACCCATTTCGATGATGCGCTTTCTGAATCCTCCGTGTCCGGAGACTTTCACGATCACGCCTTTATCGCCTGTTTTCAGTTCTGATAATTTCATCTCAGCTTTATTACTTATCTTGTTGCAAAGGTACAAATTATTCCTTGCAACCGAGTTGCAGACAAAGTTTTTGAACAAAAAATACCTACAAATGGTGACCCTTTATCTGATTCCCAGCTTTAGTTTAATGGCTTTATCATCAACTCTAAGTATGACCATTGATTCGTTGGATAGTGGAATGCACAGGTCGCTGCGTTCGGCTCGTCCTTTCCAAATGCTGATGCCCTTCATGTCGAACACGTTCACCAAAGTGCCTGGAATCAGGCCGGAAAGCAGCAGCTGATGGCCCACGACGTCCCACTTCCACTCTGCCATATCCATCGACTTGATGCCATTGGGCTCGCTGAACAAGGCATTGATCATGAGATTGTTGCACGTGGGCATCAGGAAGTCGTAGTGCGAACCGCTCACCTCAGTTATTTCCGTTGGACGGTCGCTGCTCACGAACGTTATCCTCCATCCCGTGACTTGTCTGCCAGCATTGCCGTTGGCCTGTAAGCTCACTTGTCTGCCGGCGAAGAACTTGCCGTCGAATCTGCCTTCGGACAGCTTGATGCCGTTGAAGCTTATCTCCACATCCGTCAGGTCTTCGTCGCTCACAAGACCATTGATTTTGAGTGGAGTGGGGGTCCCCAGCTTGTAGTAGTTGGCCAACTGCTGATAGAAACTCGGTGTGCGGTTGATGACCCACTGGTGAGCGCTGTTGAGTTCCGACTCGTAGTTGGGCCACCATTCGTTGACCAGCTTGCGGTGGTTGGGATACTCGGTCTTGATGAGTTTGTACATCGGTTCCCACACTTTCCACGTGCCTCGCTCGTTCATGAAGTCGCCCATATAGATGGCAGCCCTGTCGATGAACTCACGCTTGAAGTCCTCAATCTCCATCAGTCGGCGGAACAGCCTTGTGTGCTCGTATTTGTTGGCCCAGTTGCGGTTGCCGTCGTAGTTGGGGTTGTAGAGCCATTCAATGCTGTTGTAGGTTGCCGACGAACCATAGAGCCCCAGCCCGAAGTCGGTGTCTTTGGCCACGAAGCGCCAGCGTCCGTCAGCCGTGCGTGGGCGCCACATCACGAAGTTGTTGCCGGGAAAGTCCTGATTGTTGTAATACAGGTTCATGACCATCAGGTTGATGTACTCCTCCCAATCCATCCGCTGGGCGTATTCCTCAAGCGAGTGGTCGTGTCCGGCATAGAACTCCTGGAACTCGTTGTAGCTCTCCATGTCACCTTCTTTAAGGTCGTTCCAGTTCTCCACCATGTCGATGTCCTCCAGGCCGTTGTAGTTGGTGTAGATGTTGTCGGCAGTGCTTCGTTCGCGTATGTTCAGCATTCCCTTATAGGTGCCGTTGAGGAAGAAGATGACCGGTCGCCAAGCCTGCCAGTCGAGGTCTACGTGGCTGGCCATAGTGCGCTGGATGATGGCATCGCGCATGTAGAGGTAGTCGAAGTCGTTGCCGGCATTGCGCAGGATGATGGACTTGAAGTCGGTTTGTCCGGGTCTGTCGTCGGGGAAGAATTCGTAGTCGAGCCTTTTCTTACCGAAGCGTTTGTTGGCATAGACGGTCATCGACTTGAGCTGGCATCCGCGTGAGGCACCGCCCTGAATGCGCGTTTCGCATAGCTGGTTCAGTCTGCTTTCCTCGCCCTTGTTCTCGAAGTACTCGAAGTTGATGGGTCGCCGCCAGTTGAATTCGTAGTTCTTCTTGCCGCTTTTGTAGCTTCCTTCCACGTAGATGCCTATCTTGCTGTCCGTCAGGTAGCGTCCGTTTGTCACCATCGACACTACGGGTAGCGTCACTTCGCGCGGCATGAAAATGTAGGAGTTCGTGGTCGATCTAGGCGAAAGATAGCCATTGCAGAAGAGTGTCGCCCTGATGATGCGGTTCTGGCTTATCTGGAAGGGGGTGCTGTAGATGGGACTCGACGACGTTGGTTCGCTGCCGTCCATCGTGAATCTGATTTCTGCATTGCTGGGCGTGCCCTCTGGGGCTGACAGTGTTACGGTCAGTTGCTCTCCCGACCTCATCACCCGTCCGCGCTGGCTGAACACCACGTCGCCCAACAACTGTGTGCAGAGCTGATTGCAGTTGGTCTCTGCGGGCGTCGGTTTGTATTGATAGCCCCATTCGTTCGATTGTGCATTCAGCCGCCCGTATGAGATGTTGGGAGCAGGTTGTTTCTTCAGGTCGGTCACCTTGTCAGCAATAGAGCCGTTCTGGAAGAGGTAGACGCAGCAGCCCTTGCCCGATTCCAGCTTGAACGAGGTGTGCAGGTTCTTCGCTTCTTTGTCGCAATAGACGAGGATGTATTGCTGCGGTCCCACCATCGTGCTCGGCAGTTGCCAAGCCTCCGAAGGGTTGTCGGTGATACCGATCTTGTACTGATTCAGGTTGACGGCCGTGCTTTCTGGATTGTAGAGCTCCACCCACGAATCGGGGAATTCGTTCAGGTCGTCCATGATGCAGTCAATGTTCGATTGCATCAGCTCGGTAATCCTCAGTTGGGCACTGACGCTTAGATTTAAGCTCAGCAGCAAACCGGTAATGAATCCTATTTTGCAGACTCTTTTCATCTCACTTTTTGTTTTTGAAAGGCAAAAGTAGCTCAAACTTTTAACCTTCACAAATATCTTGTATTATTTATTGTTAAGGCGGGCGGCGAGGGTATCGTTTCGCCTCGTTCATGCACTTTATCGTGGTTAATCCACAATGCTTTCTTCTTCATTCATTTTCTCAACGCACTGTTGTCTGTGGCGGACGGAGGTGTGCGCAATTCATTGGGGTAGGTGATTGCAGGGGGGTATGCATCATTGGTTTCGGAGTGCTCATCAGTCTCGGATGTGCTTTTCATAGAGGGCGGCTAGGGGTTCTCCTTTTCATTTGCAAAGGTACAAAACAATGAAATAGAATGCAAGACTTTTTGAAAATTCCCCGAGTTAAAGTTTGTAAACGACTTTAAACAAAACTGTAATTGTAACATTTGTAACATGTAACATGTAACATTAAGGTCGTTCGCAGTTTCCCAAAGCCCGAATCCGTCTTTTATTAAATAGGTGTACTCTTTTGAAGTGCCAAAAAGGAGCCAGACACAAAATGCAACATTGCAACGTGCAACATTGCAACATTAAGGTCGTTCCACTTTCCCAAAGGGGAGTGTACTCCTATAGGTTATTATAATATATAATATTTATATTATATATTATAATAAAAATTATGTACTTACATTCTATTACTTTTTAATATCATTATTTTACGATTTGAAACCGATTTTTTTACTCACCGTTTTGGAG
>JAILAI010000080.1 GCA_024681705.1 Prevotella sp.
GTTTTTGGGGAAAGAAGATGTCTCGGCGAGGACAATACAGAATGCCCCAGCGTGCAGAAGTCGTCTTGTCGTTTATCTCTTCCATATTCTCAACTACTTCTTTCTGTTGTTGATCTTTGTTCGTATAATTTTCAGCCATGCGTCTAAGACTGTTAAATTGATTCGTTTCTGTTTAGAACATCGAGCACCTGCTCCAAGAGTTTTTGCTTAGCGTTTTCAACTTGCTCGACATTCACCCAATGGATGGTAAAACCTCTACGTTCCATTCCGCGAAACCAGGTCATCTGCCTTTTGGCAAACTGGTGGATGGCAATCTCTAGTTGGCGGAACATTTCATCGTATGTGGTGCGTCCAATGATATACTCGGTGACGTATTTGTATTCAAGTCCATAGTAGATCAGATTGTCTGCGGGAATGCCTCTGTCGAGCAATCCTTTGATTTCTTCCACCATGCCTCCTGCCAATCGTTGTTTGAGACGTTCAGTAATCTTTTTCCTACGCTCATCGCGGTCGATGTTCACACCTATTATTATATATGGCAGTTGTGGAAAAGAACGTCTCTCGGTAGGATTCTGCAGGTTGAAACTCTCAATCTCGATAGCGCGAATAGCTCGTTGAGCAGTGTCCACATCGGTGTTGTTATGCATGTGTGAACCTGTTTGCTGCTTCAACTCTATAAGCATCTGAGTGAGTTCTTCAAGTGTCTTCCCTTCCAGTTGTTGGCGTAGTTCAGGATTCTGGGGAACAGGTGACAACGCATAGCTTCCAAGAACAGCCTCAATGTAAAGACCAGTACCACCACATAGAATGGGTGTGACGTTTCTGCTTCTAATGTCTTCGTATGCCTTTAAGAAGTCTTGCTGATATTGAAACAGGTTGTACTTTGTTCCGGGTTCGCATATATCTATCAGATGATAAGGTATTTGATGCCCATTCACTACATAGTCATCCAAGTCCTTTCCTGTACCAATGTCCATACCACGATATACCTGTCGCGAATCGGCTGAGATAATTTCTCCTCCTATGCGCTCGGCTAATGCTGTAGCCAATGATGTTTTGCCACAGGCCGTCGGTCCTAATATGGTGATTAATGGCTTCATCTGATAGTTTGTCGATGATGGAATGAACTACCATCAAGGGTACAAAATTACGCATTTTCATTTAAACCGCCAAATAATTTTCGTGAAATCGCGTCTTTATGAATAGTTGAAATGTCTTCTAATTTGTCTTTGTCTTTGCCAATACAACTGTTCGCCGCTAAAAAGCCTTTACTCATGCAGTAGTTCAAGAGCCGGAATCTGAATGATGCCGCGTGAGAAATGAAGGAGGCCTTCGTCTTGCATTGCGTTAAGTTCGTGCGAAATGTTCAGACGGCTTTCAGATAATTCATGAGCGAGGACTTCCATTTTTGCATTCAATATCTTACGTCCGGCTGGATGGAGAGATCGGTCTTCTATGAATCGCACAATCTTACGGCGAATGTTGTTGGGCTGTTGTCGCCATGGAAGTCGAGCAGCACGCTGACTTTGCGTGCAAATCATATTGAGTAGGTTCAGACGAAAAATCTCGTGGCATTCACAAAGACGAAGCATCTCTACCTTGCTGATGGTAATGAACTGGCAAGGTGAATCGGAAAGGTAGGTTCTGGTGTAGTGCTGAGTGAATCCAAATATTGCTTCGAGTTGAAGTACTGCGGGTGCGGCAATAGTCTCGGTTAGTTTGTAGCTGCCATCGTCTGCACGACTTTCTACCTTGAGCGTTCCCGACATAAGCATGAAGAGTTGCTGGCAGGGTGCACCTTCCTTGACCACCATCTTGCCTGCTGCCGTTTTGTGGAAACCGAAAGCTGTGCGGGTCACTACATTATCCATATCGGCAACAGTCATTCCCTGAAACAATGGGAACTCTAGAAGGCTGGAAACTAATCTCTTGATAATCAATACAACCAATGTTTGAAGGTAAAGACAATACTAGGAATTATTGTGCAATCTTAGATTGAAGTGACGGAGAGAACCATACTGCATATTCGCCTTTGTTGTCAGTATAGATAAGGTAAGCCATGAGTTCTGAGTGTTTCTCAAGCACTTTCTGCGCACCTTCTAAACCCATCACCATAAAGGCAGTAGCATACGCATCGGCGATAGCACAGTTGTCTGCCAGCACGGTAGCCGACAATATGTTGTGCTGAACAGGACGTCCTGTCTTTGGGTCGATTGTATGGGCATATTTGCGTCCACCCTTGTAATAGAAGTTTCGGTAGTTTCCGCTTGTGGCCATCGATTTGTCGGTGACGTTAAGCACCGTCTGCATTTCGTTGGTTGTCTGCAGAGAATCTTCTATGGGTTTCGTCACACCAATGCGCCAGGGGAGTCTGTCGGGATTGATGCCATGGGTGACCACCTCGCCCCCAATCTCTACCATGAAGTTATCCACATCGTGTTTCCTCAGGAAAGCTGCAACAACCTCACTACCAAAGCCTTTCGCGATGGCCGAACAGTCGAGCATAATTCGTTTGTCTTGTTTGGTGATGCTTTTGTGACGAGCGTCTACAGACACTTTTTGATAACCCACAAATTGGCGAATGCTATCAACGGCATGTTGTGAAGGAAGTTGGTTCTGCTTGAAGCCAAAACCCCAGAGGTTGACAAGGGGAGCTACCGTGATGTCGAATGCGCCATCGGTTTCTTTAGATATCTGCATAGCGAGTTCGCAGACGTCGAAGAACATCTGCGACTCCTCTGAATCATCGGACTTGTATTCACCTCGGTTTACACGTGAAATGACAGATTTCTCATTGAACATAGACAACGCATCGTCCACCTTCTTCAGCTCTTTTTCGATGTCTTTCTGATAGTTGTGGTCACTCTGATAGGTGATAGAGTAGGTGGTGCCGAAAACCATTCCCTGATAGTGCTGGTAGGGCATACTGCGCTGATGGCGTATGATGAGCACCGTACCTATGATGAGGAAGGCAAGGAAGGCCGTTTGCCACAACCTTATCACCTTAGTTTTATTCTCCTTTTTCATTATTCTTTATTGTTAGCGTAGCGTAAGGTTAGATATCTATGATGACATTGAATGTCCCTCCGAAAGCAGTCTTGCCAGACTTTCCGAATCCAGGAACATACCAGCAGTTGTCGAGTGGCCCAGCGTCGTAGAACATACGGTTCTTGTATCGAACGCTCCATCCTAGATGAAATGGCCCCACAATCTGGGCGTCTACTCCGAAACAAACTTCAAACCAGTGATAGTAGCATTTTGCATCGTGAGCCTCGAATGGCACGACATCGCCCCAAACGGGATCTTTCACCCCAGGATTACCTAGGTCGTATTTGAAATTCGTATATGCATAGCGAGCACCCGCATAGATTCGGTAAATGTCGTGTTTGTCCTTCATGAGATTGAAGTCACATCCCAATTTGAAAAACGGTGCACTCACTTTGTAGGATGTTTGGGTCGCTGCATCCACATGATCAGTTTTTCCCAGTCCTAACTCGAACACAGGGAACCATCTGTCCTTCAGGTTCACGCGAAGTGCGGCCTCGTAGCTGCCGTAGTCGCCCAACCATAACATGGCAGGTCCCAGCAGGTCGGTCGAAACGGCCAATCCGTTGAAGAATGCTGTCGTGTCGGGCAGTATTTCTTCTGGCTTTTTCTTTTTCTTCATCCCATACTGAGCCGATGCCGCAGATGGTTCAATCAGCAACAGACTAAGGACGAGAATGCAGATAGATATGGAAGTGTTCTTTGGACGAATCATAGTTGACCTCTGGATTATTGATAACGATGGAATCGATCATATTGTGTGTGTGAGTCACCTCGGTGATGGTGTGGAAGTATGATGGGTTGCAATCGACGCTCTCCAGATGCGGACGGTTGATCTTCTTCACACTCACGGTGTCAATGGCATAATAGTCGACGGTATCTTTGAAGCAGAAAAAGAAGACATCCTCGTCTCCATCGTAGCTGATGGGTACAGTGAGAGAGGACAAACCGATGGCACGATTGACGAGTACAGGGTCCTGATCGGGAACTCTACGCTTGGTTATTATGCTTAATGAGTCTGTAAGTGTGTCGGCTTCGCCTGAAGCCTGCATAAAGTTGTAAACCGTATATACGGTATTATTCATCGGACAATCGACCGAGTTACATCCTCCTAAAAGAAGAAGCAAAAGGCCGAACATCCACAACGATAGAAAACAATGTCTATTTTTATTCTTTGTTTCGTTGTTCATTGCTTGATTTTCAAATACTTATCAATCAATTGTTGAAGAGTTCCTGAATGGTCTCAATCCTCATTGTCGAGTCCCAGTTTCTTTTCAATTTGATAGTCGTTACGTCCTTGTGACGAACGGCTGATGAGATCGCCGAGGAATCCAGCAAGGAAAAGCTGTGTACCAATGAGCATCGTCGTCAGTGCAATATAGAACCATGGGGAATTGGTGATGAGCCGTTGTGGAATGTCGTTGGCCAGACAATAGAGTTTGTCGACTCCAAGCCAGACAACAGCGATGAAGCCAATGAGGAACATGATGGTTCCCAAGAATCCGAACACATGCATGGGCTTCTTTCCAAAGGTACCCAGGAACCAAAGTGTCAGCAGGTCGAGATAGCCATTGACGAAGCGGTTGAGACCCATAAACTTAGATGACCCGTACTTTCTGGCCTGATGATGAACCACCTTTTCACCAATCTTGTCGAATCCGGCATTCTTGGCCAGATAGGGAATGAAACGATGCATCTCTCCGAAGACTTCGATATTCTTCACCACATCCTTTCGATATGCTTTCAAGCCACAATTGAAGTCGTGCAGATTCTTGATTCCGCTCACCTTGCGGGCCGTTGCATTGAAAAGCTTAGTGGGGAGGGTCTTCGATATGGGGTCGTAGCGCTTCTGCTTGTAACCCGACACCAGGTCGAAGCCATCTTCAGTGATCATGCGATAGAGTTCGGGTATCTCGTCGGGAGAATCTTGCAGGTCGGCGTCCATTGTGATGACCACGTCGCCTTGGGCTTCCTTGAAACCGCAATAGAGCGCGGGACTTTTGCCATAGTTACGGCGGAATTTAATGCCCTTGGCCTCTTTGTGTTTACTGGAAAGCTCTGTGATAATCTCCCATGAATGGTCTGTAGAGCCATCGTTTACAAATATCACTTCGTAGGAGAAGTGATTCTCTTTCATTACGCGGTCTATCCATGAATAGAGTTCCGGTATCGACTCATCCTCATTATAAAGAGGTATAATTACAGAAATGTCCACTTGTATATTTCGTTTTATTATGATTTCTTTTACTATCGCGTCAGGAAACTACTTCCCATAGACGCTCTTCTTTTCTCGCTTCATCAGCAACGCTACGGGAATGCTTACAAATACGCCTAGCATGACGTCCATCGTGAAGAACTGCATAGCTATGCGGATTGGTGTCAATGCACCGATGTTTTGCACCACGAAACTGATGTCTTCTTTTGTCAGCCCGTACACCTGTTGCATCATCTTCTGTGCTTCGGGATCGTTGAGCATCACCAGTTGCTGGCGCAAGAACTCTCCACCGTCAATGAATTGAAAATACAGATATTGCACGACGGCGAACAGAAGCGACGCATAAAGATAGGTCAGTATGCTATAGGCCAAGGCACGACGGTAGGAAATGAATCCATCGAGCACTTGGTCGCGAAAGCGCTTCAGCCGAAGTGCAGCGTAGGCAAGAGACCATGCTCCAATACCCAATGCCACAAGAAACAGCATTGGATTCTTACCCATCTTCATCGCACAGACGAAACTTACGGTCCACAACAATGTGACAAGCACTCCGTCGACACGTGCGAACGCCTTCACCTGTTCAAAATCTTTATATGTTGCCATAATTGTTTGCAAAGGTACAAATTTTAATGAATAATGAAGAAAGAAGAAAGAAGAATTTCAAAAAACTTAACCCAACTTTTTGTCCTTATATTCTCTAACACATTTGGTGCGAATATTTAAGCCCTTTCATCTAATGTGTAGCAGACTTCAATTTCAGATTATAACGACAAGGCGAAGGTTCACGATGAAATCATATTTTCAGTACGAAAAGCATTGACGACTCTTGACTTATCACTGAATCGTAAAAAAGGTAGGAGCATTTGCTTGCTCCTACCTTGATATAAATAATTCGACATGATTTCGACGAAATCATTTTTTAATAAGTCTTTTTCAAAAAAGACCTACCGACCTACCATGACCACCCTCAAACGCCTTTAAACAAAGGGGTTTGGCGATGGTAGGTCTTCTTCTAACACCTACCATAGACCTACCATACACCTACCATAACTTAATCTTTTACTGGTGGGCATTTGCAAATGTTCGTGGTCGGTTGGTAGGTGTTAAACGCGAATTAAGAGAGAATAGAGACGTAGATTCTATATTCTATCTAGATAAAGCATGTCTTTCAAAACTCAAAAGCACCGCTTTTCATCATCAAAATCGTCGCTTTGCATGAACAAAAGCGCCGCTTTAGACAAGCGATTTTGTCGCTTTTGGTTGCCTTAAAAGCACGGATTACCTAAAACGTAGATAAATCTACACTCGTTTCCTTCGAACTCACGTTAGCTCAGATGCACTTTTTAACCCTTGATGGCAGCTACACCGGGGAGTTCTTTGCCCTCGATGGCTTCAAGGAGTGCACCACCACCAGTAGAGATGTAAGACACCTGATCAGCCATGCCGAACTTGTTGATGCAAGCTACAGAGTCACCACCGCCAATGAGTGAGAATGCTCCGTTAGCTGTTGCCTTA
Source organism: Prevotella sp. (assembly GCA_024681705.1). Lineage (GTDB taxonomy): Bacteria > Bacteroidota > Bacteroidia > Bacteroidales > Bacteroidaceae > Prevotella. The sequence goes on from JAILAI010000080.1 coordinate 6,776, forward strand.
GCAATGGCATCGGCAATTGCCTTAGAACCTCCAATGAAGTTGTCGAACTCAAAGACACCTGCGGGTCCGTTCCAGAGGATTGTCTTTGCGTCTTCGATAGCAGCTGCAAATGCCTTGCGTGTCTCGGGACCAGCGTCGAGACCTTCCCATCCCTCGGGAATAGCGTTTGCGGGAACAACCTGAGTGTTAGCGTCGTTGGCGAACTTATCAGCTGCGATGCAATCGGTACCGAGTACGAGGTTCACACCGTTCTCCTTAGCCTTTTTCATGACGTCGAGGGCAACATCGAGCTTATCCATCTCAACGATTGAGTTGCCGATCTCACCACCCTGAGCCTTAGCGAAAGTATAGGTCATACCACCACAGAGGATGAGGTTGTCAACCTTGCCGAGAAGGTTTTCGATGATGCCAATTTTGGTAGACACTTTCGAACCACCCATGATAGCTGTGAATGGACGCTTAATGTTAGAGAGTATGTTGTCTACGGCCTGTACTTCCTTTTCCATGAGGTAGCCAAGCATGCGGCTATCTGCGGGGAAGAACTCGTCGATGACAGCTGTAGAAGCGTGCTTACGGTGAGCAGTTCCAAAAGCGTCCATCACATAAGCGTCTGCATAGGAAGCAAGCTTCTTGGCAAACTCCTTCTGCGATGCTTTCATGGCCTTCTTTGCTTCGTCGAACTCGGGAGTACCCTTCTCAACGCCTACGGGCTTACCTTCCTCTTCGGGATAGAAACGGAGGTTTTCGAGCAAAAGTGCTTCACCGGGCTTCAGTGCTTCGGCCTCAGCTGTGGCATTGGCGCAATCGGGAGCGAACTTAACCTCGACACCAAGAGCTTCGCTAACGGGTTTCACAATCTGAGAGAGGCTCATCTTCGGGTTCACCTTGCCTTTAGGCTTGCCCATGTGGCTCATCATGATGACAGCACCACCATCGCTTAAAATCTTCTTAAGTGTGGGCAGAGCACCGCGGATGCGGGTGTCGTCAGTTACATTTCCATTCTCGTCGAGTGGCACATTGAAGTCCACACGAACAATTGCCTTTTTACCGGCAAAATTGAATTGATCAATTGTCATTGTTGTTGTTATTTTAATGATTAATGGGTTTTACACAAATCCTTTTATTCTGCAAAAGTAACAATTTAAATTGAGATTAAAGGTGTGATGGCATTGTTTTTCATTCTTTTTTGCATTCTGATGGTTGAAAATGTCATGTTCGGTTTGCATTTTTATATTATTTCGAAGTTATGAGTGTGGTTTAGTGAGCGATACTACTTGCGAATAGAGAATTCAAAGAGTGATTTATTTTGTTTTTTGATGGCTTCTTCGTAACTTTGCATCGGATAAAGAAAACTTGGACAATAGATATCAATATGAAGAAAGATTGTATTATTATATTAAGTGGAGGCATGGATAGTACGACGCTTCTTTATGACTATAAGGAGCGTATCGCGTTGGCATTGTCGTTCGACTACGGGAGTAACCACAATGCAAAGGAGATTCCTTTCGCACGATGGCATTGTGAGAAGTTGGGAATTGAACATGTGGTGATTTCACTCGATTTCATGAACCGTTATTTTGAAAGCTCACTTTTACGTGGTGACGATGCAATTCCCGAAGGACACTATGCCGAAGAGAATATGAAGTCGACGGTGGTGCCTTTCCGAAATGGCATCATGCTATCGATAGCAGCCGGGATGGCTGAGAGTAGAGGTTTACAATACGTGATGATGGCAAATCATGTTGGCGATCACACCATCTATCCTGATTGTCGCCCGGAGTTTGTTAAAGCGATGAGTGCAGCTACAAAAGCTGGGACCTTTCCAGGTATTGAAGTGCTTGCGCCTTATACCAATATCAGCAAGACAGATATAGCTCGTCGCGGACGTGAACTAGGTGTTGACTATTCAAAAACGTGGAGTTGTTACCGAGGAGGCAAGAAGCATTGCGGCAAATGCGGTACTTGTGTAGAAAGGCGAGAGGCTCTTCACGATGCAGGTATTGATGATCCCACTGAGTACGATTATTGAAGACGGAAAAGGATAGCAATAGTCTCACGCCGCGATAGTTCCCCAGGGTTTGTACCAGGTTGTCCCTCAGGAACTTCCATTCCTTGGTTCTTGTAAAAGTTCAGCCAATAGTCGGTGATGTGGCCGTTCTTATCATGAAACGACATAGGGATGGGTTTGAAGATGCGCTTTCCCTGATGGTCGACGAACGAGAATTGTACGAGTTCGCTACAATAAATGGCATCGTTGGTGCTGAGAAATAAATGGTCGTAAGGTCGCCCAACATATTGAAGCGCGTTCTTTAGTGTTTGCGTTTCACTGAACTCAGCTAATACTCGTCCAACGAATACTTGACAAGCGGTGTTTTGTTCGAGGAAATCCTTTAGAGTAAGCATCTGAACACCGCCATCGGGTGTGGCTTCGATGACTTTCTTTTCATCATCAATCATATAATAGATAGCAACATGATCGATGGGCAATTGATCGAAACCTTGCGTTACATCGGTAATGGCATTTCCACTAGTGGGCGACACGAAAAGCAGATCACAACATTTAAGTGAATCTGAAGTGAAAGGTTCTATAGCATTGGCTCTAGCAGAGGAAAGACAGAGCAATGCGCATAAAACAAACTTGGCGAGTGCCGAAGTGATGGGCGAGTGATGTATGTTCATGTTGCAAAGTTACAAAGAAGTATTGGAAACACAAAAAGAAAACGATGTTGTTTTCTCGCAAAAAAGATGGCGTTACAAAGAATTGAAAAAAACAAGATGCAAAGAATTTGCCTTTTATCGATGTTGTTTGATTTTTATTTCATACCTTTGCACCGTTTTTTATGTAACATGAAACAATACAATGATGAAAAAGCTTTTATTTGTCTTAGTAGGAATGATGGTGTCGCTTGAGATGATGTCTCAGAGTTTCAAAACCGATGGCGATGGTAGCACTTGGACGCTAACTCGTTTGTCGCAGACAGAGGGTAGTGGTGTAAGCGTTTCGGATGATGGCCTCGTATTCACAATGTTGGGCGATGTCACAATTGCCGCAGAAGACGTGTTTAACCTTGAGTCTTACAAAGAAGTTCGCATGGGTGATGGTGTGAGACTCGAGATTCTCGGTGCCTGTTCTCTCGATGCTGGCGACTTTACCACATCGTTCTATCCCATTGACGATCAGGCACAACCGTATGGTTTGTGGGTGGAAGGCGTTGATAAGGTGACCGTTCATAATGTATCATTCGAGGGCGCAGGTCTTTCTTGTCATGTGCAAGGAGGAATGGATATTACCGATTGTCTTTTCATGAATCACAATGCAAAGTCGGCATCTTACGCACTCAATATGGCACCCGATAAAAGTAGCTATAACGTTGAGAATTGTGGATTCTACGATTGTCAGCGATCAGCAATTGGAAGTGGTGCCAACGTTCGTGTGAATCTTACGATTAAGAATTGTACGTTCATCGGCAATGGTGTGAGCAATAGCAACTATCCCCAGCTCAACCTTACCGTTGGCGATAATGTGGTCATTAGCAACAACAAAATTATTGGCGAGCGCTCACATACGAAAGTTGGTGGTATCGTTGTGTCGAACATGATGGGTTATACGGGCGATTACAATACCGTTATCTCGGACAATGTGATTGAAGATAACCGCTTCGGCGTTGCCGTATATACGAATCAGACGGCTAGTGTGCTCAACAATGTCATACGAAACAACAACACAGAGGTAAACCCAATGAATGGTGGGTCGGGCATAAATGTCTATGACCCATACAAACAACAGAAGACGCGTATATCTGGTAACTATATTGAAGGAAATCTCTGGGGCATCACGGTGGTGGGTGCTGCTGAAGTGAATATTGGAAAGACAGATGATCCATCAGCTACTGACTATAATCCTGGTCAGAATACTTTCCTTAATAATGGCTTTGATGGAACTATCTACGACCTTTATAACAATAGCGATAACACCGTATACGCTCAGGGAAACTATTGGAAAACGGCGGCCACACAAGATGCAGAGGGCATTGAAGCTGTTATTTTCCATAAGGTTGATGATGGGAGTTTGGGAGAAGTTATTTTCACACCTTGGATAACGGAAGACAAAACTTTAGTAGAATCGTTCACAAATGATGAGTTCACGACTCCTGAGGAAATCTATAGTCTTGATGGTACGCGTCTGAATGAGATGCGAAAAGGCATAAATATCGTACATCGAAATGGAAAGACGGTAAAAGTAATTCGATAGATATTATTAGTTAGGCAGCGATTGGGTCGCTGCCTAATTTTATAATAATGATGGTGCTTTAGTCTTAAAGAACAATTACCTCTGTCATTTGATGGTAACCTTCTTTTTCATCCGAAGAGGGCACGTAGTGCTTCTTCCACTTTTCTAACGGGGTGAAGTTCCATCTTGCACTTATTTAGATTGAGACCAGCAAGGTTGTATTTGGGAATAATCATGTGCTGAAAGCCTAATTTCTCGGCTTCAGCAATGCGTTGTTCTAGTCTACTGATAGGTCGAACCTCTCCACTTAATCCCACTTCACCCGCCATGCACCATCCACTTTCGATAGGTGTATCCACGTTACTTCCAAGAACGGCAGCTATCACACTAAGGTCCATAGCGAGGTCAGTTACACGAAGACCACCGGCGATGTTGATGAAAACATCTTTCTGAATGAGTTTAAAGCCGACACGTTTTTCCAAAACCGCCAGCAACATGTTTAGGCGACGCTGTTCGAAACCTGTGGCCGAACGTTGAGGTGTGCCATAAGCAGCAGTTGACACAAGTGCCTGAGTCTCGACAAGAAATGGTCGCACGCCTTCGATAGCCGAAGAAATAGCAATACCAGAAAGGCCTTCATGATCTTGTGTAAGAAGCAACTCCGAAGGATTACTTACTTGTCGTAGACCCGTTTGAAGCATTTCATAAATACCTAGTTCAGAGGTACTTCCGAAACGATTCTTCATGCTTCTCAATATGCGATACATGTGGTGCTGATCACCTTCGAATTGTATAACGGTATCTACAATATGTTCGAGAATCTTCGGTCCCGCAAGTGTTCCTTCTTTTGTGATGTGGCCAATGAGAATGACGGGGACACCACTTGATTTTGCAAAGCGGAGTAGGGCAGAGGCACACTCGCGCACTTGCGTCAGACTTCCCGGTGAACTCTCAACATCTTCCGTCGAAATAGTTTGTATAGAATCTACAATAACCAATTCAGGTTTCACCTCTTTAATTTGATTGAAGATGGCCTCGAGAGATGTTTCGCATAGAATAAGCAAGTTATCAAGTGACTCAGCCTTTTCGCTATCGGCAGAAGTCGTGTTCGGTGACAAATGGCCCAAAAGTCGCTCAGCCCTCATCTTCAGCTGGTGAGCACTTTCTTCACCACTTACGTAGAGAATGCGTCGCTCGGGCATATTCAGAATCGTCTGCAACGTGAGCGTACTTTTACCAATGCCAGGTTCGCCCCCTAGCAGTACAATACTACCAGGAACCAATCCGCCACCCAGCACTCTATTCAGCTCTTCGTCGTTCATATTGATGCGCGGTTCATCTTTTGCTGATATATCGCGCAACTTCAACGGTCGGTTCTTATTTCCAAGAGAGGCACGAACGGTTGAAGCAGCACTTTTAGCAGCTAGCGACCCTGATTCGTTAGCGATGCGAATCTCCTTAAACGTATTCCATTGTCCACAAGCTGGACATTTGCCAATCCACTTCGCCGATTCCTGCCCACAATTGGAGCAAACATAAGCTATCTTATCTTTTGCCATAATCTCTTTCTTGCTTTTTCGATTCTCCTTTCCTTCTCTCCTTTATTTTTCGACAAAAGTACGAATAATTTTCTTTATTACAAAATAAATGATTACTTTTGCACCGCAAACGCGGCTATTATCGCAAATTAGTTTATAACCAGAGGGGCGTCGGGTGCTTCAAATCGCCTGAGTGCCCCTTTATTTTTCTTAAAGCTCGTATGAAGAAAACATTTATATATTTTCTTGCTTTACTTTTGAGTGGACTTTTTGTGACTTCGTGTGGCAATTCCTACGAAGAACAGAAGCGCCTTAACAGAGAGGAACGTCTGCGACTTGCACGTGAAGACTCTTTGGCGCTGAAGGTTGCAACGTTGCCCACACTCGATTGTATGCCTCTTTTTGTTGCAAAGGAACTGAACCTCTTCGACACACTTCATGTTGATGTCCGCTTAAAAGCTCAGGAAGGACAAATTGATTGCGACGAAGCATTGAGGAAAGGAAAGGTGGAAGGAATGGTGACCGACCTAGTGAGAGGTCAGCGACTTCAGCATCGAGGAACGGCTTTGCGCTATGTGGCCGCCACGAACGCCTATTGGCAATTCATCAGCAATCGCCTTTCACGCATCACCGAGCTGAAGCAAATGGAAGACAAGATGGTGGGAATGGCTCGTTTTTCGGTAACAGATATGCTAAGTGATATGGCAACCGATAGTGCTAAGTTGAGGACTGAATACGTCTTCCGCGTTCAGATGAACAATCCAAATACCCGATTGTCAATGCTTCTCAACAACGAGATTGATGCTATCATCACTACCGAACCTCAGGCAACCGCCGCCCGTCTTTTCAAGAATCACGTATTGATGGACACCCAGAAGAAAGATATGCGTATGGGAGTAATCGCGTTTAGTGAGAAAGCATTGCGCGACAAGCGTAGAAGTGAGCAGCTGAAACTCTTTGTGAAAGGCTATAATATGGCGTGCGATTCGCTCAACAAAAACGGCCTCAAGCACTATGCTGACATCATCAGTCGCTACACAAATGCCGAAAAACGTACCATCAACGCTTTGCCTGCCTTACACTTTTCGCATGCTTCGGCACCAAGACAGAAAGATATTGATACGGCCAACCGTTGGCTAAAATAAACGACGAACGAACTTAAATCTATGATTGCAGCACTATCCAAAGTCCTTCAGACAATTGAGACGGGCAGATTGACCGATGCCATCAGGCAAGTACGTCAGTTCATGACCGAAAATCCCTATATTCATAGCAGTGATGAACTTGAACGCATAGAGTCCGACTATCAGCTGATGCTCGACTATATGCAACGGGGATTCACCGACCCTGCCCGCTCAGATATCTATGCGAGCCTATTGTCGCGCCTCAGTCGTTATGTGCGCAATCTCTATATTGACTATCTTGTAAAGAAGTCTCCGTTCTTCATAGAGACGGCCAAACGTCTACCATTATCGCATCTTTCGAACGAGAGAATACGCGAAGTTCTTGAGTCGTTTGTCGCTGATGTTGCGATGCTTTCGTTAGATTCCGATGACGTCCGGAAAGAGAAATCAAGGAATCTCTACAAGGAGCATCATGACTTCATGTCGACTCTTTTTTGTTCAATCGTTGTGGGGAAACAATGGACGGAAGCCGACGCCTTGTTCTATCAAGACACTTTGCTCTCGCCAACTATTGATAGCAATGATGCACAATTGCTGGTGAGTGCCATCATGTTGTCGGCGATGAACAATTCCGACCCACTGAAGTTTGCTACTTTGCTTCATGTCTATCGCCATTCTGATGTTGATGCCATTCGTCAGCGGGCACTTGTGGGATGGGCGTTTTGCCTTTCTGCCCATAACACGCCTCCAACCCTTGTTCAGAGCATTCACGAGGCATGTAAGGATGAGCAGACGGTTAAGGAAATCATTGATATGCAGAAGCAAGTGGCTTTCTGCACTAAGGCCGATGCCGACTACGAACACATCAGTCGCGACATCATGCCAACATTGATAAAGAACAACAATCTGAACATCACTCGTCAGGGGATCATTACCGAGAAAGAGGATGATCCTATGGAGGATATTCTCGATCCAGGTGCGGCTGACCGACGAATGGAAGAGATGGAGGATAGCATTCAGAAGATGATGTCGATGCAGAAAGCAGGTTCCGACATCTATTTCGGCGGTTTCTCCCAGATGAAACGTTTCGCGTTCTTCTACCAACTCTCCAATTGGTTTACGCCTTTCTATGCCGAACATCCTGGTTTGTCGTCTGTTACCGCCAAGTTGGGTAACCACCGATTCATGAACAATCTTCTGGAAATCGGGCCTTTCTGCGATAGTGACAAATACTCGTTTGCTTTGGCAATGTCGAGTATTATCGACCGATTACCAGAGAACATGAGGTCAATGCTTGACAATAGTGAAGCATTAGGCCCAGTTGCTCCGCCCGAAGAAATACAGACACCTGCATATATTCGCCGGATGTATCTGCAAGATCTCTATAGATTCTTCCGCCTATATCCCCAACGAACGGACTTGTTCAATCCCTTTGCTCCGAAGAATGCGGTGTTTACGGCATCTCCAGCATTCAAGGATACGAATGTCGTTTCGCACTATGCTAGCCTTTGTACCTTCTTCCGGAAGCAAAAAAACAAGCAGGCTTTCGATTTGCTCGTGCAAGAATATCGCGACAATGATGACGTCAATTGCAAGCTTCTTCGAGCTACTTATTTTCTTGAAAATAATCATCCGTCTTTGGCTAAACCAGAGATTGAGAGATTGCTTGAGTTGGAACCCGAACACGAACGCGGACTTCTGCTGATGGCTAGAGCGTGCTTTATGGAGGAAGACTATGACGAAGCGGCAAACTATTATGGCAAACTTCATGAACGACAACCGCAAAACAAGAACTATGCGCTCAACTATTGCCTTTCACTATGCAAGAAAGGCGATTACGAGAAGGCCGTTACCCAGCTCTATCAGCTTGACTATGAACATCCAGATCAACCCGACGTCATGCGTATTCAAGCGTGGGCTTTTATGGGGACCCGTAAGTTAGAGCAGGCAGAACGCGTCTATTCCCGTTTGTTGCCCGATAATCCTTCAGCAAGTGGTCTTGGTGCTTCTCCCGATTATCTGAATGCAGCCTATTGCCAATGGTTTAAGGGCGACATTGCCAAAGCCATCAGCTACTTTAAGGAATATGTCAAGAATCGTGACGTGAATCTTAGTGAAGATTTTGCGAACGACAAAGATATGCTATCGCTTTACGAAATCAGCGATACCGATCTTTT
>JAILAI010000253.1 GCA_024681705.1 Prevotella sp.
AACCAAGGGCCCGGGGACGGCACGACACGATGCTCAGCGATGATAAAACAGGCCTGATCAGCGCAACGCGGAAACTCCTTCAGAACAGAATTTATTAACCGTTAAAATCTTTGAAAGGAAAAACACAATGGCAGTATTTTACAAATTGGCACAGAACACCATCACCAACTCCAAGGCGGCAGGCGGAAATGGGAACCTCCCCCAATCCCTCCGAAGAAGGGGAGCACCGAGCGGCGGGGCTTGGGATCCTGGGGATATAGGGTTGGATGGGTTAGATAGGGGGGTATAGGGTTGGATAGGTGGTTATAGGACTTCATAGGATATCATAGGACTTTATAGGACATCATAGGACATCATAGGACATCATAGGATGTCGTGAGACAGCCGCCATTTCCCCAATATCTCCCATCATTCCCCATCATCTCCTATCAAATCCCATACCCCCCTACCACACACCCCAATGTTTAACCAAAATCCCAAAACCAATATCCAAGAAAGAGATTTGGAAATTCGTAATCCAAACCCTGATGGCAATCCTCACCGCCATCGCCACATCGCTAGAAGTAACGAGCTGCATGGTGTAAAGCATTGAAATATTGCAACAACGCTGAAAACCCGTTGAAGACCTCTAACTAAAACTGGCGCTTTTCATCGTCAAAAGTTGCGCTTTCCTTCTTCAAAAAGCGGCACCTTGTAAGAAATTGGAATTTCGTGGTGGGAAAATCGGGAAAAATGAAAAATCGAAGAAAGTGAAGAAATAGTGAGCAAAGAAAGGCTAATAGTAAAATCGAAGAAAAACAAAAATGGGCAGCGAGAACAGCACTGATGACTGGCTGCCACGCTACCCATATTGAAAATCAATTATTCCGACAAGGGGCTATTTCCCAGAGGCGTTCTCATGGAATATGGCCATGCGCTCGTCGAGCATAGCGTATTGATGGTCTTCGATGAACGAGGTGCAGACGCGGAGACCTTCCTGATGACTGCCCGTGGTGACGAGGCAGATGGCGCTGACACCATAGTACATCAGCTCGTGGGCCAGCTGTCCGCTCGTCATGCCCTCGTAGCCAATGGTGAAGTAGAATCCGTCGGCAATGGGTTCGTCGAGGTCCTTGTCGTAGACGACGTGGAAGCCGTGACGGCAGAAGATTTCCTTCAGCTTATGAGCACGCTCGCCATAAACGGAGATCTCCTTGCGGAAGTCGTATTCGCCGTCGCAAGCTGCCTTGAGCATGGCTGCCATCGCGAATTGAGCACTATGGCTGGTGCCAGACGAAAGAGCGTAGAGCATGCGTGTGGAGAACACGGGACCGAAGGGAAGTCCCTCGTAGCGTGCGGCCAAGTCGGGATAGACACGATGGTAGAGCTTGTCGCTGATGCACGTCACGCCGATGCGCTCGCCAGCATAGCTGAAAGCCTTACTACCGCTGATGAGCAGGATGTAGTTGTCGGTATAGCGGGCCACCGAAGCCTGATAGGGCGGCTGGAAGGGCGTGCTGAGGTCCTTGCGGAAGTCCATAGCGAAATAGGCAAGGTCTTCCATCACGATGGCGTCGTACTTCGTGGCCAGCTCCCCGATGGTCTGCAGCTCTGCCTCGTTGAAGCATATCCACGACGGGTTGTTGGGGTTGCTGTACACGATGGAGCAGATGTTGCCCTTCTGGAGATAGCTCTCGAGCTTCGGGGCGAGCTTCTCACCGCGATAGTCGTAGACGTCGAAGGTCTCGTAGTTCACGCCCATCACCTGGAGCTGCATCTTCTGAACGGGGAATCCCGGGTCGATGAAGAGCACGGTGTCCTTCTTTTTGTTGGCCTGCGAACAGGTGAGGAACGAAGCGAAGGTGCCCTGCATGCTTCCGCAGACGGGAATGCAGCACTCGGGCTGGATGTCGATGTCGATGAAGGCCTTGACGAAGCGCGATGCCTGGTCCTTGAGTTCCTGCAGGCCCTGAATGTTGGGATAGCTATGTGCGATGCCCTCTTGGAGCGCCTTGACCTGAGCGTCGACGCCCACCTTTGCGGCGGGCAGTCCAGGTATGCCCATTTCCATCTTGATGAACTCCACGCCCGACTTCTGCTCTGCCATGAAGGCCACCTGCTTCACCTCGCGGATGGTGGCTTTGGCGAAGTCCTGCACGCCCAGTTCGCTGATGAGCCCGTCAACGAGCTCTTTCTTGATAGGTGTCTGTTTCATTTCCCTACCCTTTCGTTTACTTCTGAGCCTGACGCCCCAGTGCGAGCGCCTTGATGTTTGCCTCGACGATGGCCTCGCCCTTGCGTCCGAACACGCGGCGTATAGCAGCCTCTAACTTCTCGTAGTCGATGCCCAGCGCCTTCTGTGCTGCACCCAGCAGGATGACGTTGGCCGAGCGGGGCACGCCATTGTCCTTTGCCATCTGCTCGATGTCGATGAAGATGACGTTCTGGAGCTTTGCATAGTCGGCCTTCAGCTTCTCCATATCAGGATAGTTGGGGATGTTGACGAAGGGTGTGCTCGACGTGATGATCCATCCGTCCTTATGAAGATAGGGCAGGTAGCGCAGGGCTTCCATCGGCTCCATCGAGATGATGACGTCGGCGCCTCCCAGTGCGATGAGGTCGCTACTGATGGGGGTCGACGAGATGCGCAGATTGCTCTGCACGTCGCCTCCGCGTTGCGACATTCCGTGAACTTCGGCCTGCTTGATGTAGAGATTCTCTTTCATGGCGGCCTCGCCAATGATCGTTGCGATGGAGAGGATGCCTTGTCCTCCAACACCGCACAATATGATGTCTGTCTTCATGATAATCTTACTTTTTGGCTTTCTGTTGTTTCAAATGACGCTGAAGGGTCTGCATGCATTCGCGTCGGGGGATGATGACGCTGGTGCCGTGATAGTTGATTTCATCGCGGATAATCTGCGTGATCTCAGGCATGTTCTTGGGCAGAGGAATGACAACCTTCAGATGGTCTTCGGCAACGCCCAGCCCTCGGCAGATGGCCTCGAACTTGTTGGTTCCGGCACTGTCTTGTCCGCCCGTCATGGCCGTTGTCAGGTTGTCGCTGATGATGACGGTGATGTCGGCATTCTCGTTGATGGCATCGAGCAGTCCCGTCATTCCGCTATGGGTGAAGGTGGAGTCGCCAATGACGGCTACTGCCGGCCACTGACCAGCGTCGGAGGCACCCTTGGCCATCGTGATGCTGGCGCCCATATCGACGCAGCTGTGGATGGCGCGATAGGGTGGCAGGAAGCCCAACGTGTAGCAACCGATGTCGCCGAACACTCGGGCGTTGGGATATTCCTCGAGCACCTTGTTGAGTGCCGTATAGACGTCGCGGTGACCACATCCCTTGCAAAGTGCTGGCGGACGAGGCACGACATCGTCGCAGGGTGCGAAGTTCTCGGCAGAAGGCACTCCCAGCGCGCGCTTCACGACGTCGGGCGTCAGCTCGCCCGTACGGGGCAGCTCGCCCGTAAGCTTTCCGCAAATCTCAGCATCGCCCGGCATAATGCCTCGCAACTGCTCTTCGATGAACGGCTGACCCTCTTCGATGACCAGAATCTTGTCGCATGCGGCCGACATCTTGCGGATGGTGGCCTTCGGCAGGGGATACTGGCTAATTTTCAGCACGGGATAGGGGCATCCATCGGGATAGCACTCCATCAGGTAGTTGTAGCCAATGCCGCTGGCAATAACGCCAAGCGAGCAGTCGGCAGCTTCGGTATAGGCGTTGAACTTGCTCTCTACGGCATCCTGCTCGAGCTCTTTCTGCTGAGCGGTCACCACATCGTTACGCCTACGGGCATTCACGGGCAGCAGCACCCAATTGGCGGCTACTGCATCGTAGTTCATCTCGTTCTCCTTGCGGGGTTCGGCAGCCACCTCGACGACAGCTCGGCTATGAGCCATGCGGGTCGTAACTCGCATAAGCACAGGCAGATGGATGCTTTCGCTATAGTCAAAAGCGAAGGCCATCATGTCGTAGGCCTCCTGCTGGTTCGACGGTTCCAACATGGGGATCATGGCAAACTTCCCGTAGAAGCGCGAATCTTGCTCGTCTTGCGAAGAGTGCATCGAGGGGTCGTCGGCCACGAGCACCACAACTCCGCCATTAGTGCCTGTCATTCCCGAATTCACGAACGGGTCGGCACATACATTGAGTCCCACATGCTTCATGCAAACCAATGCCCTCTTTCCCATATAGGACATGCCGAGAGCCGCCTCCATAGCTGTCTTCTCGTTGGTGCACCAACGCCTGTGGAGGTTGCGCTCGATGGCAATTGGTGATGATTGGATAAACTCTGTGATTTCCGTTGAAGGCGTTCCCGGATAGGCATAGACGCCGCTAAGTCCAGCGTCGATGGCACCTTGGGCTATCGCCTCATCGCCTAATAATAATCTTTTCATGACTATTTGGTTATAAATAATTATTACGAAAAAAATAGGGTTGACCAAGAGTATCGCGGCATCAATAGCAGAACGCTACCCTACCCCGCTCTTGGCTTCTGCGTCACTTCTTCATCAGGTCGTTGAAGAAGTCGTCGAGTTCCTTGTCGAGTCCCTCCATCAGGTCGCCTCCGATAATCACGGTGTCGTCGTCGGCCACGAAGAGCTCTGCCAAGCTTTCTTTATCATCGTTTTCAAGTACGAAGCTATAAGGCTTCACAATGCCTAGATCCCCAGCCACATTGTGCACTCGATGGAGCTCTTTCCTCAGCACGGCGGCCACTTCGTCGTAGAAGTTCTCGTCCTTGTTGTCGATCCATTGCTCCACTACGCACCGGGTGATTTCCTGATCTTCATCGTCGAACGCCACGAGCTCGCCGCTCTCCTGAGTCACCCTGAGATGGATGTCGGTGAAGATGGCAGCTTCGGTGGTGGCGGGCATTTTCTGCGCAATCTTCTTGATGGCGCGTTCAATCTGCTGAGATGTTTGTTCGGTAATTTTCATAATGCATTGCTTTTCAGATGCAAATATAGTGCAATTCCACGTAACTACAAAATTATTTGTGCTTTTTTATTTCATTGCAAACGTTATCGGATAACTTTTGTTAAGACAATTGCAAATATTTTCATTTTTTATTGTCTATTCTAAAATATAATCGTATCTTTGCAATTGCAAAGTCCACATAGCAAAATTGGGGGCTTTTCGAAGCGAACAAGAGTATACATGGGTCAGCAAATTATGCACAACGGCATTGTCCAGGAAATATCGGGCGATTGTATGAAAGTGAAAATCATACAAACGTCGGCATGCGCGTCGTGCAAGGTTGCCAGCCAATGTCACGCGTCGGAGCGGAAGGAGAAAATCGTCGACGTGTACAACGTGAGCGACGCCTCCGACTATCAGGTAGGTCAGAACGTGAAGGTGATAGCCTCGTCGCAGACGGGTGCCAATGCGGTGCTTCTGGCGTTCGGGATACCTTTTCTCATCCTCGTAGGCGCAGTCTTCGGATGCAGCCGTCTTACTTCCGACGAGCCCACGATGGCACTTGCGGGGCTTATCTCGCTCATACCTTATTATATAATACTCTATCTGGCAAGAGACCGCATCCGCCAGAAATTCGCCTTCAGCGTGAAACGATCGTAGAACGCACCATGATGAACCTTTTGATAGAACATAATAATAATTAACTAAAACAAATACAAAAGATTATGAGCTTTATTTTGACCGCAGTAATGGTTCTTGGAGGTATCGCGCTCATCGCTGCCGTGATACTCTACGTTTGCTCCAAGAAGTTTGCTGTTCAGGAAGACCCCCGAGTGGGTCAGGTCACCGAAGCTTTGCCCGGCGCCAATTGTGGCGGTTGCGGCTATCCCGGATGCTCTGGTATGGCAGACGCTCTGGTGAAGGCAGCCGACAAGGGGTCGCTCGAGGGACTCAACTGTCCGGTGGGCGGAGCTGAAGTGATGAGTAAAGTGGCCGATTTGCTCGGGATGGCGATTGCCAATTCCGATCCGAAGGTGGCCGTAGTTCGGTGTAACGGCACCTGTGCCCTGCGTCCTAGAATTGCCGAATACGACGGACTCCGCACTTGTTCGGCCATGAACGCTACCGGAGCTGGCGAAACGGCTTGTGGCTACGGATGTCTGGGGTGCGGCGATTGTGTGGCCGCCTGCCAGTTTGATGCCATTCACATGAATCCCGAAACGGGGCTGCCTGAGGTCGACGAAGAGAAGTGTACCTCGTGCGGTGCTTGTGTGAAGGCTTGTCCGCGACACATCATCGAGCTGCGCAAGAAGGGGCCGAAGAACCGCCGCGTATACGTCAGCTGCGTCAATCAGGACAAGGGACCTGCCGCCATGAAGGCTTGTAAGGCCGCTTGTATCGGGTGCGGCAAGTGCGTCAAGGAGTGTAAGTTCGAAGCCATCACGCTTGTGAACAATGTCAGCTACATCGACTTCAACAAGTGCCGCTTGTGCAAGAAGTGCGTTGAAGCATGTCCCACAAAGGCCATACACGCCGTCAACTTCCCCGCTCCCAAACCGAAGCCCGCCGC
>JAILAI010000002.1 GCA_024681705.1 Prevotella sp.
AATACGACTATGAAGAAGATGATGATTGCAATGTTGGCCATGCTGACGATGAGCATCTCGGCAAGCGCCATGAGCTATGAGCAGGCACGCGACCAAGCTTTGTTCCTCACCGACAAGATGGCTTACGAGCTGAACCTCACCGAGGACCAGTACGAGGCCGCCTACGAGATCAATCTCGACTACCTGCTGAGCATAGACAACTATGATGATCTGTATGGAACCTACTGGGAAAGACGTAATCTCGACCTGAGCTATGTGTTCCTCGACTGGCAGTATCGCGCCTATCTGGCCGCTACTTATTTCTACCGTCCCCTCTACTGGGATGCAGGTTACTGGCACTTTGGCATCTATGCCCGCTATCCGCATCGCACGTGGTTCTACTTCGGACGTCCGGCTTTCTACTTTAGCTATCACGGCGGACACGCCTGGCATCGCAACGGAGGCCGTTCTTGGTACCACGGACGCTCGTTCGGACACAGCCATCGCGTAGCTCGCGGAAGCCAAGGTCACGGCATGCGCAACGGTTACGATCAGGGACGTTACAACGACCGCAGGGGTAACTTTGAGCGCCGTCAGGGCGGAAGAGGTCTGGAGCGCACCAATGGTAGCGTAGGTCGTCAGCACGACAACAGCCGCTTCCAGAGCAGCGACTCACGCAGAGGTGGCAGTTTCGGCGGTGCACGCGGTTCACAAGTTGACCGTCAGCGCAGCACACAGACCGACCGTCAGCGCAGTACGGTTGGCGAACGCCAGCGCAGCTCGCAGGTGGGAAGCCGCAGCGGTAGCGACATGTACCAGCACGGCAACTCACGCGGCAGCTTCAGCAACCGCGAAAGCAGCACTCGCCAGAGTGTACGCAGCGGACGCACCGAGCGTCAAGTGCAGAGTTCTCCGCGCTCAGGTTCTTCATCCTATCGCGGTTCTGGTTCCTACCAAGCTCCCACTCGTACCTTCACTCCGAGCCAGCGCTCGTCAAGGTCGAGCAGCATGAGCGCTCCCTCACGCCGCAGTTCCAGCAGCTATAGCAGCCCAAGTCGCAGCAGCTCTCCGAGCAGAAGCAGCAGTTCATTCGGCGGAAGTAGCCGCAGCTCAAGCCACAGTTCGTTCGGTGGTGGCAGCCGTAGCTCTAGCCACAGCTCATTCGGTGGCGGCAGCCGTTCGGGTGGAAGCTCACACAGCGGTGGCTCGCACGGTGGCGGTGGACACTTCGGTGGAAGAAGATAATCATCATTACAAATATACTTTTAGGAGTTCAACTGTTCGAATGAACGGGTGAACTCCTAAACTTTTTGTCCCTCACAACTCCAGGTATCTGACCTCTGCATTTGTCATTTTGGGCACGTCGCGCATCTGTTTTCCAAAATATACAGCTTGAATTGCTTTGTTGATGATGCCATGCCCCACGGCAACGACCGTCTTTCCTTGATAGTTCTGGCGCACGAAATCGAGGAAACGAGAGGCGCGGGCCTTCAGTTCTTCGAGCGATTCTATGTCGGTTGGCCACGGGTCGTTGAGCGGAATGTCGGGGATGTAGAGCCCTGTGAACGAGCCCCAGTCGCGCTCCCTGAGCAATGGTGTCTGCACAACGTCCATCCCGTGCGGCTCAGCCAACAAACGACAGGTGTCGATGCTGCGGCGCAAATCGCTCGACACGAAAGCATCAACATGCCAGTTTCGCAGACGTTTTGCCAACTGAAGGGCCTGCTCTCGGCCCGTTTCTGTCAGTTCGCCCTGCGTCTGTCCTTGCATGATTTTGTTCACGTTGTCGAACGTTTCCCCATGCCTCACCAGATAGAGTTTGGTCTTCCTCATTTCTTTTTTGCCACAAAAGTACACAAAAAATTGCTTCTTTCGTTCGTTTTTCGTACATTTGCATCAAAAATCATCGATATGCGGACATTTCTTTCATTTCTTGTGCGCGCCATCTGCGCCGCAGCTACGGGCTACCTGCTCGTGATGTATCGTACCGAGATGGTGCAATGGATCACCATCGCCGTGGGAGTATTGTTCTTTGTGTCGGGGCTTTTCTCGGTGCTGGCCTATTTTGTTGAGAAGCGCAAGGCGCAGACAACGGCCGAGCGACTGAAGGCAATGGCCGAGCTCCACGATGGAAAAGACGCTCCACAAAACGCCGACGACATCGTGCGTGCCGTCCGTCCATCGTTCCCCATCGTGGGCATTGGCAGCATTATTCTGGGCGCACTACTAGCGCTAATGCCCACCGAATTTGTACAAGGGGCGATGTATGCACTGGCCGCTTTACTCATCCTGGGTGGACTCAATCAGCTCTACAACCTGTTCAACGTGCGGCAACTGGCTTCAGTACCCTTCATCTACTGGTTGCTACCTTGCGTAGTGCTGGGCGTGGGCGTGTTCATGGTGGTGAAACCACTTGAAATAGTGAACCAACTTAATGGCGAAATCATTCCACTCCCTTTCCGCATCATCGGCTGGGGTTTAATTCTTTATGCCGTCGTTGAACTCATCAACGGCATAAAAATAAGCCGTATTCGTAGTAAAGTGGAAAAGTCTGACTCCAAAACAGAGGCAGATCCTATCACCGCCATCGAGAAAAAAGACGAAGACATTGAGGAAGCCATCATCATTGAAGAATAAAGATTGGTGCTTGCCTTCGTCGATTTAGATCTGTGTTGATGGCACGATAGTCTAAATAGAAACCGAAACAAAGCAGCACTTGCCGGAAAGATAAAAGGAAAATCTCTGAAGAACAACGGCCTAAGCAACTGGTTTAGACGATGGTTCTTCAGAGATTTTCCTTTTTCGGTTAGCGAAATCCGTACGACCCAATCAAGGGACGAGGACTACTCTTTGGGGATTGTTATACCCTCGATATACTTGCAAAGGATATTGATACCCTTCTTGTTCTCGCCTCCCTGCGGAATGATGATGTCGGCATATTTCTTCGTTGGCTCGATGAACTGCTCGTGCATGGGCTTCAGCACATCGAGATAGCGGTTGAGCACCATGTCGACCGTGCGACCACGCTCCACCACATCGCGCAAAATATTACGGATAAGGCGCTCGTCGGGGTCAGTATCTACGAATATCTTCAGGTCCATCATGTTGCGCAATTTGCGGTCGACAAGCGTCATGATTCCCTCAATGATGATGACCGGTTTGGGCTCCACATGTACGGTTTCGGGCAAGCGATTGCTCAACACATAGCTGTAGGTGGGCTGCTCGATGGCCTCTCCGCGCTTCAGCATTGCAATCTGCTTGTGCAACAAACGCCAGTCGAAGGCATCGGGATGGTCGAAATTGATGAGCTTGCGTTCCTCGGGCGTCATGTCCGAAGTGTCGTTGTAGTAAGAATCGAGAGGCACGACGGCCACGCAATGCGGTGGCAGGGTCTCCACAATTTTCCTCACAACGGTTGTCTTTCCTGAGCCGGTTCCGCCGGCAATTCCGATAATTGTCATATCTTTATTGAACTTTCAGATTATTCTAAACAGTAGATTGAGGTGACTCGATCATGCCCAGATTACCAAACATCCGCCCGTAAGCCTCTGCCTTACGCTCCACCTTCATGGGATAGGCGCGCGAGCTGCTGGGCATACGGTAGAGCCTCAACGTGCGCCCCTCGAAAGTGAAGGGCTCGGAGAATCCCACCTTCGGCTGGGCCATCTGGAAATGGGCGGTGAACAGATCAGTGGCCTTCTGGCCCGTTGTACACACGGCCTCGCACTTCGGCAACCTGCCGAGCAGGGCATCGAGGTCGGTCGGACTGACTACCATCAGGTCTTTGTCCGACGCCGTATTCTGCGTTCTCACCACCTCGCAAGCAGTATCGTAGAGCGCTATCCCCTTCTCGCACAACAGCCGTTCAATCTCTTCGCGTCGGAACGTGCGATTGGGCTCGTCCACGAAATGCATCTTGTCGGCAAAGAAACAAAGTCCAAAGATGCGCCACATGTCATTTTGGAAGTTGGGATAGAAGAAATCCATCGACCACCGCTTGCGAGCGGGCGGAAAACTTCCGAGCATGAGCAACCGCGCCCCTTGTGGAAGAAAGGGTTGCAACGGATGTTTCTCTGTCTCCATCCGCACCCTTTACTTTTGTTCCTTCAGCAGATAGACCACCACGGGAAGGTGATCGGAGTAGCCGTCGAGCCAAACACCGCCCGCATGTGTACGCTTCGGACCGCCCTTATATTGCCCGTCGCGCTGGATGAGATAGTCGCGGCGGAACACCTGGTTCTGCCAATAGGTGAGCGTCGAATAGTCTTTCTTCTGCTTGCGGTCGAGCAAGTTGGGCGTCATCACAATCTGGTCGAACAGGTTCCACGAGCCGTCGTACACCAGCGTACCCGTGCCTTTCTTCACCAGAACATTGTACCAAGGATTATACATGTCGCCGTCGCGAGTATCCTTTATCTCGCTCTTGCAACTTAGTTCCTTGGTCATACTCTTGTTTGTCGGGTCGTCGTTCATGTCGCCCATCACGAAGATTTTCAATGCTGGATTGTCGCGAAGAAGCGCATCCTTGATCACCTTCACCTGACGGGCTCCGCTCTCGCGATAGAAGCCTTCGCTGGCACGGCTGGGCCAGTGGCACACGATGACACCCACGGGTTCGTTGGCCATTCTGCCAAGGACGGTGAGGAAGCCGCGGGTGTAGTAGGCGCTGTCCTGTTCGAGTTCCTGCACATACTGGTGGAGCACGACACTATCGACGGTGAACAAAGACGGATTGTAGAGCATAGCACAATCTACGCCACGACGGTCGGGACCTTCGATGTGCACATATTTAAAATTACGCGCGCGAAGAGGTTCCTGAGCCACGAGGTCGTCGAGTGCATTGGCGTTCTCCACTTCCGACACGCCGATGAGCGCACAACCCACGCCGGGCAGCTTGTCGGTGCCCATCTCAGACAGCACTTTCGACATGTTGCGCAGCTTGTGCTCATATTTTCGAGCATTCCAACGGTAGGTTCCGGTGGGAAGATACTCGTAATCGTTCTTGCCTTCGTCGTGACAAGTGTCGAACAGGTTCTCCAAGTTATAGAACCCCACGGCGTAGGCCGAATACTTGCGTCCGCTGTTCTGGGCCGATACCATCAGTGCGCAGAAGAGCGTAAAGGCTAAAAGGATGTTCCGTTTTTTCATTTCCTATAGGTTTTATGCTTATTTGTGCAAAGATACGATTTATTTTTGTAATAAACACTTTTTCGCAAAAAAAGTTCTATAAAATGATGCAAAAGCGCACCGATTTCCCGCCGATGGGCTTCGAAGATTGGCAATACGGCGATAAAAAATCTAGAAAAAATCTATCAAAACTGGCGCTTTTGATGAAAAAAATCTAGATTTTTTATTTCCAACGCGTCGCATTTGCCATGCGCTTTCGGTTCAATCCAACACGCTACCTGCCGAGTTGTACAAATCATCTTGGCGCCTTGTCGTCGGAAAATTGACAACAGCTCAAACCATGCCCGCGACACAAAGTAAAAGAATCTTCGAAGAATTATTCGTTTTTTTTTCGTCATTTTGTTTTTTTTATGTACATTTGCACTCATAATATATGAAATAACCAAAACCTCAACCTATGAAGAAAAAGCTGAAAATAGCAGTGATAGCCCTCTGCTATGCCCCGTTGGCCTGGGCTCAGACCACAGATACGGGACAGACGGAGGAGCAAACAGCCAGTCAGTCAAGCGACGCGGCCTTCACTTTCACGGAAGCACAGCTGGGCGAGGACGACGATATGTCGCAGAACGTGACCATTATCTCCTCGAAGAACAACATGTATGCTTCGCAGGTGGGATACCTGTTCAGTCCGGTCCGATTCAGGTATCGCGCCTTCAATCAGAAGTACAACGAGATCTACATCAACGGAGTGCCCATGAACGATATGGAGTCGGGGCAGTTCCGCTACTCTCTCGTGGGCGGTCTGAACCAACAGACTCGCGGCGTGGAAAACGCACTCCCCTTCGAAGACAACAACTTCAGCATGGGTGCTATGGGTGGATCCAACAACTACAATTTCCGCCCGTCGGCCCTCGCACAAGGCCAGCGCGTCACCGTCTCGGCAACAAATCGCAACTACCTGGTGCGCGCCATGTACACCTATAACTCGGGCGTACTGGCCAACGGATGGGCTTTCTCGGCCAACCTGACCTACAGATGGGCCAACGAAGGATACGTGGAGGGTACGTTCTACAACTCGCTTTCCTACTTCCTCGGTGCCGAGAAGATCATCAACGACCAGCACCGCGTATCGGTCGTCACATGGGGTAACCCCACCGAGCGTGCCACTCAGGGTGCCGGAACCGACGAGACCTACTGGTTGGCGAACGACAGATACTACAATCCCTATTGGGGCTATCAGGACGGCAAAAAGCGTAGCTCGCGCGTCGTGCACGACTTCTCGCCCACCCTGTTGGGTACGTGGGACTGGCTCATCAACGACAAGATGCGCCTGACGACCAGCCTGAGCGGACGCTATGGAATGTACTCGCGCTCGAAGCTCGACTACAACAACGCCGACAATCCGCATCCCGACTACTGGAAGAACATGCCGTCGAGCTACTTCGACGTGTGGGACGAGACAGATGCCGCCAATCGCACCAATCAGGCCATAGCCGACTTTGAGCGCGCCCGCATCTACTTCTCGGGAGCCAAGGCCAACCGCCAGATCAATTTCGACCAGCTCTACTTTGCCAACCGACAGGCAGGAATGACGGGGCTGGACGCCATGTACTACCTCGAGCGTAACCACTCTGACAACCTGACCTTCTCGCTGGCATCGGCGCTACACATGGACTTGAGCCGTTTCACATCGCTGAACATGGGTGTGAACATGTCGACCAATAAGACCATGCACTATGTGACGATGGACGACATGTTGGGAGCCATCTCGTTCCACAACATCAACACCTACGCCCTTGGTACCTATGCCGCCGACGACCCACGCGTACAATACGACATGAACAATCCCAACGGCTTCGTAGGCGTTGGCGACCGTTTCGGTTTCGATTACAACCTCTTGGTAGACAAAGCCAACTACTGGGCAACCTATAAGTTCGAAAAAGGCAACCTCCACTCGTTTGTCAGCGGACGCATTGACGGCACGCAAATGGCCCGCGACGGCAAGATGCGCAACGGTATGGCGGCCGACAACTCCTACGGAAAGAGCCGCACGGCCCGCTTCCTCGATGGTGGCGGCAAGGCCGGACTGACCTACACGCTCGGACTTGGCAACGCCGTATCGCTCGGCGTAGGCTACGAATGGAAAGCGCCTCAGGCCAGAAACGCCTTCGTTTCGCCTCAGGTGAACAACGACTTCGTGCTCGATCTGAAGAACGAGAAAATCTTCAGCGCTGAAGTAGGTTACCAACTTCGCACCACATGGCTCAAGGCAAACATCAACGCCTACTATAGCAGTGTGAAGGACGAATCGGAATGGCAGAACTTCTATTACGACGACATCAACTCGTTCTCGTACGTCTCCATGACAGGCATCAACAAGGCTTTCTACGGCGTAGAATGGGGACTTACCTTCCCCATCACGAGTGAATTCAGCGTCAAAGCCATCGGAACCATCAGCGAAGCTAAATATACCAACGATGCCCAAGTTTGGTATATGAGTTCGACAACGGGTACGTATAACGATAACAATGCCCACCAACCGGAAAAGGTTTTGAACAAAGACATGCGCGAGTCGGGGACACCTTTGACCGCCGCAAGTGTCATTTTAAGTTATCATAAAGGTGGGTGGTACATCGACCTGAATTGCAACTACTACGACCGGATCTACCTCAGTTACTCGCCCAGTTACCGGTATGAGTCGACCCTGAAGAACCGTCAGAACGCGGGCGAACTGGTGTTCGACAACGACGGAAACGTCTTGGGTGACGCACTGAAGCAGCAAGAAGGTCACGGCGGATTCATGCTCGACTTCAGCCTCGGACGCAGTCTGCGCCTCAGGCATGGTCGCTCGATGAGCATCAACCTATCGCTCACCAACCTGCTGAACAACCAGAAGATCGTCACCGGTGGCTACGAACAGAGCCGAAGCGACTACACCGCCAGCGGCAACATTCGTGCCTACCGCTTCTCATTGAATCCTAAGAAGTTCTATGCCTACGGCATTAACGGAATGTTGAACATCGCTTACAAGTTCTGATGACCATGAATGCAATCATAAAATACGAAGAGTTTATGAGACACATACATTATTATATAGTATTGCTGGCGTGTTTTCTGACCACGTCGTGCATGGACGGCGACTGGGACATTCCCGGAACCGACGGCACCGAATTTGGAAACGAAGCCGTCACTGAGACCAATGTAGTGACCATCAATCAGCTGAAGAAGCAATATGCGGGCGTCATCAGCAGCGGTGGATATGTTCAGTTTACCGAACCCACACAGATAAAAGGCGTGGTGACGGGCAACGACATTCAGGGCAACATCTACAACCAGATTGGCCTTGAAGACGGCACCGGATCGATCATCATCTGCATCTCGCAGGGCGGACTCTATGGACAATTGCAAGTGGGACGCGAAATACTCGTCGAGCTTGAAGGGTTGTATATCGGATCGTACGGTCAGCAACCCGAGATTGGAACTCCCTACACGAACAAGAGCGGACGCACCTACGTGAGCCGCATGCCGCGTGCTTTGTGGCAACAACACTACAAGATGCTCGACATGAAGGGCATCAGCCCCGTTGTTTTCGACGTGTCGAAAGTGAAGGATGCCGACTACATGAAGGAGAATTGCGGCCGTCTGATGACCATCAAGGGCGTGAAGTTCCAAGGCGCCAACGGCAAGCGCGTCTATGCCAACGAGAACGAAAAGGACGCCGCCAATTGCGTGAACCGTTCGCTTCAGGGCATTTCGTCGAACCAGCTGGTGGTGCGCACAAGCACCTATGCCGACTTTGCCAATAAGCCACTTCCTACCGACACAGTAGATATTACGGGCGTCTTCACCCGCTATAACAACACGTGGCAAATCCTCATCCGCGAGGAAGCTGACGTCATCGAGTATGAACAATAACCAGAAAACATTAACGATTATGAAAAAGATATTCAACATGATGATGGCAACAGCCATCGCATTGTGCACATTCACCGCATGCGAGGATGTGCCCATGCCTTTCAACAATCCGCTCGACTATCAGGAGGAGAGCGAGGACACGTCGATTCCGCCAGAGGGCGACGGCACATTCGAGAACCCGTTCAACGTTTCTGGTGTGTTGCAATACATCAACGGTTTGGAGCCGGGTGTTGAATCAGACAAGGACGTCTATGTGAAAGGCGTCGTGCTGTCTGTCAAGGAGCCCTATTCTACCCAGTATGGCAATGCAACGTTCACGATGTCCGACGATGACCTGGGCAGCAATTCGTTCACCTTCTATCGCGGACTCTACTTCGGCAACAAGAAGTATTCGAATAGCGATGATGTGAATGTGAACGAGGGCGACAAGGTGGTGATTTGCGGAAGAGTGATGAACTACGGTGGTAGTACGCCCGAGACCTCTCAAGGAAAAGCCTTCGTGGTGACCATCAACGACAAGACTGTTCATACGGATACCACCGACGCCGTGCCCAAGGGCTCTGGCACACAAGCCGATCCTTATAACCCTGCCGGCGCAGCTGCTGCTGTGAAAAACCTCACGTGGACGAGCAACGACACTTACGACACGACAGGCGATGTCTATGTAAAAGGTAAGATTTCGCGTATTGCAGACAAAGGCACTTTCACTGATGGCGGCACCTATGGCAATGCATCCTTCTATATCTCTGAAGACGGAACAGAGAGCGGAGAATTCTACTGCTTCCGTATCCTTTATTTGGGTAATAAGAAGTTCGTGAGTGGCCAAACTGACATCAAAGTTGGCGACGAAGTCATTGTTTGCGGTCAGTTGATGAATTATCGCGGTAACACACCTGAAACTGTTGCTGGTAAGGCTTATCTCTACTCGCTCAACGGAACAACCGAAGGCTCTGGCGGCGGTGGAGGCGGAGGCGATGATACCGTCGATGCGAAGAAAGTAACCATTGCCGAGTTCAACGCAGCCGAAGAGAGTAACGACGTTTGGTATCAGCTCACGGGCACCGTGAAGAACCTGAAGGATGGCGACCAGTACGGCAACTTCGACCTCGTTGACGAAACAGGTTCGGTCTACGTGTATGGTCTGCTCTCTGAAAAGGGAGGCGAAAAGAAGAAGTTCCAGGATCTGGTGGCAGCCAAGGGCATCAAAGAAGGCAGCAAGATCACCATCATCGGTACACGTGGTTCTTACAACGGAAAGATTGAGGTGATGAACGCTTACTTCGTCAGCATCGAAGATGGCGAGGGTGGCGGCGGTTCGTCAGACATCAAGGCAATCACCGTGGCCGACTTCAACGCCGCTCCCGAGAGCAACGACGTGTGGTATCAGCTCACCGGTAAGGTGAAGAACCTGAAGGATGGCGACCAATATGGCAACTTCGACCTCGAGGACAGCACCGGTTCGGTCTATGTCTACGGCCTGCTCTCTGAAAAGGGAGGCGCCAAGAAGAAGTTCCAGGACTTGGTGGCCGCTCAGGGCATCGCCAATGGCAGCACTATCACCATCATCGGAACCCGCGGTTCCTACAACGGGAAGATTGAGGTGATGAACGCCTATTTCGTCAGTATCGAGAAATAGGCACGCTGAGCTGACTATCAGCATCTGACAATTCAAAAAGAGAAAATCTAGAAAAAATCTCTCCAAAGCGTCAATTTCGGAGAACTTTTTCTAGATTTTTTCTTTTCGGCTTTGCAAGAATCCCCCGACGGCCTTGATGATAAAAAGACGGTGCTTGTCAATCTTTGTGAACAAAAGCACCTGTTCAAAGAGATTCAGACACCCGTTCGCGAGAATAAAAAAAAACCGCTAATGAAATGGTAAAAGCCGTTCCGGATGTACACAAAAGCCGGATTGCGTGATAGCAAAACCCACCAAATGCGGCTAAAAACTGAAAATATAAGCGAAATATTTGGCGCGATGGAAAAAACTTCGTAACTTTGCAGCCCGAAATATTCGAAAATTTATTCACACATATATTTAAAACAAGAAATGAAAAAAGGTATTCATCCCGAAAACTATCGCCCCGTCGTGTTCCGTGACATGTCCAACGGCGATATGTTCCTTACACGTTCTACATGCAAGGCTACAGAGACAGTAGAATTTGAAGGCGAAACTTACCCCGTGGTAAAAGTGGAAATCTCTAGCAGCTCACACCCGTTCTACACTGGTAAGAGCAAGCTCGTGGACACCGCAGGTCGCGTTGACCGCTTCATGAGCCGCTATGCTAAGAGTACCAAGAAGTAATATATATACCTTTATATATATAACAACAGCGTAACTCTACAGAAGTGCGTCAGCGTGTAGTTGCATATACACCCGACGCACTTCTTGTTTTAAGACAACCTACTCCCAATCATCAGAATGAAGATATTCAGACTACTCACTATCTTGCTCACCGCAGCCCTGACCTTTCAGGCCTGTAGTAGCGACGACGAAGATACACCGTCGGCCAATACCAATGCCAACAAAAACGACGTTACCCGCCATCCCGATGCGGGGCGCATGGAGTTTCCTCGACTGAAGGAAAACAACAGCGTGCTCATCGTGCATCGCTCGCAGGGCGAGGTGAACTATTGCGTGGAGTGGGACTACAACATGAAGTCGCAACGATGGTCGTGCTACACGTTGCTGGCGAAGAACCTTTCGGGCAAGGACCCCATCACCGGGCGCAACGTCACCCGATACTACGGATTCCCACAATACCCGCTCGACCCCGACCTGCCCTTAAACTATTATCTCGACCGTCCGTCAGAAGATTATACGATCAACGACTATTTCAGCGGTTCGGGTTTCGATCACGGCCACATCTGCCCGTCGGCCGACCGTCTGAATAGCAACGAGGCCAACTACCAGACGTTCTTCCTGACCAACATGCAACCGCAAATCAAGAGGTTCAATGGTAGCGAGAACGGTTACGACGGAACGAGCCTCTGGCTGGCAATGGAGAACAAGGTGCGCTCGTGGACACCCCGCAACAGCACCGACACGCTCTACGTATGCAGAGGTGGAACCATCGGAAACGTCACCCTGAACGGCCAAACCACGAGCGGCATCATGACGCTCATCAATAGCAAACTCGTCGTGCCGAAGTATTTCTTCTCGGCGGTTTTGCTCAAGAATTCCCTCGGCTACCGTGCGCTGGCCTTCTGGTTTGAGCATAGCAACCAGTACGTTCCGAGCAATGCCAGCCTGGCCGACTACGCCATCTCTATCGACGAACTCGAGGAGCGAACGGGCATCGACTTCTTCTGTAATCTGCCCGACGACGTAGAGGCGAAAGTGGAAAACAACCTCGCCGTCAACGCCTGGGGACTGAAATAAGCACTATATAACTACATACGCCATGAAGACGAAAGCACTGCTATGGGCCACCTGCGTGCTGATGGCCTGCGCCTGTTCTCCCTCGGGGAACAAAACAGGCGACGTGCGCTCTATGTATTACTGGAGCACCGTCTTCAAAATCG
This sequence comes from Prevotella sp., assembly GCA_024681705.1. Lineage (GTDB taxonomy): Bacteria > Bacteroidota > Bacteroidia > Bacteroidales > Bacteroidaceae > Prevotella. The sequence goes on from JAILAI010000002.1 coordinate 12,544, forward strand.
ATTCCACCAAGCAGCAATTTCTCAACGCTCACCGGGTGAGCAAGCTCTATGTGCGCTATTTCGACGTGGTGCTCAACGACCGTCGTGAGCCCATGCCCAACGCCACCATCCGCTTCGAAAGCCCCATGCCTGCTGAGACCGACATCATTCCCACCATCTTCATCGTAAACGACTGCATGCGCCAACCCACTGAAGGATTGGCCGACAAGTTGCTTGGCCGCATCCTTCAGATGAACGAGACGCACCACATCGGCCGCGTCCACGAGATTCAGATTGACTGCGACTGGACGCGGCAGACGCGAAAGGCCTACTACGCTTTCCTCGAAGAGCTGCGCCAGAAGATGCACGCCAAGGGACTGAAGCTGAGCGTCACCATCCGCCTACACCAGCTTTCCCACCCCGTGCCACCGGCCGACAGCGGCGTGCTGATGATGTACAACACCGGCGACCACACCGACCTGAACTGCGAGAAGCCCATTCTCGACGTGAACACCGCCCTGCCCTACCTGCCGCAGCTTGCCTCCTACAAGCTGCCTCTTGCCACGGCCTACCCGCTCTATCGGTGGGACATCGTGTTCCGGCATGGACGCTATGTGGGCATACAGCACTACGAAGGCGAGCTGCCCGTGCTCAGCACCGACACCATCGTTGTACGACAGCCCGACCTCACCGACATCATGCAGGCACGCAGTGCCGTAAGCCGCAAGCGGCCCGATGCCAACAACGAGATCATCTTGTTTGACCTTACAAACCCAAATATTCAACGTTACAAACCCCAAGACTATGAAAAAATGTTTTCTGATTAGCGCCATTGCCCTGATCTTAGCTACGAAGGCGATGGCCTGTGGTGGAGAATACGTCACCCACAACTGGTACATGTTCAGCATGTATCCCCACTATGGAGGCACACCCGCCTATGAGAAGCAGATGGAGCAGTTCTGGAGAGACTACTCCAACAACCGAGATGACTACTTCTGGTTCAGCTACAATCGCATTAAAGAGGCGGCTGACAAGAAGGGCGACAGCGAAATGTCTACCTATCTTGACAAGCTCAACGAATACCTCAAGATATGCGAACAGCTGCGCGACACGTGGACCTATCCCACCGAGCAACAGCTGAACGAGCGCCGACAGATACTCACCAGACTGGCCTCAAGCGCCGATACCTACAAGGGAACGCGTCTCCGTGCACAGTATCTGCTGCTGTCCATGCGCGCCAACATGGTGTTGGGCCGCTACGATGTCAACAAAAAGCTCTGGCAGAACAACGGCAGCAAGATGGCCGCCAGTCCGTTCCGCGAGAAGATGCGCAACATCTACGCCAACGCACTGCTGAACACCGGTCAGCGCCAGCAGGCGTGGGACATCTATGCAGAACAGGGCGACGTGGAGAGTCTTCGATGGAGTGTGCACAAGTTCCGCGACATAGCAGGCATCCAGACCATCGCCAAAGAGAATCCCAACGCGCCAACGCTGCGCTATCTGGTGCAGAGCTTCGTCAACGACGCCCAGGAAACATTAGACTACGGCGAGAATGCCGACCTCGAGTTCCTGAAAGAAATGGGCACCCGCCTTGTTGCCACGCAGGAGGTGAAACAGTTCATCGCCTTCGCCGACCAGCTGGTCAGCTCTGGCCAGACCCGTGAACCGGCTCTCTGGAAAAGCGCCACCGCCATGCTCCACCATCTGCTCAAGAACGACACCAAGGCACTGTCCGACGCCGAGGCTGCCATCTCGCTCGCCGGTACCGACCGCATGCACGACAACGCACGCTGCATCAGACTGCTCGTTGCCGCCAACGGCGCCGTGGGTAGCGCCCAGCTGCCCGACATGCTGGTGAGGGAACTGCAGTGGCTCGACACGAAGATTGATCAGCAGGGCGAAGACGACTGCTACTACAACAACGTGAAAGACCGCGTCTTCACCCAGACACTCTACAACCGTTACAAGCGCGAAGGACAGGACAACATGGCCGTTGCCATGTTCGCCATGGCAGACGCCGGTACCTATCACGGCTACTGGTACGAAGACAGAAAGTCGAAGGAGATTATTCCCGCCGGCTACAGCACCGAGTATTTCTATGAGCTCGAAAAGCTCTCCGTGGATCAGCTGAAGGGCTATTTCGACTTCATCTCCAGCAACCAGACCAGCAACAGCTTCGAGAGCTATGTGAAGAGCCATACCTATCGCAACGCCAACTACTTCAACGACCTCATCGGAACACGCCTGCTCGCACAGGGGAAGTTCTCCGAGGCCATCAGTTATCTGGAGAAGGTCAGCCACGATTTCATCGCCCATCAGAACATCGCATGGTACATGGAGAACCGCGACTTCACGAAGCCCGCATGGATTGTGAACCAGCGCACCACCGATGAATACAGCGCCGACGACGACTATCAGGCCCGCATCACAACGAACAAGAAGATAGACTTCTGCCGCAAAGTCCTTCAGCTGCGCGACGTGCTCCCCCTGCAGAGCGGCGAAAAGCGACTGCAGACTGCCTACAAGCTGGCCACCGTGTTGTTCCAGGGCTCGCACAAGGGCGACTGCTGGTTCCTCGGACAGTATGGAAGTTCCAACTGCCCGCTCGACAACGACCTGGAGGAAGGACGCTTCGACCTCGTGGAGGAGGCTATCAAATACCTGCAGATGACCAGCAAGAGCACGGACTTCAACATGCAGCAGGAGTCCATCTATGCGCTGGCCTACATCCCCGTAGACGACTGGGCAGAGTACGAGTATATGACAGAAACCTACAAGCCGCTGCCGAAAAGCCGCCGCTATGCAGCCCTTGCCCGCCTCGACCAGTTCGCAAGGAGCAATCCCAACCGCGTAGCACGCTACATCACCAAGTGCGACGTGCTGAAGCAATTCAGAGCTTCACGCTAACCACCCAACAAATACAGAACTCCCCACCAACGCCCAGCACAAAGGGTTTGGTGGGGATTTTCTTTTGTATATTCGGTTCTCAGTGATGAGTGATGATTTAGTTCTATTACTGTCCGCTAAACATATTTTTAGCTACATATTTACGACTTTTGCCGCTTGACAAGCCCCCTCAGACCTTGAAATGATGTAGCATTCGTATTGTGTCGCACCTTCGGCGCTACTGTTTCTGTATTGTCGCTATCAGGGGTTCCGCTTCACTCCACCCCTGCCTGTGGTCTTGTTACCCCTTCGGGGTTCTTCCCTGCTCAAAGTCCCATGCTCGTTGACCACAGTCCTAACATAGGGGCCTTGTTGACCCCCACCCCTACCCCTCCCCTGCAAGCAGGGGCGGGGAGCATAGATAGTGTTTGTTTCCCTATCAAGAGGGCGGAACAGAAAGAACTCTACATTATAATTCCTGATGCTGCCTATAACTCTTCATTTACTCCCCGCCCCTGCTTGCAGGGGAGGGGCAGGGGTGGGGTTAATTCCCCGACCAAGAGGATGCGCCATACTAATTAACGACTCATCACTCGAACATATTTTTAAGCGGACACCAATAAAATCAACAACTTTTTAGGCATTCCCATCAATGGTCGCATGTGCATGAGATGTAGTTCGTTGCATCGTTATTGAGCCTATCTTACTCCTTTCATTAAACATATTTTTGCATTTCAAAGACCTTTCTTTAACATGGAGATTTAAAAATTTTCAATTCGAGTTTCCGAA
>JAILAI010000059.1 GCA_024681705.1 Prevotella sp.
CCCATCTTCTGTGCGACGTCCATAGCGCGTTGAAGCACCTGGCTGGCAGGGTTCGAGAAATAAGGTTCGCCACCCTGCACGCGCGGCAGGTGAGCGATTTCGCTCTCCACGAGGCGTTCCATTTGTTGGCTGTTCACACCCAACTTGCCGAAGAGGTAGTCGGTAACGTCCTTGCCCTTCTGCATGATGCCGTAGAGCAAGTGCACCGGCTCGATGGCCTGTTGGCCAGCCGATTGCGCACGACCGGCAGCAGCCTGCACGACCTCTTGCGCCTTGATTGTAAACTTGTCGAATGTCATAATTCAATTCTCCTTTCTTTTTTATGATTATTATTTTCTACCTACATTCACTCAAACGGTGCGCCAATCGTTCGGAATTGCCAACTTGTCAGAAACAACCGACGATTTGTCACACTTTCGTTAAAATCTTGTAAAAAGTGAAGCGCATCTTTGGTGGATTGAAAAGAAACAACTACTTTTGCGGTGTCTTAAGTAACTAAGACACTTAACTCATTGATTTTCAAGTTTAAAGTTAAATGTTTAATTATCGAACAACCAACAAGTAAAGTTATGATTCAACTGCAAAACATTTCGTTTCAGTATGCAGGAGCAGAAGTTCCTGTGTTCAAGCAGTTCAGCCTGAGCCTGCAACCGGGCCGCATCTATGGTCTGTTAGGACCTAACGGGTCGGGCAAGTCCACCTTATTATATATAGTGATGGGCCTGCTGCATGTGCAAAAGGGTAGGGTGGAGGTCGGCGGTCGTGATGCCAGCCGTCGCGAGCGCCGTCTGTTGCAAGACCTCTACATCGTGCCCGAGGAGTTCGAACTGCCGTCGATGACGCTCGCCGAGTACGTCGACACCTATCGGCCGTTCTATCCGCACTTCTCGCCGGAGGTGCTGAACCAGTGTCTGCGGGAGTTCTGCCTGCCCGAGTCGCTTCACACCAGCCGACTCTCCATGGGACAGAAGAAGAAGGCCCTGATGGCGTTTGCCCTTGCCTGCGGCACCCGCTATCTGCTAATGGACGAACCCACCAACGGCCTCGACATCGCGTCGAAGAAGCAGTTTCGCAAGGTCATCGCCATGAATATGACCGACGAACGTACCATCGTCATCGCCACCCATCAGGTGCACGATGTAGAACAGTTGCTCGATCACGTCCTCATTCTCGGCACCCGCGACAACATTTCAGAGGTGTTGTGCGACGCCACCGTGTCCCAGCTCACCCAGCAGTACGCCTTCACCCTTGCCTCCGCTCCCCTTGAGGAAGCCCTCTACACCGAGCGCACGGCGCAAGGCTATGCCTGCATCACCCCTCGCCGCCCTGCCGACGAGGAGACACCGCTCAGCCTCGAGTTGCTTTACAATGCTGCTCAAAGCGCTGCCATCAAGCTTGCCTCGTCCGACGAGTCCGACCCGTCTGACCAGTCCGACCTGTCTGACCCGTCAGACCAGTCCGACTTGTCCGACCAGCCCGACACTTTCTCCCCAACTAACGCCAACAAATAAGCCAACAATTATGAAAGAAAAACTATCATTCCGCCACATGCTGCGCCTCATGCGTTACTACTGGCGCACGGAAAAACATCTCTATCTGCGGCTCTATCTTGGCCTCGTAGGCATCTATTTCTTCTTATCATTATTCAGCTGGATTCTCTGCCGCTTCTTCTCGCCAAGTCAGATGAGTGGTATCTTCATGATTTTCAACTCTGAATGGGTCTTCTGGGGCTTCATTCTTATCTCGATGGCCCACATGTTCTCGTCCTTAGAAACGAAGCAACGAGCCACGACCTTGCTCGCGTTGCCAGCCAATAACCTGGAAAAGTTCGTCACGCGCGTCGTCTATGTTACGCTTGGCATCTGGCTACTGGCCTTCGCCGCCCGCATTACTGCCAACTTCATTGGGGCCACTCTGCTAATCTTCGACACGCTGTTCATGAATGGTGAGTGGACGCTTTCACAGATTTTCTACTACCGAATTCTACCGAGTACGTGGTCAGTCTTCTACGTCAACTATGGTTCGACGTTCATCCTTGGCTTCCTCCAGTATGTGTTCTGGGTGTCACTTTTTGCACTTTGGCCGTGGTCGCTGTTCACGCTCTTTGGCATACTCTTCCGCCGGAACGGCTGGCTATGGGCGATTCCCGTGCTGTTTGTAGGGGCTTTCATCGCTTATCTCATCTTCGAAGTAGCCATCGACGGAACCTGGGCAC
>JAILAI010000067.1 GCA_024681705.1 Prevotella sp.
AAGACTTATGCCATTCAGGCAGGTCGTGAGCTTCGTGTGATTGTTGGTGCCGACAAGATGGACGACAAGGAAACGGAGGCTCTTTCTGGCGAAATCGCTACGAAGATTCAGAACGAGATGACTTATCCCGGACAGGTGAAGATCACCGTAATCCGCGAGACTCGTTCGGTCGCATACGCGAAATAAAACGGAAATCCGCAGAAAACACATTCTGTGCGCGTCTTTCTTGGATGTCATGATTGTGTGCTCTGCGGATTTTGTTAGATGAAATATGCTGATTCCTAAACATGTTTAGAGATGAAAAATCAAAAAATGTATGAAGCTGATGATAAGATGATCAGCCTGATCGCCGACAATTACAACCTTTTGGAAAGCTTAGGGCGTTTCGGAATTAACCTTGGGTTTGGCGATAAGACTGTCAGAGAGGTGTGTGAAGATCAGAATGTCGACACATACACTTTCCTTGCCATCGTGAACTACTCGATAAATGGCTATCGTGAGTTCGACGATAATGATCGAATGTCCGTACCTACCTTGATTCACTATCTGAAAGCCTCTCACGAGTATTTCCTCGATTATCAGTTGCCGAACATTCGGAAGGAGTTGAAGGAAGCACTCGATGATGACGACAATCTGGCAAGACTGATACTGAAGATGTACGACGCTTATGCGCATGAAATCAATACGCACATGAAGTATGAGGAGCAGACGGTTTTCCCGTATGTCAATACGCTACTGAATGAGGAGGTAAAAGGCGACTACGATATTGATACATTCTCGAAGCATCATGGACAAACTACCCAGAAACTCCGTGAACTTAAGAACATCATTATTAAGTATCTGCCAAGCGATGCTCAGCGTAACAACTTACTGACCACCGTGCTCTATGATCTCTATAAAAATGAGGAATGGTTGGGTCAGCATGCTGAAGTAGAGGACTATATCTTTATCCCTTCCATCAGAAGACTGGAGAGAAAGCTGAAGCAGAACGATGTCAGCGTTAAGATTTCCAAGATGATCAGTCAGGGACCTGAGTCGAACGAAGCGCTTAGTGAACGCGAGAAGGATGTCATCATCTCTCTTGTTCAGGGTATGACTAACAAGGAAATCGCCGATCATCTCTGTATCTCGATAAACACCGTAATCACCCACAGAAGGAATATTGCACGTAAGTTGCAGATACATAGCCCCGCGGGTCTCACGATCTATGCTATTGTGAACAACCTTGTTGACATTAGTACGGTGAAACTTTAAGCCAGAAGTCTTCGAAATACGATTGATATTTTATCAAGAAACAAGAAAAAAGCAAGCGTTTCTGAAAAAAACGCCTTAAAAATTTGGACGGTTCAAAAAAAGTACGTACCTTTGCAACCGCAATTCAGAAATGAAGTTAAACGGATGGTTCCGTAGCTCAACTGAATAGAGCATCTGACTACGGATCAGAAGGTTGTGGGTTTGAATCCCGCCGGAATCACTAAGAGGGGAAATCGAAAGGTTTCCTCTTTTTTCATATTCTCTCGAAACTCCTAAGAATCGTGTTGCCTTATGTAATTTCAACAGTTGAAATGAATCGTCAAACACTATGATCGTCGAAAGATATTGTATGATTGGAAGTAAGTGAAATGCAGAATATTTATAACGACTACACCTCCTGGATACGTGAAAAGTTACCTTTCAAGGTGCAGAAGATATCCATAGATGCCGGTCTCGGTTGTCCCAATCGCGACGGTACGATAGGTGTTGGTGGTTGTATATATTGTAACAATAGTTCTTTCAATCCCGGTTATTGCCATAATAATTTGTCAATAACCATGCAGATTGAAGAGGGGAAGAGGTTCTTCGGTAGAAAATATAACAATCCAAAATACCTAGCTTATTTTCAGGCGCATACAAACACTTATGGTGAGAATTCAAAGTTGATGACTCTTTACAAAGAGGCATTAGCGGTTGAAGATGTTGTCGGAATTGTTATCGGTACTCGTCCTGATTGTGTTAACGAGTCCTTACTTGACGATTTGGCTGAACTCTCGCATAGTACTTTCGTCATGTTGGAGTATGGAATAGAGTCTGTTCATGATCGCACTTTGAAACTTATAAATCGTGGTCACACATTCGAGCGTACAAGAAAAGCAATAGAGGAAACCGCCCGTAGAGGAATATTCACCGGAGGTCATGTCATATTAGGGTTGCCAGGAGAGGATAATTGTGAGATATTGCAACAAGCAACTATTATTTCTTCACTACCTTTGGACGTTCTAAAAATCCATCAATTGCAGGTTATTCGCAATACTCCCTTAGCAAGACAATATGAAGATGGAAAGTTGCACGTTTTTTCTTTAGATGAATACATAAGCCTTCTTGCCTCATATATACAACGCCTGAGGCCGACATTAGCGTTGGAACGGTTTGTTTCGCAATGTCCTTCAGAAATGCTTATCGCACCTCGCTGGGGTCTAAAACCGCAGGAGTTTAACAAGTTGCTGGAGTCTTATATGGGAGAAAACAGAATGAAGCAGGGAGATTCTTATATACCCATACCTGAGTAGTCGTTCATCTTGAGCAATTGCTCAATGGTCATTGATGGATGGCGCATCATATAGGTATCAATCTTCTTAACATAATCGGAATTAAAGAAGCGTTTTCCAATGGCGTAGTTCGTCACCCACATCATTTTCCCCATGTGAATGTCACGCTCTTCTTGTGTGCGTGCTTCAAAATCGTGCATGGGGTAGAGGCTAATCAAGTAGAAACTTATACAATCAGGAACAATGTTCTTTCTATTCATTGAAACACGTTGCTGATCGTTGTAATACTCCTTGTAAAGCTCGTAGTCTTGTCCTAAGTATTTGTCAAGCGAGATTCCGACGGTTCCATCACCAATAATGATACTTTGGTCGAGCGCAGTTATTTGTGAGTAAATCTCAGGAATTGGGAATCCTGGTACCTGTTCACAAAGCTTTTTGAATGCCTGTTGTAGTTGCTGGTTGATGTCGTCCATGTTGGCATATTGGGCTTCTGCATCGCTAATAATCGTTTGTAGCTTGGGGTTTTGAAAGAAAGCTAGAAAGCGATTGTTTATTTCATGGTCATTGACCGTACCCAACTTCAGCACATTTTCTATCAACGTTCGGGTTTCCATTGGATAGTCGGTTTCCATCTGCTGAAGGGCGGAGAAATCGCCAGTTGTAAGATATAGGCTTTCAATTCTGTCATAACGCTTCACCTTCACTAAAGCCTCTTCTTCGTCTGCATTAGGCTTTAGCTTCCACTGACATGCCGACAAAAAGATGAAGGCAAACAGGAGTAGAGCATATGACTTAAAATTCATTTATTGCCAAAAAAGCTAAAATTATTTTGCAAAATTACTAAAAAATATTGTATTGTGCAAATTTTTTGATAAAAAGGTTTAATTTTTCTTTGCTTTTCTTTATCTTTCACTATCTTTGTAAGAAAAACAAACGAATGAAAAGAACTATCTTTATTTGTGGTATATCTTTATTGGCGTGTGTCTCGATGGCACAAACCTTGAAAGTAAAAGTTTCTAATCCTTCAAAGACAGAAAGAAAAGACGCACCAGTTGTTTTGAGTCTTTCTGAATATGGTAAAGTGAAATCAGCACTTGTTACTTTGAATGGTGTTGAAGTTCCTTGTCAGTTGGACGATCTCAATGGAGACCATGTGATGGATGAACTTTGTTTTCTCGCTAATTTGAATAAGAAGGAGAAGCAGGAGTATGTTGTCACTTTGTCTAAAACAGGTTCTCCTAGAACTTATCAAGAGAGAACGTTTGCAGAACTGATGCTTCGCAATTCAAAAGTCTCCATCAAGAACAAGCACGACATTTATCTTCATGAGTTAACCGTTGAACGCGGTGTGAATCCTTACTCAATTGTGCATCATCATGGTGTTGCTTTCGAAAGCGAACTCATCGCAATGCGCATTTATTTCGATCATCGTCAAACAGTCGATCTTTACGGTAAGAAACGTAAGGCTCTTGAGATAAAGGATACACAGTTCTATCCTGATGAAAAGCAGTTGGCTGAAGGCTATGGCGATGATGTACTTTGGTGTGGTTCGAGCTTTGGTCTTGGTGCTCTTAGAGGCTGGGATGGTAAAAATCAAACGATGCTTGAAGATGTTGAAGGAAGAACGCAACGTGTTGTATCAAAAGGTCCCTTGCGCGCTATCGTTGAACTTGTAGATGATCAATGGGTTCCACAACCAGGAATGGAGCCAGTAGATATGACGACTCGCTATACACTCTATGCTGGCCATCGTGACTGTTCCGTCGACATTTTCTTTGATCGCCCTGTTCCTAACTATCTGTTTGCTACAGGTTTAGTAAACGTGCAGGGTTCAACAGAGTATAGCGATCATCAAGGGTTACGTGGCTGTTGGGGAACAGCATGGGCTGTGTCTGGCAAGGACACCTTGACGCATCAGAGAGAAACCGTTGGTCTTGGTATACGTATTCCGAAAAAGCATCTTGTCAATGAACAGCCAGCAAACGATGTTGACTATGGTTATATTGTGAAGACTCCAACAGATGCATTGCATTATGACATTGTTTATTGTAGCGACAAAGAAAGCTTTGGCTATCATTCATCCAAAGATTGGTTCGATTACCTGCAGATATGGAAGAAGGAAATAGATTCTCCAATTGTCGTTACAATATCAAAGATGGACTAAATGTAATATGTTCTTTCCGAATGTAATGTTTTTGCATATATAAAAGAAGGAGGGACTGTCGTGCATCATATGCGGACAGCCCCTTTCCTTTGCAACCTTATAAACAATCTTTAAAAAACCAATACTTTATCAATACCTATAAAACTATCTTCTGTTCCAACCAGCCATCTGCCTGAAAGCTTGCCGGTGGAATTTCTCTTCGGCACGAATGACGTCGTAAACTTTCTGAGCAGATAATATCTCCATGAACTTCAAATGATATTGTTGCTGGAGCATTTTTACTTGGAGGTCTTTTTCATCTCTTTCAATAATTGCTTCTCTGCACCCCGCCTCATTAGCTGGCTTAATGTGTCTGTTGTGGGGTATCTTCTCAAAAAGTGCCCTTTGCTTTTTCCCCAGCTCTCTAAACACAGGGAAGAATTTGGCAGCTTCTTGTGGAGTTAGACAAGCCTCACGCGTAATAAATTGCTCCAATTCTGCCTGGAACTTATTGGGATCAAAAGCTCTTGCAGGTCTGTTCTGGGCATTTATATTTGCTGTAAATAACAGGAATGCGATTAATATGAAAAAGCCTCTCTTCATTATTACTTTCTTTTAATATTCAGCTAGATAACCATAGAAATCCTGATTGTCGAGCATAGCATAGTCTGCTATCTGATCAATGGTGTATTCCTGTGATTGTTGGGTTGTTGATGGTGTCGAAGCGAATTGTTCAGACGGTTGTTGTGCTTGATTGCCTTGCCAAAGCAATGTAGCTGCAGAAACCAGCAGCAGAGCGAGACTGGCTGCAATAGCGTATGGACGCAGCCGTTTGATTACTCCTGGTCTGCGTTCAACAACGAGCTGTTCCACATTTTCTTCTTCTGGTAGTTGTTGCATCATTTTCTCAGCAAAACTATCGAAGAATCCTTCGGGAACCGTAAACGGCCTTTTGTTTCCGAATTGCTCTTTGAGTATATCTTCTTCGTTCATTTTTTATTTCTTTTGCTTGTTTGACGTTGTTTCAGGCGTAAGGTTTAATGGTTAGTGCAACTTTATTCTTTTTTCTTCACATATTCAGTGATTTTTTTCACTGCTATGTGATAGGAAGCTTTTAGTGCCCCCTCTGTTGTACCTAGAATCTTTGATATATCACTGTATTTCATTTCTTCGAAATACTTCAGTGTGAACACAGTACGTTGCACATCTGGTAGAGTGGCAATGGCCTCTTGCAACAAAGCCTGTGTGGAGTCACCGTCGAAATATTCGTCAGCCATGAGCCTATTTGCTACACTGAGGTCTGCATCGGCACTTATCTTGTTCTTCTGTTTTCGTATGAAGTCAAGACTCTCGTTGATAGCGATGCGATAGAGCCATGTCGATATTTTCGACTGGTTCCTAAATTCCCCCAGATTGTTCCAGGCTTTGAGAAATGTGTTTTGTAGAATGTCGTTGGCATCGTCGTGATCGAGCACAATATGCCTTATTTTCCAATATAACGGCTCACTATATTGGTTAACAATCTTCCCGAAAGCATCTCGCTTTGTCTTCGGGTCAGATAATTGTTGGGGTAGAAGAGCAGATTCTTCGATTTTATTTAACTGAAATCTTGCGTACGGTTTTTCCTACTTTCACGATGTAGCATCCTTTCGGCAGGTTCAGTTCATACCTGCGGTCAGCTCCTTCGACCTTCATGCTCATTACACGCACTCCTGCTACATTATATATATATAGCATCTGACCGTTAGCGCCTGTTACATGGAGCGTATTGTCCTGAATCGAGATAGTAGCCTGTTGCTGGAAATCCTGCTCAAAGATTTCTATAGCCGTCTCAGCATTCAAGATTGTCGGCATGCCAAAGAGCATTGCCGAAGCAAAGGTTATCTTGAGTATTTTCTTTATCATAAGCGTATACGTTTTTGCAAAGATAGAAAAAACTGGGCATTCATGCAATATTGATAGCGCTTAGAATGTGTAAAAATAACATTTTTTAATAGTTAAACGTCAAAAATGTCGTTTTCGTTTGTCAGATACGACTCAGGGAATACTTCACGTGCCTCTTTCAACAACAGTCGTTCGTCATTGTAGCGTGCAGAGTAATGACCTAACAATAGTTTACCCACTTTGGCATCACGTGCAACTGTTGCTGCCTGCCTAGCTGTGCTATGATAGTATTTTGCCGCATTCTCTTTTTTATCTTCGCAATAGGTGCTTTCATGGTAAAGAAGGTCTACACCCTCGACAAACTCGTGAAGGTGCGTCATGTAGCGCGTGTCACTACAATAAGCATATGCTCTAACGGGATCTGCTGGTACCACCAATTGCTCATGTGCGTAGTGTCTACCTTCCTCGTCTGTCCAGCCAGCACCTAACTTTATGTTGTTGATCTGACTGATGGGGATACCGAGGAAATCAATCATGTCGCGTCGTATATGGGGTAGGGTGGGCTTTTCTCGGAAAAGGTATCCACAACAGGGAGTTCTATGATCAAGAGGAATAGTGGTGACAGTGAGGCTTTTGTCTTCGTATACCTGCTGAACTTCTGTTGTGTCAACTGCGTGGAATACTACTTCGTAGCCTAGTCCAGCACAAAACATATCTATCTGTGCATAGAGCATTTTCTCTAGTTCTACGGGTGCGTACACATGTAGTGGAGCCGTTCGCCCGAGCATTCCGAATGTACATATCAAACCCATAAGCCCAAAGCAGTGGTCACCGTGTAGATGGCTAATGAAAATGGCCTGTAACGATGTGAGGTGCACATGAGCACGTCGCAATTGTATCTGTGTCCCCTCTCCACAGTCAATCATAAACTGCTTGTCCCGCAGTTCTACGACCTGACTTGAAGCCCAATGCTTCAGAGTGGGCAATGCACTGCCACATCCTAGAATGTGTACTCTAAAAGGTTGCATGTTGACGACACTAAGTGCTTTGGTAAAAGACTTTCCTACGAGTAGTGCTATTTCTGACGCTTGTACACGTAGATACCCTTGGCATTCTCCAGCTTTAGTGAATCCGCACCCAACTCAAACACATCGAAAGTGTCAGCCGAAAGCACGAGGTGTCCGTTGCAAATACTCCACTCTGTGTAGGGCTTTGGTTCACTGAAGTTGCTTACCACAACGCCACCTTCTTGGATTTCGAAGCTCTTGTCGAGGGCCACCCATTTACCTAACAACGTTGTCAGGTTCACGGCCTGCGTCACGATGAGCTCTCCTTCCTCGTTTTTCTGTGCAACTAATGCCATGCGGTCGCCTATTCCTTTACCGCCTTTCACGGTTTCCATTTCAAGCGAGTCTGCCGGTTCTTCAACAATGAATTGCAGGGTATCTCCTTTGTCGGTGATCAGTTCCAGAGTATTCATACCGTAGTTCTCGCCCAGCTTTCCGTAGATGGTCGTATCATTCACACTAGTGGTTTCATCTGCATATTGATGTTCCATAGTGGGTGCTTTTTTCTCTTTGCATGATGTCATTGCCAAGATAGTGAGGGCAACGATCAATACATTTCTTGTTTTCATATATTTCATTTTAATCATTTGATGTTCTTTTTCTTCTCCTCGACTTTTGCTTCGTTCCACAGTTTATCCATTTCTTCGAGCGACATTTCCGTGAGTGGACGTCCTGCTTTGATTGAGTGCTCTTCTATGTAATTGAATCTGCGGATGAATTTTTTGTTAGTATACTCCAGTGCGTTGTCGGGATTCAGCTTGTAGAGTCTGGCTGCATTAATCACGCTGAAAAGGAAGTCTCCGAGTTCGCGTGTACTCTTTTCCTTGTCTTCTTTACGCAGTTCCTCTTCCAGTTCGCCCAGTTCTTCACGCACTTTCTTCCATACGTCTTGTTTATTTTCCCAGTCAAAGCCTACGTTGCGGGCTTTGTCTTGTATGCGATAGGCCTTGATGAGCGAAGGGAGCGATGTTGGAACACCTGCCAGCACGCTGCGGTTTCCGTCTTTCTCCTTCAGTTTTATCTGCTCCCAATTTTGCAAAACCTCAGTTGCAGTCTTGGCATTTTGGAATTCCGTTGCCTCGCCATTCTCTCCGTATGGTAGAGGTCTAGGGTTTTTCACTCCCACTTGTGAAGGATGGTAGATGTGCGGGTGTCTGAATATTAGCTTGTCAGCCTGCTGGTTACAAACATCAGCAATGTCGAAATCTTCAGTCTCTTGTCCGATCCGTGAATAGAACAGGACATGCATCAGCACGTCGCCCAATTCCTTACAGATGTTCTTTCGGTCGTCTTTCAGTAGTGCGTCGCAGAGTTCAAATGTCTCTTCAATCGTATTTGGTCTTAGGCTTTCGTTTGTCTGCTTCTTGTCCCAAGGGCATTTCTCCCTCAGTTGGTCGAGAACGTCGAGCAATCTTCCGAACGCCTCCATTTTTTCTTCTCTAGAATGCATATATCTTATACTTTCTTGTTCAATGATGCAAAGATAATGAATTTTCTCCAAATGGCAGTCTTTTTCTTAGAAAATCTATGAAATTCCCTTTTCGGACCAGAAATCAATGACATTCCGTATCTTTCACCTTATGATGTACACTCGTCGTTTATAATGTGACTTATTACTTAAAATGAAAGAAAATGAGGAACTGACGGAAGGTCGGTTCCTCATTTTCTTTATAGTGTCCTTAATTAGGTTATGCGTGCTGTGCTAATAACGGATATTGAGAATCATTCGTATTGGCGGAGGGCAGAAATAAGCTGCATGTTCTCGCTCTTCGTGCCGACGGTGATGCGTAAACAACCATGACAGAGACGCACATTGGTGCGGTTGCGCACGATGATTCCAAGGTCTACTAGATAGTCGTAGATGCGCTGGGCATCGTTGACTTTCATGAGGAAGAAATTGGAGTCGGTGGGGTAGATCTCTTCACAGAGCGGCAGAAGCTTGATGTTATTGATCATGCGGCTGCGCTCCTGAAGTAGCAGTTTCACCCATTTGTCCACCTCGAACGGGTCCTTTAGCGCTTCAAGAGCCTTCTGTTGCGTGAGATAGTTCACGTTGTAGGGGTACTTCACCTTGTTGAAGATGCTGATGATGTCGGGCGAAGCAAAGGCCATGCCAAGTCGGATACCTGCACATCCCCAAGCCTTACTGAACGTGTTGAGGACGACAATATTGGGGTATTTGTTGAGGTCGAGGCGGAAAGGCCTCTGTGATGAAAAATCACTATAGGCCTCGTCAACGATAACCAGCCCCTGGAATTCTCTGAGCACTCTCTCAATCTCCTCGCGTATGAGGTTGTTGCCCGTTGGATTATTAGGTGAGCAAAGCCAGATGAGTTTGGTGTTTGCGTCGCAAGCAGCGAGCAACTTATCTGCCGAGAACTGGTAGTTTTTATCAAGCAGAACGGGTCTGTATTCCACATCGTTGATGTCGGCACACACCTTGTACATGCCGTATGTGGGTTCAATGGCAACGACATTATCGCTCCCTGGGCAGGTGAAGCATCGGTAGAGCAAGTCGATAGCTTCGTCGGATCCGTTGCCAAGGAATATCTGTTCAACACGTACACCCTTCACGTGGGCCAGTTGCGCCTTCAGGTCGGTTTGCAACGGGTCTGGATAGCGGTTGATGGGTTGGTTGTAAGGGTTCTCGTTGGCATCGAGAAATACGTGCGCGGTGTGTCCGCTATATTCGTTTCGGGCACTGCTGTATGGAGCTAACGACCAAATATTGGGTCGTGTGAGTTCTTTGAGTGACTTCATTTCTGAATGACTTTTGGGATTATGAAGCAGATGTGCTTATTCGATGTCCATAACGCGGAGAGACATAGCGTTGGCGTGGGCTTGTAGCTGTTCGGCTTCAGCCATACATGTGACGGCCCGTCCAATGCTCTCAACGCCCTCGCGTGAGAGGTGCTGAAAGGTGACCTTGCGGTTATAGCTGTCAAGGTTGACACCGCTATAGGCTGTTGCATAGCCGTGTGTCGGAAGCGTGTGGTTAGTGCCGCTGGCATAGTCGCCCGCACTCTCACATGCATATTTGCCAAGGAACACGCTACCAGCGTTGACCACTTGCTCGCTGAGCTTCTCGTAATCATCAGTGGCAATGATGAGATGCTCGGGGGCGTAGGCGTTGCTGAGGTCCATAGCCGTCTGCTTGTCGTCGACGACCACCAACGTAGAGTTTTCCAATGCTTTTGCAGCCATCTCCTTGCGAGGCAATAGGTCGAGCTGACGATTTATTTCCTGCTGAACGTCGTCGAGCAGCTTTTCGGAAGTGGTAATGAGCAATACCTGTGAGTCTATGCCGTGTTCAGCTTGTGAGAGCAGGTCGGCGGCTACGAAATCTGGACGACTTGTCTCGTCGGCGATGACACACACCTCTGAAGGTCCAGCAGGCATGTCGATGGCCACATCGTGAAGACTCACCTGCTGCTTGGCGGCCATGACGTATTGGTTGCCTGGTCCGAAGATCTTGTAAACCTTTGGCACGCTTTCTGTACCGTAAGCCATAGCCCCAATAGCTTGAACACCACCTGCCTTGAATATCTTGTTGACGCCTGCTATATGGGCAGCTGCAAGAATGGCAGGATGCACTCGCCCTTCACGGTTGGGAGGTGTGCAAAGCACAATTTCTCGGCAACCAGCAATTCTTGCAGGTGTAGCCAGCATGAGCACCGTGCTGAATAGGGGTGCGGTGCCACCGGGAATGTAGAGCCCCACCTTTTCGATGGGTACACTCTTTTGCCAGCAGCATACACCTGGTGCGGTTTCCACACGAATGCCATTGTAACGCTGAGCCTCATGGAAGCGGGCAATGTTATGATGGGCGATGCGAAGCGCATCCATCAGTTCGTCACTCACTAAGGTCAGCGCTTCGTCGATCTCTGCTTGCGAGACGGCAACGTCGGAAAGATGCACATGGTCGAACTTCTCTTCGTAAGCCACCAAAGCCTTGTCGCCGTTTTCTTTGATGTCCTTTAACACTTCGGCAACGGTAGCGTTCAGTTGCGAAACATCCAAATGTGGTCGCTGCACGATGCTTGTCCATTCTTTCTTCTCGGGAAACCTGATAATTCTCATATTGAAAATTGCTTGATTCTTGATACCTAATCCATTTCTTGGTTAGGGCTTACAGTATCATCTTCTCGATGGGTGTGACGAGAATGCCCTGTGCGCCCAGTTCCTTCAGTTTGCCAATGATCTCCCAGAAGCGTTTCTGGTCAAGCACGGTGTGAACGGAGCACCACTCGTCGTCGGCCAGGGGTATAATGGTGGGACTCTTCAGTCCTGGCAGCACCTTGATGATTTCGTCGAGCCGCGATTTGGGAGCATTCATGCGCACGTATTTCTTGTCTTCAGCCTGTCTGACGGCTTCGAAGCGGAAAAGCATGTCGCGCAAGATGGTCTTCTTCTCATCGCTCAGTTGTTTATTTCCAATGAGCAAAGCCTCACTTTGCATGACGACTTCCACTTCGCGAAGGTTGTTACTGACAAGGGTTGAGCCACTGCTAACGATATCGAAGATGCCGTCGGCCAATCCGATGCCCGGACTAATCTCCACGCTTCCGGTGATGACGTGGATATCTGTCTCAATACCCTTCTCGTCCATGAACTTCTTCAGGATATAGGGGTAAGAGGTGGCAATCTTCTTTCCATTGAACCATTCCAGACCTTTGTAGTCGATACTTTTCGGAATGGCCAGACTCAGGCGGCAGCGACTGAAACCGAGTCGGTCGATGATATCGGCGTCCTCATGGCGCTCGACGAATTCGTTTTCGCCTACGACACCAATGTCGGCCACACCGCTGGCAACGCTCTGTGGTATATCGTCGTCTCTAAGATAAAGCACTTCAAGGGGGAAGTTGGAGGCCTGAACGAGAAGCGTCCGCTTGCTTGCGCTCACCTTTATATCGGCCTCAGACAGCAGGTTCATGGTATCCTCAAAAAGCCTGCCTTTCGATTGTACAGCTATCCTTAACATCTTGTATTTTTATAATAATCGTTGCAAAATTACTCAATTCCCTTGAAATGTGCAAATTAAGTTGTAACTTTGTGGGCAAATTGAAAGAGAACGTGGATTATTTGTATAAGTTGTACATAATTATTCTGCCGTTAGTGGTCCTCTCTTCGTGTAAAAAGACGTCTGAAGACGACCGCGTAGTAGCTCCATGGGGAGAGGTGAAAGAGCGTGAAATTCCTACTGACGACGCCTTCTCGCTTCAGGATATCCTCAATGGTGGCGAGATGATTATGCTTACGATGTCGAGTCCTAACACCTACTATGACTATCATGGCCGTGGGATGGGAATGCACTATTTGTTGTGCGAGAAATTCTCGCAGAAACTAGGTGTGAGTCTTCGCGTGGAATTATGCAAAGATACGCTCGAAATGCTCGACAAACTGAAAAAAGGAACGGGCGATGTGATTGCTTTTCCTTTGCCCGACAGCCTGCTAAGAGGTGATACGCTGGTAGCATGTGGTTATCGGATGAAAGGTGATGGAAGGAGCGAGCACTGGGCGGTAGGAAAACGAAATGCAGAACTCGTGAAGGCTCTAGAAGCATGGTTCAGCGATGACATGATTGCAGCTGTTAAGAATGAAGAAAAGCAGCTGCTCAACGCCCCGAAAGTACATCGAAAAGTGTTTTCGCCATTCCTCAATCGTAGCGGTGGCGTGATTTCAAAATATGATGCACTCTTCCAGAAATACGCTCCTCGAGCACGCTGGGATTGGCGCTTGATGGCTGCACAATGCTATCAGGAGAGCTGCTTCGATCCTAATGCTCGTTCGTGGGCTGGAGCACAAGGACTGATGCAGATTATGCCCAAGACGGCAGAGCATCTGGGGATATCACAGGAGAAAGTGTGCGACCCTGAAACCAATATTAAAGGAGCCGCTCAGCTCATTGCCGAGCTATCGACCTCGTTCTCTGATATACCCAACTCGACGGAGCGCCAATTATTTGTCTTAGCCTCATATAATGGGGGAAGTGGACATGTCCGCGACGCGATGGCTCTTTGTAGAAAACAAGGTGGCAACCCGCATTCGTGGAACGATGTGAGTCGTGCGCTGCTACTATTGCGCGATCCACAATACTATAATGACCCAGTGGTGAAATATGGCTATATACGTAGCACCGAGACGGTAGACTACGTGGAACGTATACGTCAGCGCTATGCGCAATATCGCGGTGTGCCCATCGGGAAACTAGGAACAGGAAGTAGTGCTACACCTCGACCCGCAACCAAGCGCCATAAATATCACATCTGACAAAAGGCGTTCGTCTGTAAGTATGTTTTAATATCTACTTCTAGGGTTTGTACGCGTGCATTGTCATAGTGATATAAGTCTTTTCACAAAAAGACCTACCGACCTTCCATAACACCTCTCAAACGCCTTTAAATAAAAGGGTAGGTCTATGGTAGGTGTTGGCGAAAGACCTACCATTGCTCAAACCCTTTGTAGATGGGCGTTTGAGCGTGGTCATGGTAGGTCGGTAGGTGTTAATTGCAAATGAAAGAAATTGAGATGAACATTCTATTATCTTATTTTATAAAGTATGCCTTTCAAAACTCGATAGCACCGATTCCCATGCTCAAAAGCGTTGCTTTGCATGAGTAAAATCGTCGCTTTTAATGTGCTATATTGTTGCTTTTGAATGTCTAAAGCTACTAATTACCTCATAACAAGAAAAATATGCTACGTTCGATTTTTATCGAACTCATGTCAAATATAACGTGAGTTCGACGAAAACAACGTCATATTAGTCTTTCATGAAAAAGACCTACCGACCTACCATAACACCCCTCAAACCCCTATAAATAAAGGGATTCCTCTATGGTAGGTCTTTTCTCAAGACCTACCATAGACCTACCATCGTTCAAACCTTTTGTTGGTGGGCATTTGCTATTCCTTATGGTAGGTTGTTAGGTGTTAAACGAAAATTGAGTGAATAAGTTGTAGACATTACAACTCGCTAACGCCTATAAATAAAAAGCAAACGAATATGATAGATTCATGGTAGGTCTATGGTAGGTCTATGGTAGGTGTTGACGAAAGACCTACCATAGCTCAAACCCTTTGTAGATGGGCGTTTCAGCGTGGTCATGGTAGGTCGGTAGGTGTAAATGAAAATTATAGAAATAGAGATGAATATCTTGTTCTCTTATTTGAAAAAGTATGCCTTTCAAAACTCAATAGCACCGCCGAATGGGACGCCAGCTTATTGATGTCTTTTGATATTTGCCTGCTCAAGACCGTAGTGCAGCTTTCTATCGAGCAGAAGGAGAAGTATTGAAACGGCGACGGCCAATACGCCGAAGAGCGTGAAGAAGAGCATAGTGTGGGTGACGCTTTCCGCATGTTGTGACTGGTTATCGATGATGTTGCCCACCAACATAGGTACCAACATCAATCCGAGATTTTGAATGTAGTAGATGATGGAGTAGGCCGTACCTAGCTGTGAAAGAGGAACAATCTTGGGAACGCTTGGCCAAAGTGCACTCGGCACAAGAGAGAAAGCAATTCCGTGAAGAAACATGATGAAGGCAGCTACCCAGGGCGTTGTGGCGATGGGCAATGCCATGAGAAAGTGACCGACCGTGACAAGAAGACATCCCACGAGCATGAGGGTCGCTCCGCGCCCAATACGATCGTAGATGGAGCCAAAGAGAGGTGTCAATACAATGGTTCCGTATGGAAGAATAGAGACAATCCAACCAGCTGTGGTTTCCATTATGCCGTATTTGTTGACGAGAATGTCTGTGGCAAATTTCATGAATGGTCGGATGCTGCTATAGAAGAATACACATAACAACGCAATCATCCAGAAACCAGGATTGCGCAGGATGAGGACGAGTCCTTTGAGAACAGTTGAAAGCGATTGAGAGTCTTTCTGATTGGGCAAAGTGTCAGCATTGCTTGACAATCGGTTGCGACGATCGAATCGTTTATCCATGAAGATGTAGGCGACGAACAAGACGAAGCCGAAAAGCAATAGTAGGGTTCCGACAAGTAGCGGTGCGGAAATGCCGTAAGAAGTTGCGATGAGAGGGGAGAAACTGATGGCCGAAGCCGTGCCCAATCGAGCCATTGCTACTTGTATACCCATCGCAGAGGCGAGTTCATGACCCGTGAACCATTTAGTGACAATCTTGGAAATCGTGATGCCCGTAATGTCGCAGCCCACACCAAAAAGTCCGAATCCAAGGGCGGAGACAAGCACCTGCAATTTCATATCGGAAGGAATGAGTCCGAAGAAGGTGAAACCGAGGTGAACTTGATTTGTGGGAACGATGTTGGCGATGGAATAATAGTTTACAAAAGCGCCAACCAACATCATACCTGTGGCCAGTATGCCAGTGAAGCGAATGCCGGCCTTATCGAGAATGATGCCTCCGAAGAAGAGCATCAGCAGGAAGATGTTGAAGATGCTGTAGCTTCCTGCGTAGAAACCATACTCAGCTGATGTCCACCCCATTCCTCCCTCTGAGACTGGTGCCTTCAACGTTGTTGATAGAGGCGAGGCGATGTCCCAGAACACGTAGCCCATCATCATGACGGTGGCTACAAGGAATAGGGTGGACCAGCGGAGTTTCATTTATTTGATGTTCGGTTCTTCAAGACCGATGCCTTTCTTCTTGTCCACAACCTTCAGCACTAGACCGAGGATGAGGGCAGCAAGGCCAAGACCTGCTAACATCACGAGAGGAGCAGTGTAGTTGAACTGCGTGGGGTCGGTGATGCCGGGATTGGTGCTGTCGAGCACTTTGCCGATGAGGAGTGGGAACAGCCAGAGACCAATGTTCTGAATCCAGAAAATCAGTGCGTAAGCCGAACCGATAATCTTCGCGTCTACCAGCTTTGGCACACTTGGCCAGAGGGCAGCAGGAACGAGTGAGAACGATGCTCCCAGCACCAGAATGGTGAGATATGCGATGACAATGCCGCCAATGGCATTGCCCTTGAATGCCGGAAGGATGAAGGCAAATGTGAGGTGGCAGGCGATGAGCAACAAAGAACCTAGCACAAGCATCGAAGCTGCCTTTCCCTTATGGTCGACATAGCTGCCGAGAATAGGTGTGATGAGAACGGCGAGTAGGGGGAACACCGCGAAGATGCTCTCTGCCGACTGACGCATGTAACCCATATAACAATAGGTGATGAGCGAGATGATAGAGATGCAGAGGAGCAGATACTTTGTTGATTTCTTCTTCTGGAAGTTGCTGGCGAAACCGGCAGCTGCCACAATAAGCATAATAATATACTGAACGATTGTCACGCTTGAACCAGCCCAGAATGAATCGGCGGCGGGTTCTGTCAGAGTGAGGTTGCACTGAAGCATATTCACGGCGTACTTCTGGAAGGGGAAGATAGCCGAATAATAGAGCACGCACAAAAGAGCAACGAGCCAGAAACCGCTATCGCTGAGAATCTTTCCAATGTCGCTAACCTTGAATGGATCGTCCTTTTCTTCTGCCTCACCCGTCTGAGCATCGAGTTTCTTGTCCATGAAGAAATAAACGATGAACATGATGAGGGCGATGCACATGAGCACCACACCAAAGGCAACCGAACGAGTAACGCTGACACTGCCGCCGAGCTTTGCAAAGAAGGGCGAGAAAATCATACAGGTGGCTACCCCCAGACGGGCGAGTGCCATCTCCGAACCCATAGCAAGAGCCATCTCGCGACCTTTGAACCACTTCACGATACCGCGACTGACGGTGATACCAGCCATCTCGCATCCGCAACCAAAGATCATGAATCCGCATGCAGCAAACTTAGCCGAGGCGGGCATTCCCTGATAGAAAGGCGATACGCCAAGTTCGTCGAATACGGGAATGTAGTTGAGGTTATTTGTAAACCATGTTTCAAGTCCGCTACCAATGAACGACTCGCTCACCGCATACCATTTGATGATGGCTCCAACGAGCATCACAGCTCCCGAAAGCACCGCCGTGAAGCGAACGCCCATCTTATCGAGAATGATGCCGGCAAAGATGAGGAAGAACACGAAGACGTTAAGGAATACTTCCGAGCCTTGCATCGTTCCGAATGCCGTAGAATCCCATCCGCGTGTTTCCTGCATGAGGTCCTTGATGGGTGAGAGGATGTCCATAAAGATGTATGAACAGAACATGGCGAGGGCAAGCAACAGAAGTGCCGTCCAACGCATCGCTGCTGAGTCGCGCAGCGTTTTTTGAATTACTTGTGTCATCTTATTATATACGTTTTGATTGACTATTTGTCTGATCGTTTCTTTCGAGTGTTATTTCTTCAGCCATTTGTCGAGCCAGTTGAAATATGTGCGTTGCCACAAGATTCCATTCTGGGGTTTCAGTACCCAGTGGTTCTCATCGGGATAGATGAGCAATTGTGCCTCGATGCCTTTCATGCGAGCTGCATTGAACGCACTCATGCCTTGCGTCGCGTTGATGCGATAGTCCTTTTCTCCGTGAATGCAAAGGATGGGCGTATCCCATTTGTCTACAAACAGATGGGGAGAGTTCTTGTAGGTCTTATCCGCATTTGCCGAACGGTCCTTATTCCAATAGGCATCTTCATATTCCCAGTTTGAGAACCAATTCTCTTCCGTTTCGGTGTACATAGCCTCAAGGTTGAAGGCACCATCGTGTGCGATGAAACACTTGAAGCGCTTGTCGTGATGACCTGCCAGATAGTAGACGCTGAATCCGCCGAACGAAGCACCTACCGCACCCATGCGATCTTTGTCGATAAATGGAAGATTCGTGGCGGCATCATCGATGGCCGACAGATAGTCGTCCATGCATTGACCTGTCCAATCGCCAGAGATTTCCTCACACCATTCCGAACCGAATCCAGGAAGACCGTGACGGTTGGGCGCCACAATCACATACCCGTGGGCGGCCATAATCATGAAGTTCCAACGGTAGCTCCAGAACTGGCTGACGGGACTTTGAGGTCCGCCTTCGCAAAAGAGCAGGGTGGGGTACTTCTTGTTTTCGTCGAAATGAGGCGGTAGAATCACCCAATAGAGCATGTCTTTTCCATCGGTCGTCTTCACCCAGCGCTGTTGAACGCGGCCTTTTTCGAGTTGGTCGAAGATGTGCTTGTTCTCTTCTGTTATCTGCTTGATGTCCGTTTTCTGAGGCTTCTTTGAATTGGGGGTGATGAGATAGAGGTCGGCACTAGCCATGAAGCTATGTCTTTCGGCAATAATCTGCTTGCCATTGTTCATCATCTGCAGACTTCCAAAATCAGCCCAATTGTCGGTTAGCTGCTTCAGTTCACCTTTCTTGTCGATGGAGTAAAGGTTTTCTGTAGCGTGCCAAACGCCAATGAAATAGATCATTGCGTCTTTGTTGTCGCTCCACACAAAGTCATCGACGTTGGAGTCGAAGCTCTCCGTGATGTATTTCTTCGTACCCGTAGCGAGCTCATAGATGCAAAGACGCTGACGGTCGCTCTCGTAACCATCGCGGGCCATCGAAAGCCAACCTACATATTTTCCGTCGGGCGAGAACTTCGGATTCTGATCGTAGCCGGGATTGTTCTGTAGATTCTCGGGAGCGTTCACCGACTGATCCTTCATCGTCTTCGTCGGGTCAATCTTTGGTTCTTTGTAGTCGGCAGGCTTACAAAGATTTTTAGATGTACGCGTACCTATATTATATAGGAATATGTCAGAGTCGGTTGAGATGGAATACTCCACACCTGTTTTCTTGCGACAAGTGTAGGCAATTGTCTTTGAGTCGATGCTCCAGTCGAGTTGTTCGATGCCTCCGAACGGTTCCATTGGACATTCGTAGGGCTCTCCCTCAAGAATATCAACTCCACCAGTGATGCCATCGGCGGTGACATCGGCCACAAACGGATGCTGAATGCTCTCCACATAATGGTCCCAATGGCGATACATCAGGTCGGTGACGAGTCGTCCGGTTGCCTTCGGAAGGTCCGATGGATTCTCGGCGATGCTTCCATGATAGGGAAGACTCTTGATAAGAATAACCTTCTGACCATCAGGTGAGAATTTGTAGCCTTCCACGCTTCCGTCAGTCTTCGATAGCTGCTTCTTGTCGCTTCCATCAGCGTTCATCGTCCATATCTCACCATCGAAGAGGTAGGCGATGCGTCCATCGTTCATCCACGAAGGATCGGTTTCGTTCTTTGCTGACTTCGTGAGAAGCGTCTGTCCGCTACCATCAGCATTCATGATGTGGAGCACATGATGACTCTTGTTTTCCTTTACACTATAATAACCGACTTGATAGACAACCTTCTGTCCATCGGCCGATGGAGCATAGGCACTGATACGTCCCATTGCCCAAAGGGCTTCGGGTGTCATCAGGTCGCTGCTCAGTTTGATGTTGCTTTTTCCTATGGGTCGTCCCATTTCCTGTTGTGCATTAATGGTTCCGCTTGCTTGGGTAAGTAAGGCGGCAAGAATTAAGGTTGCTATTCTTTTCATACGTAAAATGTAGTAGGATTATTTCTTTTTGATGGGGTCGCAGGTCAAGCCGCATCCCAATTTCTTGAATATCTTCCGGTCGACTTCGCTGAGCATCACCGTGCTATGCACCTGACAATCTCTGAGCTGAGGCAGTTGTTCGAGTGCGCATCGGCAATTCTCATCGTGTTGCGAGAGTACGGAGAGGGCCACGAGCACCTCGTCGGTATGCAATCGGGGGTTCTTTCCGCCCAGATATTCAATCTTGGTTTTCTGAATGGGCTCAATCATGCTTTGCGGAATGAGTCTCACACTGTGGTCGATACCAGCCAGTTCTTTCATCACGTTGAGCAGAAGAGCGGCACTACATCCGAGCAAGGGGCTCGACTTTGCGGTGATAATCTTTCCATCGGCCAATTCCATAGCTGCCGAAGTGTGACCCGTCTCTTTCTTCCGCTCGTTGGCGGCAACGGTGACGCGACGTGTAGCGGTTGTTATCTTGGCTTGGTTGAAGAGCATGAGAATCTTGTTCACCTCGTCCTCGTTGTCGGCTCCGTCTACCAGTTTATTGGTGGCGGTGTAGTAGCGTCGGATGATTTCATCGCGCGATGCTTGACAACACACCTCATCGTCGGAGATGCAGAAGCCCACCATGTTCACCCCCATATCGGTGGGCGACTTGTAGGGATTCTCGCCGTAGATACCTTCGAAGAGAGCGTTCAGCACGGGGAAGATTTCGATGTCGCGGTTGTAGTTGACGGCAATCTTGTCGTAAGCGTCCAGATGGAAGGGGTCGATCATGTTCACGTCGTCAAGGTCGGCGGTAGCGGCTTCGTAAGCTATGTTGACGGGATGCTTCAGAGGCAGGTTCCACACGGGGAATGTCTCGAACTTAGCATAGCCCGCTCTCACACCTCGCTTGTTCTCGTTGTAGAGCTGACTAAGACAAGTGGCCATCTTACCGCTACCAGGACCGGGAGCCGTTACGATGACTAGCTCGCGCTCTGTCTCCACATAGTCGTTCTTGCCAAATCCCTCGTCGCTGGCAATGAGCTCTACGTTGTGGGGATAGCCGTCGATGGGGTAGTGGATGTATGACTTGATGCCCATACGTTCAAGGCGATGGCGGAACTGATCGGCGGCGCGTTGACCATTGTAGTGAGTGATGACTACCGAACCCACCATGAACTCGCGCTTCATGAACTCATCGCGAAGGCGGAGCACATCTTCGTCGTAGGTGATGCCGAGGTCGGCACGAACCTTGTTCTTCTCAATGTCCTCGGCGCTGACTACGATGATGATTTCGATGCTATCCTTCAGCTGGCTAAGCATGCGGAGCTTGCTATCGGGTTTGAATCCCGGAAGCACCCTCGAGGCGTGGTGGTCGTCGAAGAGCTTACCGCCTAGTTCCAGATAGAGCTTTCCGTCGAACTTGGCGATGCGCTCTTTGATGTGTTCAGATTGTATTCTGAGATATTTATCGTTGTCAAAACCAATTTTCATCATGTGTTTGTGCGTGTGTTTATTTGTTTTGCTCACTCAATCTCTGCTTCTTCATCTCTTCCACCTGCTTCTGCATGGCTTCGATGCGGGCGGCCATACCGCTTGCCTTCTTCGGATTCTTCTGGTTCTCCTTGTACTTGTTTTCAAGGATGGCGAGCAGTTTCTCGTCGTTGGTCGTCTTGCGTAGTATCCACATGATGGCGGCACTGAAGAAGAGCGAGATGAAGTAGTAGAAGTTAAGACCTGAAGAATACTCGTTGAAGATGAAGAAGAACATGACGGGCATGAGGAACATCATCCATTGCATCATCTTCATCTGTTCGGCTTGCTGGCCTACCATTTGGTCTTTCTGCTGGCGCATGGTCATCACCGAGTAGAGCACGTTGGCAACACAGAAGAGGATACACGTGAGCGAGAGGTGGTCGCCGATGAGCCAGATGTCCTTGCCCCACTCAAGTATCGGGTCGTAGGTGCTCAGATCGTCCATCCAAAGGAAGCTTTCACCACGAAGTTGGATGGCGTTAGGCACATAGTTGAACATTGCAATCCAGATAGGCATCTGTATGAGCGCTGGCAGACAACCGCTCAAGGGGCTGACGCCATATTTCGCATACATCGACATCATGGCCTGCTGCTTCTGCATCTGGTCTTCGGGCTTGTCGTATTGCTTGGTGGCTTCGTCGAGTTTCGGCTTCAGCACGCGCATCTTGGCCGAGCTCATGTAGCTCTTCTTCACCAATGGGAAGGTGATGAATTTCAGGAGCATGGTGATGAGTATCAGTACGATACCCATATTGAGACCGAGCTTGGTGAGCCAGTCGAAGACGTAGAGCGTAAACCAACGGTTGATGATGCGGATGAGCGGCCATCCCAGATAGACGAGGCGCTCGAGCTGCAGGTCCTTGCCGAATGTGCTTTGCTCCTCGATGTCTTGAAGCAGACGGAAGTCGTTGGGACCGTAGTAGAACTCAAACTCAGAGGCCCTCTGACCGGTGGGGTCGAAGGCGGTCTTCATCTTTGCTCCGTATTGTTTCAATATCTGTGTTTCCTTCTCCTGGGGTACGGATGTCATCAGCGCATTGGCTTCGAAGTTTTCGCGTGCAATCATCACGGCCGAGAAATACTGGTTCTTGAAGGCAACCCAGTCGATAGGTTCGTCAACGGGTTCATCCCTCTTTTCCTTCATCTCGTTCAGGTAGTCGGTACCACCGTCAGTGAAGTGGTAGGTGAGGGCCGAGCGCTGATTCTCGAACGAGAATCCTTTTTCCTGCTGATGGCACATCTCATCCCATTCTACATCCATCGTACGGTAGTTGGGTGCGAAGAGTCCCGACATGCCCTCAACGTGAAGGCTCATGTGCATCAGATAGTCCTTGCCGAGACGGTAGTTCATCACCAGCTTCTGACCTTCACCAGCCATAGCGGTCATGGTCACGGTGCTGTCGGTTGTCTCCGAAGGAGTGAAGAAAAGATCGGAACTAATGATGTTGCTGGTCTTGCCGGCCATCATGAACTTCAACTGATGATGCTTCTGGTCGAACAGGGTGACGTCTTTGTTTCCGTTGCGGTCTTTGAAGTCCTTCACAACAGCTTTCTCCACCGTTCCACCCTTGGTGTTGAGGGTTATCTCCACCTTGTCGTTCTTCAGCACTACCTGCTGAGCCGTGCCCTTCATTGCACTGTGGAAGAGCGCAGTGGTGTCTTCCTTCGCCTCTTCAGCGGCCTTCTGAAGTTTTTCCTCGTTGGCCTTCGCGGCCGCCTTTTGTTTCTCCTCGGCTTGTTTCTGGGCCACCATGTTCAGCGAATCCTGAACTCTCATGGCTTCTTTTTCCTCGGCCGAAGGCTGCTGCCACCAGCTGAAGCCAATCAGCACAGCAGCAATCAGGATGAATCCTGTAATCGTGTTCTTATCCATATCTGTTTTTTAATTCTTATTCTTTACCTTTAAAATACTTTGTTTCTTCGTATCCTGGTTCTAAGAACCAAAATATTTTGCAAAGGTACAAAATAATTTTCGAATTGACAAAACATTATTTTATTCGCGCGCGAAAAAAATCTAAAAATCAGTTGAAAAATCGTGTTTGCTTTGTTGGGGATTGATGTATGTTTTGTTATTTGCTCATCTGTTTTTACTCTTTTATTGACGACAAAACCATCATTACTTACTATCGAATATCCCGATGAAATGGCCATTTTTCAATAACGAATCATTTCATTCTTCTCATTATGTTAAATCGATTTTGTTAATCGTAAATTCAATATTCAAACCATTCAAAAAGCTTCATTATTTTTCCCAGTACGTTAATGGAATTTCGTCGTTCATCAACTCACGAATTATAAACGATAATTGCATCTTTCGAAAAACGGCAGTTTTGATGACGAAAAGCGCCAATATTGACGATGAAAACTGCCAATATTCGTGATGAAAAGCGCCAATTTTGGTTGATGCTCTTTTCGATAGCAGATTTTATAAGCTGAAATGTAGGCAAAATGAGCTGAATTGGTGAGTTTTTATCACCTTCGAGTTGTTTACCAAGAAGGACAATATAGAACCTCATTTGGGCAAAAAAAGAACAAAAATTGAATTTTGTTTTGTGGTTTCCCTGCTTCTTTGTACCTTTGCAGATACTTTTGTATAAACATTAAATATATATGTACAGAACAAACACGTGTGGAGAACTAAGGCTCCAGGACAAGGGCAGGGAAGTGACTCTGGCCGGATGGGTTCAAAGAACAAGGAAAATGGGCGGAATGACGTTCGTCGATGTGCGCGACCGCTATGGCATCACTCAGATCGTTTTCGACGAGGGTCAGAATGCTGAGCTCTGCGCTAAGGCAAACAAACTCGGACGTGAGTTCTGCGTCCAGATAAGTGGAACGGTGAACGAACGACAAGCCAAAAACGACAAGATGCCTACTGGCGACATCGAGATTGTGGCACGCGAGCTGAATGTGCTCAGCGAGAGCCTCACACCTCCTTTCACTATTGAGGACAAGACCGATGGTGGCGACGATCTTCGAATGAAATATCGCTATCTGGATTTGCGTCGTGCGGCCGTTCGCAAGAATCTGGAACTACGTCACCGCATGACCATACTCATCAGAAACTTCCTCGATGCCAGAGACTTCATCGAGGTGGAGACACCTATTCTTATCGGCTCAACGCCCGAAGGCGCACGCGACTTCGTGGTGCCTTCGAGAATGAATCCTGGTCAGTTCTACGCTCTTCCACAGAGTCCGCAAACGCTGAAGCAGTTGCTCATGGTGAGCGGATTCGACCGTTACTTCCAGATTGCCAAGTGCTTCCGCGATGAAGACCTCAGAGCCGACCGTCAGCCCGAATTTACGCAAATCGATTGTGAGATGTCGTTCGTCGATCAGGACGATGTCACCGATTTGTTTGAGGATATGGCCCGTCATCTGTTCAAGGAAGTGCGGGGCGTCGATTTGCCCGCAAAGCTTCGCAAGATGACTTGGCACGAAGCCATGAAGAAATATGGTTCCGACAAGCCCGACCTGCGCTTTGGTATGGAGTTTGTAGAGCTGATGGATATGCTGAAGAAAGGCACTTTCGCCGTCTTCGACAATGCGGCTTATATCGGAGGTATCTGCGTTCCCGGATGTGCCAACTATACGCGCAAGCAACTCGACCAACTAACCGACTTC
Organism: Prevotella sp.; assembly: GCA_024681705.1. GTDB lineage: Bacteria > Bacteroidota > Bacteroidia > Bacteroidales > Bacteroidaceae > Prevotella. The sequence continues at coordinate 25,219 of JAILAI010000067.1, forward strand.
GTGAAGAGTCAGCAGGTGGGTGCTAAGGGACTCGTTTACGTGAAGTACAACGAAGATGGAACCGTGAAGAGCTCCGTCGATAAGTTCTATACGCCCGAAGTTTGGGCCGAACTGAAGGAGAAGATGGGTGCCAAAGATGGCGACCTCGTGCTGATTCTTAGTGGTGATCAACCCAATAAGACTCGCGTGCAACTCTGTGCTCTGCGTCTGGAAATGGGCAATCGTCTCGGACTTCGCGACAAGAACCGTTTCGAATGTCTCTGGATTGTTGACTTCCCTCTCTTCGAGTGGAGCGACGAAGAGCAACGACTGATGGCCACACACCATCCATTCACGATGCCGAATCCCGACGATATTCCATTGCTCGACGAGCATCCCGAGCAGGTGCGTGCAAAGGCCTACGACTTTGTGTGCAACGGTATTGAGGTTGGCGGAGGCTCATTGCGTATTCACGATGGAAAACTTCAGGCAAAGATGTTCGACATTCTTGGATTCACTCCCGAGCGGGCTATGGCTCAGTTTGGCTTCCTCATCAACGCTTTCAAATATGGAGCACCTCCTCATGCAGGTCTAGCTTTCGGTCTCGATCGCTTCGTAAGCATCATGGCAGGCCTCGATAGCATTCGCGATTGCATCGCTTTCCCGAAGAACAATTCAGGTCGCGATGTCATGCTCGACGCTCCTGGAGAGCTCGATCCCGCTCAGCTTGAGGAACTTCAGCTGAAGCTCGATATCAAGGAATAACCACACGCCTCGAATGAGGTTTCACACTTAATGCGAAGACACGGAGATAATCATTCTTTTTGTGTCTTCGCATCTTTTTCTCAAGTCGAACTTTGATGTATATCAAGAAAAACGTCTAATACGTTGATTTTCAGTAATTCTTTTGTCAAAGATTCTAAAATAATGCGTAATTTTGCATCAGAAAAATTCACTTTAAGGTTGATAAAAGGTTCAATCAGGATTTAAATTTATTAGTAACAATGGCAGAAAAGAAAGCAACAAAGGCAGCTACGACAACCAAGAAGGCTGCTACTGAGAAGAAGGAAACAGTTAAGAAGACTGCTGCTAAGAAGGCAGCCATCGTGGTGAATGCTGAGAACGCAGGTTTCAAGGCTGGTGATGTTTACAATGCACTCGCCGCAGCCAACAAAGCTCTGAGCGTAGCTGAAATCGCAAAGGCCGCAAAGATTAGCAACGAAGAAGTAATTCTCGGTGCAGGCTGGTTGCTCAAGGAGGGTAAGATCAAGGACGCTGAAGGCAAAATTGTATTGGCTTAATCTTTAATAGGAAACAATAGGGAAGGGCTGGATGCTGCTGCACTCCGGCCCTTTTTTTCGCTATATAGCATTTGTTCTTGACTCTGGTTAGATTTTCTTCTTAGTTTTCTAGCTTTAATTCATCTTCGCCTTTTGGCATACGACGAGAAAATATTGCGCTTCCTTACCGAAGCTGGCGATAAAGGTTTGAGCGTCATGAAGATTGCACGACACGTGTTCAACGACTCAAACAGCTTCTTCGAAACGATTGATTTCGAGGAAGTTCACCGATATGTGCAGAACTTTTTGTTGAAGAATTCCAAGACCTCAGATTCGTTGGTCGAGAATGTGGGCAAAAGAGGAGTGTATAGA
>JAILAI010000085.1 GCA_024681705.1 Prevotella sp.
AATAGTTATTAAATAAGAAGGGAGGCTGAAAATGAAAAAATATATCATTCCACATTGCGAAATCGTTAATGTAAAGTTGATTAATAGTTGTCTCGACGACTTTAATATAGGTGGGCAAAGTACGGGTGGTAAACCTGAAGATTCTCTCGGCAAGGAACATAATATTCTTTGGGAGGATGATTTTGACACAGAAGTCTCCCTCTGGGGCGACAATGATGAGGAGGAAGATTATTAGAACATCACGAAAGTAAATACTTTTTTTTCATGAGAGGGGTGGAAGCGCGTGAGCGTAGCCACCCCTTTTTGATGTCTTTATTTGTTGTGTTTATCTGATGTTTCGTTTTGTTAGTGATGAGGGGTTATTTCCTTACTTGCACGTAGAGCGATGAGACGGCGGCGGGGACGACGGGGGTACACACGTCATCGTCGCTTGTGGCCTCCGTCATTCGCAATTTGTAGGCGCCGGGCTGGACGTCGGCGAAGCGGAAGGAGAAGAGGCCTTTCTTCTGTTGCTGGGCTCCTACGGTGACGAGGCGCTCGGCGAGGTCGGCAACCCATTGGTCGTCTTTGTCGTAGAGCGAGAGGGTGAGGATGCGGGTTCTGCTTTCATTGGTCGCATTGTTGAGCACGTAGTCGATTTGTGCCGTCTGACCCAAACGGAAGTCGTAGACATTGTGGCCATCGCGCTCAATGGACGAGACATTGAGCATCGTCATCTTCTTGCACGAGATGGAAGTGTTCGTGGAGGCGTCCTTCGATAGCAGATCGTCGAGGAAGTCAAGGAATCCGTAGCTACCATCGTCCTCTTCCTCCTCCTCACCGAAGTCGTAATCCTCTTCCTCGTCTTCGTTCTGCGCCCAATCGTAGTCTTCTTCTTCGGTGTATTCCTCTTCGTCGTCACTCTCTTCCTCGAAGGCTACGTCCTCTTCTTCGTCGCCGGCAAACGGGCTGACGTTATCATCGTCGCTTTCGTCATCAATAACGGCAACGTCGTCCTCGTGCGTCGTTCCGCTACTCACGATGAAGGGCACGCACGCCTTTTCGCTCTGCTCCACGAGTTCCCATTGACCGTTGTCGTCGGTATAGAAGACCGCCGCGTAGTAGTTGCCTTGCGAAAGGTTGAGGATGCCCGAGAAGGTCACCTTTGCCGTTTGTCCTCTCCGTAGGCTGACGCTCTTTGCCTGAAGTGTTGTCACACAATTGTCGAGCTCGCTATCGTAGATGAAGATGCCCGCCTTACCCGTATAGTTATCCGACGCCTTCAGCTGAGCGCTGATGGTTTGGTTCCCGTTGCTGATGCTATTGCCGCCGGCAAAGGCAATGGCTTGCGTCAATGCAAGGGGATTCTGCTGACTTCCACCTGTTTCTTCTTCATCGTCGACAATACCACCTCGTCCATCATCGACGAAGCTTCGGTCGAACCCATTGTCGGGTAGGTCGCAATAGTGCACATTATTATTGAAACTTCCCGTGGTGCCCTGATTGCTGAAGTTCATGTCTATACAATTGCAGGTGGCGCTTAGGCACGGCCGCCATTTCGTGTCGCTCTGCTCTTTGTACACCATCACCACCTGATAGCTGCCGTTGGCGAGATTTCGGGGCATCGTCACGTTGACCGTGAAGTTGTCGAAATAGTAGTTCGCCTTTAGTGATACATTCGCACTTCCCAGCACCTGACGCAACTTTCCTCCGCTATAGAGTGCAACGCCACATTGTCCGTTGAAGGGATAGAGCGACGAGTTGTTCAGCCTTTGCATCACATATTTGCCCGTCTGTCCGCGACCCAATCGTAGTGGAGCGCTCATCGTGGTGAACGATAACGCGTAGGGCACTTGCGAGTTGCTTCTCGGTGGCTGGATGCCGCCGAAGAACATCACATTCCTCGTGTAGCCGCCCGAGCCGCCACCCGTTCCGAGGGCACTGGGATTGAGGTTGCTCACGTGGAAGTATCCGTTGCTGGTGCCGTTCCATCCCCAGTTGATGTGGAAGTATCCGTTTTCGTCGTACCCGTCGCACACGAAGCAATGACCGCCTCCGCTACCTGCTCCCGAGAAGAGAACGGGGCGACCCGCATTCAGCTCGCGCTTAAGGAAGAAGGTGAAGTCGGCTTCGGTGAAGTCGTCTCGACGGAACATCGTGATGCCTTTGTCGTAGCCGAAATAGGTGGTCATGGCCGCCGCCATCTCGTTGGTGTAGGCCGAACTCTCGTTGGGTGTATACATCATGTTGCAAGCTACGCCCGCATCGAACATTATTTGGGCGATGGCTTCCTGTTGTCGTTGGCTTCCGGTATTGCTCTCATAGGTCCCCAACATGCTATTCCAGTCGTATGTGGTGTCGAAGTTCGACCCGATGTTCTGGCCGTTGTGCACGTAAGAGTGGCTTCTTCGCGTTGGCGTCTTGGGATACTCCCAGAAGCGCATGATCTGTACGGCTCCCGTCGCTACGCATCCCGTCACGCTACTTCGTCCTCCGTATTGCGGACAATAGGCGTTGTAGGGGTATTCCTGAGCGTAGTTGATGCTACCTAGAAGAGGCTTTACCGCTACGGCGAACGACTGAGCCCCTTTGGCGCGCCCCTTGCTGAGCACCCGACCTTGTTGGGCGGCCTTGATGAGCGAGTCGGGCGTCATCGACAACCATTTCAGTTCCACCTGATATACGCGTAGCCATTGCCGAAGTTCTGGCGGAACGTTCTTCGTGTCGAACGACCCCGTGTCGCTATACGCCAGCACCTTCTTCGAGCGTTCGTCGGCACTGATGATGATGAATCCCTGATTGTTGCCGCGATTGAAGATGTAGAAGTAGGGACGTTGATTGGTGGAGTCTTTCTCGGTATAGACCATCTCTTGCTTCGGGTTCTCGCCACCTCTGCTCTTCGGCCAGAAGTCATCGGCCAGTCGTTGAGCGTCGGCGGCGCTACGTGTTTGTGCCAACGCGGTCAGGGTCGTCAGCAATAGGAATATCAAGTTGAGAATGCGTATCATGCTTTTAGGAGTTAAAGGAGTTTCAGGAGCTTTGGAGCTATCGAGGAGTTCTCTTCAAGCAGAGCGGCTAAAACCGAACGACAAGAGTTCTCTGTTTCGAGAGGATTTCAATACAATCGTCTGGGTGGCAAGCCGAGAGAGTGGGGGAGACCCCATGTCAATCCTCAGATGCTCTTTACTTTTACGTATTTGATGCCGTTCTGGCGAGTGGTGTTCTGGCTTTGTTCCGATTTCTTTCCAGCTTGATCTATGGCATCTTTGATGAGCGTATTCCACGAGGGTGCTTCCTTCGACAAGGCGCTCATCTGGTTGCGTAGACTCTCGATGACGCTGGTCAGGAAGAAACCGCCATTGGTTCCGCACCACGACACTTCACCGGGAGCAGCTGCCGTAGCGATGATGTTGCCCTTCGACTTCATGAAGAGCGATCGCATCTTCTTCAGGTCGAAGTTTGAGTTCGAGCGCGAGAACAATGCGTTGTTGGCCACGATGGGTTGAGTGGCGTCGACTTCGCTATTGCAACAATCGCTAAGCACCAGACAGAGTCGGGCCCCTTTCTTCGAGAGCGCCTTGAAGATGTCGCTCAGTGCCAGATAGTTTTCCGATGCGTCTTCGTAGCTATTGGCCGTCAGGTCCATACAGGGATAGAAATCCTTCTGGTCCTTAAAGCGGAATCCGTGACCCGAATAGATGAAGACCACCACGTCGTCGGCGCCAGGTTTCAGAGCGTTTACGGCCTTTGCCACCTGCTGACGCCCGTAGTTGTTGCCCGACACGAGTTGCTCGTTCAGCCTCATTCCCAATTGCTTGGCAATGCCCTCGAACTCGCTCTTTGCGCGTTTCAGATCCACCTCGCAAGCAGGTCCGATGTCGCTCACCTCCGTATTGGCCGTGATGACCAAGTGCATGGTGGGACCCTTTGCCGGAGCCGGTTCTGGTTGGTCTACCTCATCGACGTCGGCCACATCGTCAATCTGGTCGAACGCATCGTCGGTTTCAGCTTCCGTATCGTCTTCGTCCTCACCGTCTTCTTCCTCCACTTCGTAGGCCTCGTCTTCGTCACCGTTCTGGTTTTTCACCACTTCGATGCCGCTCATCATCATCTTGTATTCAGGCTCGTTTGGCCCATAGAACTGAGCGATGTACTCCTCGTCCATATCGGCCAGATGAATTTCCTGGAAGCTTTCCGCCTGGAACCACGAATCGGTATCGTTGACGTCGAAGGCGATGAAGGGCGTATCCGACATGTCAGACATGTCTTCTTTCTCCCATGCCCAGATGAAGATGGGCATTCCCTCTTCGCTAGATTCGTAGTACATGATGCCCACGTCGTCGGCGTCTTTCTTGTCTTCAATGTGACAAGTGTAGTTGGCCATGTAGCAGGTGTTACTCTTCACCATCTCGCTATTGGCGAGTCGCATCTTGCAATGAAACTCGTCGGTGTAGATGAAGAGCCCCACGTACTCGTCGTTGTCGGCTGGTGCCTTGAACGAAAGCTCGTAGAACGTCTGTGCCTGTGCCGACACCGTAGCCATGATGATGAAGATCAGGGCGAGCATTGATTTAAAGTATTGTCTCATTTCTATCATCTCCCTTTTTTAGTGATAATAATTGTCGTGCTTTCGATTTGCAAAGTTACGAAACAATTCTGTAATGGCCAAATGTATGGGTTCTTTTTCCATCACATTTGACGTGATGTGTTCTTTCTAAACATATGTAAAGTTCGATAAGATAGACGCTTAGATGATGGTTGGATTTGGACAGAAATTAATATAATTACTATAATTTTTTTGACGATTAAGTTGGAGTATAAAGATATATGATGTTGTAAGCGGAACATTAGAAGTTCTTAAAATATTTGGTCGAGAATTGTCAGGGCTATGTATCAAGGAGATTGATGTTGATAACACAATTTAACGATTATAGATAATGGAAGTGTTAAATAATTGCTTCAAAAAGTGTTGGATTTTTGAGCAAAACTACCCACCTGTCTACCCACATAAATCGGGATAAATCCATAAAAGGAACATTTCGGGTGAGCAAAACTGGCGCTTTTGATGACCGAAATTGGCGCTTTCGCTCATCGAAACCGCCGCTTTCGATGATTGAAACCGCCGCTTTTGATGAAAAAAATCTAGATTTTTTCGTTTTCTTGCGACTTTTTTCGTCAGATATTTTTACGAAATAGTTGTAACGTATTGATATCTAGCGTCTTGCGCCTAATCGCTGAGAATCGCGTATTTCACGGTCTTAGTGCTTTCAATCGAAAATTCTCGAATTATCATGTTAAAAACTATCCATATAAAAGTAAATGGATGTTAATTGATTGGTAAGAGTGTTTGGCAAAAAAGATTCCCAAGGAGCAGGTTTTCGAGGGTGAATTTGCTCCTTGGGAAAATCGAACGTTAGCACTTAGGAGAGTTCGATGGGTTATGTTTTCGCCCGCTTCACCTCCGAAGGCAGAATGCCAAACTCCTTCTTGAACGTCTCGCGGAAGTGCGACATCTGGTTGAATCCCGTCATCGAGGCGGCTTCGTTGACGTTGTAGTCGCCACTCTCGAGCAACTTGTAGCAATGCTGAAGACGGAATTTGCGGATATATTCCTTGGCGGTCATCCCCGTGAGCGCCTTCACCTTGCGGTAGAAAGTGCTATGGCTCATGGCCATCTTGTCGGTGATGAAGGGCAGGTCGAGGTTCTCGGTCATGATGTTCTCGTGGATTATCTGGTTGAGATGTTCCAGGAATTCCCTATCGAGTCTGCTCAGCGTAGGTGTTTCTACGGCGGTTGTCTCTTCGTTTTCCGACGGATGGTTGATGATGTATTCGGCGAGTCGACGGCGCGCCATGAGGAGGTTCTGTATGCGACTCCCGAGCAACTTGGCGGTGAAAGGCTTCGTCAGGTAGGAGTCGGCTCCGCTTTCGTAGCCCGTCTCCTTGTCTTCGTCGGTGCTCTTGGCGGTGAGAAGGATGATGGGGATGTGGCTTGTGCGGATGTCCTCTTTGAGTTGTCGCGTGAGGTCGATGCCGTTCATCTTCGGCATCATGATGTCCGATACGATGATGTCGGGCATGTGTTCTTCGGCCAGTTGCTTACCCTCGACGCCGTTCGAAGCCCTCAGAATGCGGAAGTCATCGCAGAAGGAATCGGCTATATATTGCCCGATGTCGGCGTTGTCTTCCACGATGAGCAAGGTGGCCATCTGCTCGTCGAGCGACTCTTCGATGTTGGCCGCTACGTCGGTTGAGGTGACGGGCTCAACCGTCTCTACGTCCTCTTTGTGCAAGGCGTTGGGGTAGGTGTTGCTGATGGAGAGCGAGAGCGTGAAGCGGCTGCCCTCGTGCTCGCGGCTCTCTACGTCGAGACGTGCCTGATGGAGGTCGGCAAGAGCCTTCACAAGGGCGAGTCCGATGCCCGTTCCCGATGCCTGATGGCTTCCCTTCGCCTGATAGTAGCGCTCGAAGATGTGGGGCAAAGCGTTGGGTGCGATGCCGTAGCCCGTGTCGGAAACGCTGAGCACCATCGTGTCGTCGCCGTCGGAGTTGAGGTTCACGGTGATGCTTCCCTTCTCGGTGTATTTCACGGCGTTGGAGAGCAGGTTGTTCAAGATGGTGTTGATGACCTCCGAGTCGAAGTATACGTGTGGCAAGTTGGGCGCTACGTTGTAGACGAATTGCACGTTGGGGTTGCGGTTGAGCTCTTTGTAGTTAATGCAAATTTCGTGCACGAACTTGGCCAAATCGCCGCGTGCTACGGTGAGATGTCTGTTCTGGGTTTCGGTCTTTCGGAACTCTAGAATCTCGCTAATGAGGTTGCGTAGTTGTTCGGCGCTCTTTTGGATGATGGTAACACGCCGTTTGTTGGCTTGCGATAGTTGCTTGTCGTCGCGAAGGTCTTCGAGCGGCCCGAGAATGAGCGTCAACGGAGTGCGTAGCTCGTGGGTGATGTTGGTGAAGAAGCGGAGTCGCTCCTCGTTGAGTTCCTGCTTCTGGAGACTCTCACGCCGTTCCAGTTCGAGCGAGTTGCGCAAGATGAGTCGGTGCTTATAGGAACGCACGAACAACCATCCGAGCGATATCAGTGCTATGGCATAGAGCGCATAGGCCCACCAAGTGCGCCAGAAGGGTGGGGAGACGAAGATTTCCATCTCCGTTTGCTGGGCTTGTTCCCAGTTCTGGTTCCTTAGCTTCGCGCGGAGGATAAAGGTGTAGTGACCGGGACGAAGGCGGTGGAACACTACGTCTTGGTCGCTTCCGATGTCGTACCACTTGTCGTCCATTCCCTTCATCATGTAGGAATAGTCCACGTTGCCAATCTGGGCGTAATTGTCGACCGCCACAACGATTCTGATGGTGTTCTGATGATAGCTCAGGTGGATGTTGCCATCCTCATCGGGCATGATGCTGATGGTCCCCGTAGGTTCTTCGGCCGACTTGTAGATTCTACACGACGAGATGCGCGGATGGGCCGATTCGGTCTGGTTGTCGGGTTCGAGTGGGTCGAAATAGCAGACGCCATTGGGCGAGCTGAAGGCGATGTCGCCTCGTGCCGTAGAGCCCACGGCCCCCGCGAAGAAGCTACCTATCTGAATGCCATCTTGCTGGTTGTAGTTGTAGAATTGTTTCTTGTCGGTGTCGAGACAAGAGATGCCTCTGTAGGTGCTTACCCATATTCTGCCCTCACTATCCTGATGAATGGCCTGAGCGTGGTTGTCGATGAGTCCGTTGGTGGTGTTGAACGTCTCAAATTCCTTCAGGTTGTTAGCGGGTGAGGGGATGTGCACGATGCCTTCGTTGGTGGCCAGCCAAAGGCCTTTATACTTATTATATATAGCGTGTACGAAGTTGTTGGTAGGCAATCCGTCCCTCATGGTCAGCAACTGGTGGCTTTGTGTCCGCTCGTTGAACTTCAAGACGCCGAAGCCTTGCGTAACGATGATGATCTCGTCGGCAGATAGCCGGATGAAGCTTGAGACCGGTGCCTTGTGCGTGAGTCGGTCGATGGCCTCGTGATGGGTGACGTTTCCCTTGTCGTAGACGCAAACGCCGAACTCACTTCCAATCCATACGCGTCCGTCGGTGTCGGCCATGAAGCTATGGATGTCGGGGGCATTGTAGCCGATGTCGATGCGTTCGAAACTCTTGGTGTGCGTGTTGAAGCGGATGACGCCCTCGTCTTCCATTCCCATCCAGATGTAGCCGTTGTCGTCGGCCATCATGCTTCGCGCGAAGGAGTGGGAACGGCATATCATCGCGTCGACCTTCCATTCGCCCTCCATCTGGTTGCCGTTCCAAACGCTGAGCTCGTCTTCACCACTCACCCATAGGCGTCCTTGCTGGTCGCTGGTGACGGCGTAGGTGCGCTTCATGCGGTTCCTCAGGTCGTAGTAGGGTAGGTTGTGCATAAACTCCTGCTTGCTCGGTATGAAATCGAGGCCGGTGCTATGGTTTCCCACCCAGATGTTGTCGTAGGAATCCTGGAAGATGCAACGGGTGTTGAACGACGTGAGTTCCACTTTGGCGTCGTCTACGTAGTGCATGGGCTTGTCGGGATCGATGCCGCTGAGTTGAAGGATGCTGATGCCTCCGACATCGCATGCCACCCAAAGTCGTCGGTCTGACATCTCGCGAATGTCGTAGACGTTGTCGTCGCGATGGTCGTTCTGGTGCACGACTTTGTGGAAGGTGCCGTCGGTTGGGTTGTAGAGGGCCATTCCGTGATCGGTGCCCACCCATATTCTTCCGCCAGAATCCTGATAGATGCGCCTGACGTTGTTGCCCGGAATGCTCGAGGCGTTGTCCTTCTCGTGGGCGTAGCTTCTTATGACTTCGCCCGTCTCGCTATTCAGGATGCTCATTCCATATTTGTCGTGTCCAATATAGAGATGTCCCTTTCCGTCGTCGAGTCCGCATCGGTTTCCCTTGGGGTTCTTCACGTGAAGGGTCTTTACCCGATGCGTCTTGCAATCCAAGTGCTGTATTTGTCCGTTGGCATAGATGAGCCATGCGCCCTGCTTGTTGTCGGGAATGATGTCTTCAATCACGTAGAAGACGAGGCTATCGCCGGTGGTTTCACCTCGGAAGGTGCCTTTCTTGCAATCGTAGATGTTGAGTCCGCGCCCCGATCCGATAATCATCTGGTCGGTGGCTTTGTCGTAGTAGAGTGTTTCCACCTTGTTGCCTTTGAATCCCGCCGGGTCGCTATCGTCGTTGTAGAACGTGAAGCACGTTCCGCCGTCCAACCTGTTGAGTCCCGACTCGGTGCCCACCCATACGAAACCATGACCGTCGATTGTCAGGCAGAGGACGAAGTTGTTCGAGAGTCCTCGCGAGGAATCGATGCGTTTGCGGGCGATGAGATTCTGTGCCGACAAAAGCGTGCACGTCAGCAGCAATAGAAACGATGTGATAATCCGTTGTCGCATAGCAAATAGGTTTTTCAGTTACAAACTTACATAAAATAAACAATGTGGCAAACACTTTTTGCATCCTTTTTTTCGTCGTGACGGAAAAATGTATGCTTTTTGACGATTTTTTGCCCCTATCGAGTGAATAACTGTTCTTACCTTTGCACCAGTTTTATTGACGATTAAGGTTATTTAGGTGTAAATTCATGTTTTTGATTTTTTTATTTAGTTAGTTATAGTTTGTTTTAAAGCAGTGTTATCTATTTAGGTAAGTGCTTTTAGGGTAATAAAGATTGTTTTCGATAGGATTATTAACGTAAAAGTACTGATGCTACATATACATATTAATTTAAATAGAGAAACTAATGAAAGTACAATGGAGAACTAACCTGAAGAGCTGCTTCGGAAGATGCCAGCGTCTTTTCTTCCTTGTTGTCATGGTTGTTTGTTCAACAATGGCGATGGCACAGGGAACTATCTCGGGAAAGGTTGTTGACGCCGCCGGTGAACCTATCATCGGCGCGAGTGTCATGGTGAAAGGGACCACAACAGGAACAGTTACCGACTTGGATGGTAACTTTTCCATCGCGAAGGCTCCCCAGAACGGCAACCTTGTGATCAGTTATGTAGGCTATCGCACTCAGACGATTGCGTTGGCTGGTAAGACTAATGTGAGTGTCACCCTCGAGGACGACAAGCAGATGCTTGATGAAGTCGTGGTGGTAGGTTATGGTGTTCAGCGCAAGAGCGACGTCACTGGTGCTCTCACACGTGTGGGTGAGAAAGAATTGAACCTGAAGCCCGTATCCAACGCCTTCGAGGCATTGCAGGGTAAGGCCGCCGGTGTGGACATCACCACCAGTGAGCGCCCAGGTACGGTGGGTTCCATCATGATTCGTGGTACGCGTTCTATCTCTGCTGGCCAGGGACCGCTCTACGTCGTCGACGGTGTGCCCCTTCAGTCGGGTGGCATTGAGACCCTCAACCCGCGCGACATCGAGAGCATCGACATTCTGAAGGACGCCTCCTCAACGGCCATCTATGGTAGCCGTGGTGCTAACGGCGTTGTGCTCATCACCACAAAGCGTGGTCAGGCTGGTAAGCTACAGATGAGCTACTCGGGATCGATGACATTCGAGAACATTGTCGACAAGAGTCCGGCAATGAGCGCCAGCGACTACATCACATGGCGCCGTTGGGCAAAGTACAATCAGGATCCCGCCAACTATACACCTGGCGATCAGCCTACTATGGAACAGGATAAGTCCTTCTTCGAGGGCGATGCAACCGCATTGGCCAACGTGATGAAAGGTTGGGAAGGCGGTTCTTGGGACGGCTCGAAGGTGACCGATACCGACTGGACCGACTTCGTCACCCGTACGGGTGTGACGCAAGAGCACACCTTGAGTGCACGTGGTGGAACGAAAGACATGTCGGGCTTCGTTTCATTCGGCTACCTCAGGAATAAGGGTACTCAGAAAGGCCAGAGCTACGAACGCTACAACCTTTCGGCATCGGCCGATGTTCAGGGAACACCTTGGTTCAAGGCCGGCGGTTCTTTCAATGCTGCCTATAGCGTGCAGAAGTATGGTTACTCTGTACCTTACGGCACGAGCACAGGTGCACGCGAGCTTTATAGCGCCGCCAAGAGCATCCTTCGCTACACCCTGCCTTACGATGAGAACGGAGAAATCATTACTCAGCCGGGTGGTTCAACGACCAATACATACTCCATCATAGATGAATGGGAAAAGTCGAACGATAACCGCGAGAACTTCCGTGTGCTGGGTAGCTTCTTTGCTCAGGTAGATTTTGGCAAGATTCTCGACCCACTGGAGGGATTGCAATATAAGATCCAGTTCGGTCCTGACTTCCGCTACTATCGTCGTGGTAACTTCCTCGATAGCTCATCCATCAGCCGTGCCGGCGGTAAGAACTCTGCCAGCCGTAATGACGAAAGACATTTCGCATGGACACTCGACAACATGCTTCTCTACAATCGCATCTTCGGTGACCACAACGTAGGTATCACCCTGTTGCAGAGTGCCTCGAAGAGCAACAACGAGTCTAGCTCGATGAGCGAAGTGGGAGTAACCATTCCTTCGTTCTTGTGGAACAATATGGGAGCCATCGACATTACTGATGCCGCCTATCAGGCTTCTATGGGTACAGGTCTCTCTGAGTATGCACTTACATCTTACATGGCCCGCATCAACTATGCGTTCCTCGACCGCTACCTGCTCACGGCTTCTGCTCGTTGGGATGGTGCCTCGGTGCTGGCAGAGGGTAACAAGTGGGATTTCTTCCCCTCAATGGCCCTTGGTTGGCGCATGGAACAAGAAGAGTGGTTGAAGGACGCCAACTGGATTGACCAGTTGAAGCTTCGTCTTGGTGTTGGTGTGACGGGTAACTCGGCCGTTGGCCCTTATGGAACCCTCGGTGTCATCAGCTCTTATTGGATGCCGTTCAGCACCGGTAACTCTCAGATCTTTGTCACCAACGAACCTTATTATACCAGTGGTGCTAACCTCATGCCGAACAAGAATCTCGGATGGGAGAAGACAACCCAGTGGAACCTCGGTATCGACTTCAGCTTCCTGAAGGGACGCATCGGTGGTACCATCGACCTCTACACTTCTACTACCAAGGACTTGCTCCTCACCATGAGCGTGCCTTCTTTGTCGGGTTATCCCGCTATGATGGCCAACATCGGTCAGACCAAGAACAAGGGTCTTGAAGTTACATTGAACACAATCCCCGTGCTCACCAAGGACCTCGTTTGGAACTCCAACCTGAACTTCGCCCTTCAGAAGGACGAGATTGTGGAACTTGCCAACGGTAAGGAAGACGATATTAACAATGCATGGTTCATCGGCGAGAGCATTGCCGTTCACTATGGCTATGAGAACGACGGACTCTGGCAGGAGAGCGATGCCGCCGAAATGGAGAAGTTCAATGCCAACGGACATAAGTTCACGGCAGGTAGCGTACGCCCCGTCGACCAGAATGGCGACTATAAGATTGACGCTAACGACCGTGTGATTCTCGGCAACCGCAATCCTCGACTCACCGCTGGATGGACGAACTCCGTCTCGTGGAAGGGCTTCGAACTGACGCTCGAGTTGCAAGGACGCTTCAAGTACATGATCAGCACAGGTGGTGAAGGTCAGCTCGGTATGTACCAGCAACGCGAAATCGACTACTGGACACCTAACAACACTGGTGCCGAATGGCAGAAGCCTGTATATAGCCAGGCTGGTGGCGACTCCTATTCGGGTTTGCTCGGATTCAAGGATGCTTCGTTCATCAAGGTTCGCACCCTCTCTCTCGGCTATAACTTCAGCAAGCCAGTGCTCGATGCTATCGGACTGAAGGGATTGAAGGCCTATGTTCAGGGACGCAATCTCGGCATGCTCTACTCATCTGTCGACTTCATGGACCTCGACACTGGTGCTACGTTCTTCAATCGTGGCTTCACGGTAGGTCTGCAGGTTGAATTCTAATCACTCACTCCGATAAAACTATAATCCGTATAACTTAAATTGGAATAATCATTATGAGATATATCAGCAATAAAATAATATGCGGTGCATTGTCGATGCTGGCCCTGATGGGCACGACTTCATGCAGTGACGATTTCCTGTGCGAAGATGCAGGACACAAGGTTACTGATGCATTGCTTAACGACGAGACGGGTGCCCTGAATATGGCCGCCGGACTCTATGGTAACATCCGCTGGCACTTCGGTTACGAGTGGGCATACGGCATCACGCTCTATGGATGCGACGAATTCACCAATGGTGCAGACCTGACATCGGAATGCTGGAACACCTACGACCCGCGACTCAGTCCGCTAGACCTGACGCCGGCTTTGGGAGCAGCCAACAAGAACTGCCCTGCCGTATCGGCTCTGTGGGATGAGATGTACTACGGTATCTCTACCGCCAACTTGGTGATTTCTAAGGCCGTGAACGTGCAGAACGAGGAAAGCCGCAACAAGGCTCTCGGTGAAGCATATTTCCTTCGTGGCTACAACTACTATCGTCTGTTCTGCCAGTATGGTGGTGTAGTTCTCCAGACGGAACCCGCCAATGGTGAGATTAAAAAGGACTTCGTACGTGCTACCGAAGAGGAAACACTGAACCAAATCATTGCCGACCTGGAGCAGGCCTATAGCATGCTGCCCACGAAGAAATGGCGTGGCAACGGAACATGGACCCGCTACACAGCTGCCCACTTCCTTGCTAAGGCTTTGTTGTATCGTCAGAGCGAGCGTTCTGCTTCTTGGGCTTCGAAGTACGATAAGAACGCCGATCTGAACCGCGTCATCTCTTTGTGCGATGAGGTTATCGCCGCTTGTCCGCTTGCCGCCGACTACTGGGATCTCTATGCCCGCTGGACTGGTGTTGATTGCAAGAACGAAGGTCTGGATGAAATCCTGATGGCCGCAGAGCACAACGAGGACAAGACCACTCAGGGACGCTTCGGAAACCGTACTTACAACTACTTCGACCCCCAGTTCTCCAACTTCTCTGGAGCATGGGTTCAGCGCGGACAATACATCGGAGGTATGGACTTCCAGCGTTGCCGTCCCACGGAGTACACCTATTCTGTATTCGACAACGTGAACGATGCCCGTATGTGGAAGACATTCAAGACCGTCTACGGACTTAACAACATCGCCACGACGAAGAAGGATGAGGCTACCAACAAGACCGTCTACGACGTGGAGAAGGTAGCAACCACCAATGGTATCGACGTTTCCCAGGTGCCGCACATCGGCGACGAGGGTATCATCTTCATCCTCAACAAGAAGAGCGACACACGCTTCGACAACGATGCCTATGGCACATTCGGACGTGGTGGTGTGGCACACTCCTTCGTGAATCCGAGAACAGGAAAATGGGTACCCAATTCCTTCGTCGTATACCAGAATGGCAAGTACGTACTCAACACCTATAATGGCTCACCTAGCAGCACCAACGTGTTCTGTGGTATCAACAAGACCGCCGACGGCTCACGCACCGCTGAGAAGGGCGATGCCCACCGCGACGTCATCATGGCCCGTACTGGTGAGACCTATCTCGTGAAGGCTGAGGCTCAGGTACGTTTGGGCGACTATCAGGCCGCTATCAACACGGTGAACATCCTCAGAGCACGTGGCCAGTGGAAGCAGGGTGAGAACCGCGAGTACTACACCGATGGTTCAATGGCATTCCTCTCTGCCGACGGAGGCGACAAGGATAACTCAACGGCTACCAGCACCACACCGAAGAAGAACAAGAACGAAGTGGGTGAGACGTTGAACAACACCGAGGCCTACTACGCCACAATGCTTCACAAGAACACTTACTATCTGTCGACGGGCATCGAAACTACTACCGATGCTTCCGACCTTCAGATTAAGAGCTACACGCAGCTGCCCGCCGAAGACGAGGCTATCCTCGCCGCCATTGGTGCATCGGGTGACTACGACCGCATGCTCAACTTCATCTTCAACGAGCGCACACGCGAGTTGCTCGGTGAGTGGAACCGTTGGGACGAGCTGAGTCGTACAGGTCTGCTCATCAGACGTGCAAAGGCCTTCAACCCAGAGGCCGCACCGAACATCACGGCCGGCAAGCATGAGTATCGTCCGATTCCGCAGAAGTTCATCGATACCCTGCAGAACCCCGACGGAACGAATCTGAGCGACTCCGAGAAGGCCGCTTGGCAAAATGCTGGATATTGATGCTACAAAAAGCAACTCATAATTAAATAGTTTGGTTAGACATTTTTTAATAATAGTCTATTTATCAAGTGAAGGTCATGCCGTGAGGTGTGGCCTTCACACGTTTTTCGAACCAAACGATGTGAGACCCGACGACTCTTTGTAGATTGATGGTTTGGCGATTTAAAAGGTCGTCGTTTTTCCAATGATGCGAGACTTTTATTGAGCGTAGCGCATGGCCCTCTGTTATTGGTTTTGCACGAATGTCGTTCTCATCGCCTGGAGAATGTTGAAAAAGAGATAAAAACGACCAGTAATGTAAGTCGGAAAATAAAAATTTATAAAAAAGTGTCTGCAAAATTTGGTTATATCGCTAAAAGTGCGTACCTTTGCATCCGCAATTAAGGATCGGGATTTAGCGCAGTTGGTAGCGCACACGTCTGGGGGGCGCGAGGTCGCTGGTTCGAGTCCAGTAATCCCGACTTCGACAAAAGTTAAGCGTCTGATTTTCAGATGCTTAATTTTTTATGGGCAAACTTGCACAACATTTGCACAACATAAGTCTTCTTTTACCTCGTTTTTTGATAGAAGAGGCCGCAGACTAAGGTTAGGTATTCTGGGATTTGTTCTCCCTGGCTCCATTTGATTTCAAGTCCGAGCAGGTTTTTGGCGGTTTTGCTCATGTCAAAGCCGAATGCCTCTAACGATGGGCGGACTTTTTCGGGATGTCTGCACGGGTGGCCTGAGATTCTCGCACATGGTTCGCCATCGCAATATGGACATGCGCCTACAAATCCGAAAGCGTAGCCTCCGAGTGATTGTTCCAAATCCAGTAGTTCTTCGTTCATTTCCCTGATAACAGGCTCCATCAAGTCGTTCGCAATGCTTAGTGGAAGTTGCTTGTTGTTGGGGATGATCTTGATGCCTATAAGACGCACTCTCTCATAGTCGTCGACGATTGACAAAGCTTTATCATCGAAAGGAGGACACCCATACCTGCGACCATAGTTCTTGCATTGCCGACAAAACTCTAGGAAATAATCCGTCTTTCGGAACTTGTTGATATAGGTTCTGGCATCGATATCGACATCGAATCTCTCCGTCGTATATGATGTGTCCAACGGTCTCGTCTCTCTGCTATGCTCGTTAAATTCCATGATTCAATCGGTTCGTTGTGAAAAGGAAAATGGTGCTCTAGAACCTGACGCCGAGGGCTAGGCGAACGCGCCATTTGTTTTGGTTGATGATGACGAGATCGTCGTCGAAGAGCGAGTTGTTCATCACGGCGGTGAAGCTTGCGAAGTAACGAGACGAGAAGTTGCGCACGATGGCCAGCCGCTCGTTGAGAATCAGGTTCAGACGCATGGGCTGAGCCGATTTTCGCTCGCCGTTGATGGTCAGATTATTATGGTTCAGCACGACGACGGTGGGCAATGCGGAGAGATGTAGAAGCCATTTGTCGCCCAGAACGAGGTTGTAGCCATAGCCGCCACCAATGCCGAGATGCGTCGTCTTGATGCGAAGGTCGGGCATCGTTTCTGGTGCCTCGTCGGTGGGTATGATGGAGCCACCCTGATAAGACATTCCAGCCAACCACGAACCCGCAGATTGCCGTTGTATGTAGCTTTGGGTGAAGGCGGCAGGGTAGGAGAAGCGTCGGTGGTTGAAGGCATAGTAGGCCGCGATGTTCAGCACGCGCATTTTGACGTAGCCCCGCTCGAGATGAAACTCATGATCGCCGCGCTCGATGTCTCCCGAGAGCGTCTTCGACCTTTGGTAGCTGGCATCGATGCTCAACCTCCGTCCGTAGATATTGACGTTCAGTTCGTAGTCCATGTTTCGTTTCAGAATCTTCGCCGGATTGACGGCCAAGCCAACTCCCACGCCTTTGTAGATGGCGGCAAAACTCATTGTCAGCTTGGTGCGGGTATGGAGGTCGGCGGTGGAGTAGATGTCGTTGACCGTGCCGCGTGCGTGGATGCCATTTCCGCTGAGGTTGGTCCTCACCTTCAATGTCAGTTCGCTATTGGGTCGGGTGATGAAGGAGGTGTCGTAGTTCGCGTTCTGACTTTTGGACGATAAGAGTTTCCCAATCATCGACGTCCGAGGTTTGACCTGCTCTTGCGCGAGGGCACACGTCGAAGAGAAAAGAAGAACTGCCAGCATGAGGAATGAAGTCTTCAAGCATGTGAGGAAATAGGTGGGCTGAAATTTCAGCCCAGGTCCTACAAAGATTCTATGGAGCGTGGGAAAACCTGCTCCTTTCTGAGTAAGACCGAATGCCTGAATATGGTGGAGGTCGGAAATACCCTTTGTCAGGAGCGGGAACCCGTTATTCATTCGTTTCATTATGGTTTGCTTTTTATTCAAATCGTGCCTTGCGTGAGTGCTGGGCGAGGATGCCGACAATCGCTCAAAGCTTTTCGCCACAATGCCGGCAGAAGCGGTCGTCCTCGCTCACATCGCCTCCGCATCGCGGACAATGTCCGTCAGATACCTTCTCTTTCGTCTCGTCGATGAATGTGGCAGAGACGATACCCGTGGGCACGGCGATGATGGTGTAGCCCAGTAGCATCACGAAAGCCGAAAGCAGTCGGCCAATAGGTGTTACCGGTGTGATGTCGCCATATCCCACGGTGGTCATTGTCACGATGGCCCAGTAGACCGATGACCCCAAA
>JAILAI010000087.1 GCA_024681705.1 Prevotella sp.
AAAGTGTCTGCAAAATTTGGTTATATCGCTAAAAGTGCGTACCTTTGCATCCGCAATTAAGGATCGGGATTTAGCGCAGTTGGTAGCGCACACGTCTGGGGGGCGCGAGGTCGCTGGTTCGAGTCCAGTAATCCCGACTTAGACAAAAGTTAAGCGTCTGATTTTCAGATGCTTAATTTTTTTTATGGGCAAACTTGCACAACATTTGCACAACATAAGACTTCTTTTACCTCGTTTTTTGATAGAAGAGGCCGCAGACTAAGGTTAGGTATTCTGGGATTTGTTTCCCTTGGCTCCATTTGATTTCAAGTCCGAGCAGGTTTTGGGCGGTTTTGCTCATGTCAAAGCCGAACGCCTCTAACGATGGGCGGACCTTTTCGGGATGTCTGCATGGGTGGCCCGAGATTCTCGCACACGGTTCGCCATCGCAATATGGACATGCGCCGACAAATCCGAAAGCATAGCCTCCGAGTGATTGTTCCAAATCCAGTAGTTCTTCGTTCATTTCCCTGATAACAGGCTCCATCATGTCGTTCGCAAGGCTTAGTGGAAGTTGCTTGTTGTTGGGGATGATCTTGATGCCTATAAGACGCACTCTCTCATAGTCGTCGACGATTGACAAAGCTTTATCATCGAAAGGAGGACACCCATATCTGCGACCATAGTTCTTGCATTGCCGACAAAACTCAAGGAAATAATCCGTCCTTCGGAACTCGTTGATATAGGTCCTGGCATCGATATCGGCATCGAATCTCTCCGTCGTATATGATGTGTCCAACGGTCTCGTCTCTTGGCTATGCTCGTTATATTCCATGATTCAATCGGTTCGTTGTGGAAAGGAAAACGGTGCTCTAGAACCTGACGCCGAGGGCGAGGCGAACGCGCCATTTGTTTTGGTTGATGATGACGAGATCGTCGTCGAAGAGCGAGTTGTTCATCACGGCGGTGAAGCTCGCGAAGTAACGAGACGAGAAGTTGCGCACGATGGCCAGACGCTCGTTGAGAATCAGGTTCAGACGCATGGGCTGAGCCGATTTGCGCTCGCCGTTGATGGTCAGATTATTATGGTTTAGCACGACGACGGTGGGCAATGCGGAGAGATGCAGAAGCCATCTGTCGCCCAGGACGAGGTTGTAGCCATAGCCGCCACCAATGCCGAGATGCGTCGTTTTAATGCGAAGGTCGGGCATCGTTTCAGGTGCATCGTCGGTGGGTATGATGGAGCCACCCTGATAAGACATTCCAGCCAACCACGAACCAGCAGATTGCCGTTGTATGTAGCTTTGAGTGAAGGCGGCAGGGTAGGAGAAGCGTCGGTGGTTGAAGGCATAGTAGGCCGCGATGTTCAGCACGCGCATTTTGACGTAGCCGCGCTCGAGATGAAACTTATGATCGCCGCGCTCGATGTCTCCCGAGAGCGTCTTCGACCTTTGGTAGCTGGCGTCGATGCTCAACCTCCGTCCGTAGATGTTGACGTTCAGCTCGTAGTCCTTGTTTCGTTTCAGAATCTTCGCCGGATTGACGGCCAAGCCAACTCCCACGCCTTTGTAGATGGCGGCAAAACTCATCGTCAGCTTGGTGCGGGTATGGAGGTCGGCGGTGGAGTAGATGTCGTTGACCGTGCCACGTGCGTGGATGCCATTTCCGCTGAGGTTGGTCCTCACCTTCAATGTCAGTTCGCTATTGGGTCGGGTGATGTAGGAGGTGTCGTAGTTCGCGTTCTGACTTTTGGACGATAAGAGTTTCCCAATCATCGACGTCCGAGGTTTGACCTGCTCTTGCGCGAGGGCACACGTCGAAGAGAGAAGAAGAGCTGCCAGCATGAGGAATGTTGCCTTCAAGCATGTGAGGAAATAGGTGGGCTGAAATTTCAGCCCAGGTCCTACAAAGATTCTATGGAGCGTGGGAAGACCTGCTCCTTTCTGAGTAAGACCGAATGCCTGAATATGGTGGAGGTCGGAAATACCCTTTGTCAGGAGCGGGAACCCGTTATTCATTCGTTTCATTATGGTTTGCTTTTTATTCAAATCGTGCCTTGCGTGAGTGCCGACAATCGCTCATAGCTTTTCGCCGCAATGCCGGCAGAAGCGGTCGTCCTCGCTCACATCACCTCCGCATCGCGGACAATGTCCGTCGGTCACTTTCTCTCTCGATTCGTCGATAAATGTGGCAGAGACGATTCCCGTAGGCACGGCGATGATGGTGTAGCCTAGCAACATGACGAAAGCAGAAAGCAGTCGGCCAATAGGGGTTACCGGTGTGATGTCGCCATATCCCACGGTGGTCATTGTCACGATGGCCCAGTAGACCGATGACCCCAAATCCTTGAACCCTGTATTCGGTTGGTTGCTCTCGACCATGTACATCAGCGTTCCCAAGCAGGTGACCAAG
>JAILAI010000110.1 GCA_024681705.1 Prevotella sp.
CATAAAATCCACCTGTTTTCTCGGAAAATCCACCTTTAATGCAGGTTTTATTCGTAAATTTGCAAATCATGTTAGCAATCATCTCTAATAACGAATAAAACCTGACTATGAGGAAAATGAGAATTCTCGCCACGATGGTCGTGGCAGCGATGGCCACAATGACGGTCAGCGCGCAGCACCAGATGACGGTGCAGGCCAAGAAAAAAGGTGCGCCCATTCAGGCCACCATGTACGGAATATTCTTCGAAGACATCAACTTCGGCGCCGATGGCGGCCTCTACGCCGAGCTGGTCGAGAACCGCTCGTTTGAGTTCCCTCAGCGTTTGATGGGATGGAACACCTTCGGAAAGGTGGAGGTGAAGGACCAGAACCCTGCTTTCGACCGCAATCCCCACTACGTATCACTGAAGGGTAGCGGCCACCGCGACAAGTTCACCGGACTCGAGAACCGCGGCTTCTTCGGCATGGGCTTGAAGAAAGGCCTGAAGTACAACTTCTCGGTTTATGCACGCACCAACGACAATGCCGATGCGAAAATCCGCGTCGAACTGATTGGTAGCGACAACGAAGTGATTGCCCGTCACGGCATCGACATCAAGGGTGGCGACTGGAAGAAGTACACCACCACGCTGGAGTCGCCGCGCACCGACGCCAAGGGCTATATGCGCGTCTACCTGGAGGGCCAGAAGGGCGTAGACCTCGACCACGTGAGCCTCTTCCCCGACGACGCTTGGAAGGGACTGCTCAGATCCGACCTGGTGAAAGACCTGAAAGACCTGAACCCTGGCGTGTTCCGCTTCCCCGGCGGATGCATCGTGGAGGGCACCGACCTTCAGTCGCGCTACCAGTGGAAGAACTCGGTGGGACCGGCAGAGAATCGTCCGCTCAACGAGAACCGCTGGAACTATACCTTCCCGCACCGCCTGTATCCGAACTACTATCAGACCTATGGTCTCGGCTTCTACGAGTTCTTCCTGCTCTCTGAGGAGATTGGCGCTCAGGCTCTTCCCGTGCTCAGCGTCGGTCTGGCCTGCCAGTTCCAGAATCCTGATGAGAACGCAGCCACGTGCCACGTTGCCGTCGACGACCTTCAGCCGTATATCGACGATGCCCTCGACCTGATTGAGTTTGCAAACGGCGGCACCGATACCAAGTGGGGTAAGCTTCGCGCCGACATGGGACATCCCGAATCGTTCAACCTCCAGCAGATTGGTATCGGCAACGAGCAGTGGGGTCCTCTCTATCCCGAGCGTCTGGAGAAGTTCGTCAAGGCCATCCGCGCCAAGTATCCGAAGATGAAGATTGTGGGCTCCAGCGGCCCGAGTCCCGACGATAAGGACGGCAAACAGTTCACCTACGGTTGGGAACAGATGACCCGCCTGAAGGCCGACCTCGTGGACGAGCACTACTATCGCTCGCCGCAATGGTTCATGGAGAACGTCACCCGTTACGACAAATACGACCGCAAGGGCCCGAAGGTGTTCGCCGGCGAATACGCCTGCCACATCGATGGCAACCCCGCAAGCCCCACTGGCAAGAACGTCTTTGAGGCCGCTCTCGCCGAAGCCGCCATCATGACGGGATTCGAGCGCAACGCCGACATCGTGCACATGGCCACCTATGCACCGTTGTTCTCACACGTGGAAGGCTGGCAATGGCGTCCCGACCTCATCTGGATGGACAACATGACAACCGTTCGCACGCCCAACTACTACGTGCAACAGCTCTACGGACAGAACCCGGGCACCAACGTGCTTCAGCTGACTGAGAACAAGAAGCCCGTCACCGGACAAGACGGTCTCTGCGCATCGGCCACCTACGACGCCAATACGAAGGGCTACATCCTGAAGGTTGTGAACACCAGCAACCAGCCGCAGGCCATCGAGGTGACCTTCAAGGGCATCAAGAGCCTGGGCAATGGTAAGGTCATCACGCTTCACGCCGACAACCCGCGCGCCGAGAACACCATCATGCAGAAGAACAATGTGGTTCCTCAGACGAAGGACGTACCCGCCGACAACGTGCAGGGCAACGTGCTGAAGACCACCGTTCCTGCCAAGACCTTCGCCGTCTACCGCTTCTAAACCATAAGGACGGTAGTCCGAAACCATCATCTAGGTTTCTTACGCTCAGAAAACAGAGTGTGGGAAACCTAGATTCTTTTTGCCCTTTTCTGCCCATAGAGCCTTCAAGAAATCAGCGTTTCCCCCTTTCATTCCCATCGTATCAAATCACCCCATCTCCCGGTCGTCAGGAGATGGGGTGAAACTATTCTATGGCCCGATTAACAAAATCGCGGACGAGCCTCATCACCGTCCGATTATCATCTGCCTCTTATTCGGCGAAGCTGATTTCCTTATGCTTGCGCTGGCGTTGTTGCCAACGCTCTCGAGCATATTGTTGCATGTCGCTCACCTCGTCGTTCTCGTCGATGATTTCAAGACCGAAGATGGTCTCGATGATGTCCTCGAGGGTGATGATACCCTTGAACGAGCCGTATTCATCGATGATGCCGGCCAGCTGCTCTTTGTTACGCAACAAGCTATCCCAGACGTCGGCCACCGACGAATCCTCGTTCACGAGGAATATCTTGCGCTTCAACTCCACGAGTTTCTTGTCCACCTGATCTTCGGTCAGCTGCGTCAGCACGTCGCTACGCAACACATAGCCCGTGAGGAAGTCCTCGTCGTCGGCATATACAGGTATGCGCGAGAAGTGCTTGAACTCCTTTTTCTGGTAGAATTCCTTCAGCGTCATCGCCTCTGGAGCGGTGGCAGAGACCACGCGCGGCGTCATCACGTCC
>JAILAI010000214.1 GCA_024681705.1 Prevotella sp.
CTTTTAAAATCTTCTGAAACTCCTCTTATGCCACAAAGAAGAACCACACGACAGGCACCAGTAGCGCCGGCAGCAGGTTCAAGACCTTACAATCTTTCAATTGCAGCAGTGCAAGACCTGAGCCTGTAATCATCAGTCCCCCGATGATGAGTAGTTCGGCCATCAGCGCTTCACTGATGGCGGTGCTGCTCAGTTGTGCCACCATGTAGAACATGCCCTGCCAAAGGAACAGCACTGGTGCGGCGAGCACCATTCCAAAGCCGTAGGTAGAGGCGAAGATGGTGGAGGAAACGAAGTCGAGTGTTGCATTGGTGAAGAGGAAGGTGTTGTCGCCCTTCAGCGCACTGATCACCGGACCCAGCATCGACAAAGGGCCGATGCAATAGAGGAGCACTGCCGTGGCCAGTCCGTCGGCGAGCGATGAGCGGCCATCGTTGGTGGTGGCCTTGCTACGACTGTTCACCAATCGCTTGAAACGTCCGTCGATATCGAGTGCTGTACCAACGACGCCACCGATGGCCAATGCCAGGATGAAAAGCACTGGATACTGACTCTTCGGGAAGTTCTGCAACGTGGCATTCAGTCCGATAGCCAGACTGGCCAGACCGAGCCCGTTGTAGAGCGTCAGCTTGTACTTTTCCTTGATGCCACGATGCAGCAGTGTGCCGACGATGGTGCCAGCCACAATGGATGCCGTGTTGACGATGGTGCCAAGCATGGTGATTGGTAGGGGAGGGAAAAGAGTGGAACGCTACTCTCCCGATGCGGGCGCTGCCGCAGGAGCTGGTGCCGGTGTAGGAGCGGGCGCTGGAGCAGGTGCTGCCGAGGGTTGTTCCTCAAGCGGCGTCTCCACGGGCTGTGGTGTGGCCGGAGCGGTCTCTGCAGGTTCGCTAGACTCTGCCTTGCTGGCTTGGCGACGCTGGTAGGCGGCCCATGCGCGGCGCAGGCTGTCCTGGTTAGCGTTGTCGGCAACTTTCTTCTTTGGTGTCCACTTATAAGGGAGCAGGTTCATGCTCTCGGTGTTGAGCTTGAAACTGCCGTATTCGGTCATTTCGGGGAAGCGCTCGTTGCGCTCGGTTACTACGCGCATCACGATGAACTTCTCGTCCTCGGTGAGCTCGGCCTCCAATACGCCCGACACTGTGTCGCGGTCGTTGTAGTAGACGCTGACGTCGTCAATCATTGTCGATGGGTTCACCTCGTCGAGCATCTTGCTCACGGCGTTGAACTTCATCAGGTGGCCAGAGTTTAGATAATAGATGCAATGGCGGTCGTCGTTGAAGCGTGCCACCACCTTCGAACCCTGCGGCATCACGCTGACGAAGCTGTCGATGACTTCGGTAACGCCCAGCTGGCGTCCGCCGCCACCAATGACGGGCTTCTTGTTCAGGCACCCCACGGCGATGCCTGCGAGCACGGCCACGGTGGCCACACCAGCCAGCACATAGTAGAGAATGCGCTTGTTATTCTTGTTCATCTTGGGGGTGATTCTCTCGGATATTGACTTCTTAGGTTCGAAACCGGTACGTCTTCCACACCACGGGCATACTTCCAAATGCTCGTCGATTTCTTCTTCACATGTCGGACAGCGTCGCATAGATTATTTCGTTTTTAGTAATGAAAATGCGTGCAAATGTACGAAATTATTTGTAAATCAACAACTTTTCTCCCGATAAATGCCTATCTTTGCACCATAATGTGACAAAAAAGCAAGGATTTTATGATGAAAAGAATCGCTATGACAACAATGATGGCTACAGCGGCAACATGGCTGACGGCCCAGACCGTGAACTATCCTGCCACCATGAAGGACAACACCGTAGACGAGTATTTCGGACAGAAAGTGCCCGATCCCTACCGCTGGTTGGAGGACGACCGAAGCGAGCAGACCGCCCAATGGGTGGAGGCCCAGAATGCCGTCACCAATGCCTACCTGAGCCGTCTGCCTCAGCGCAGCAAGTTGCAGAAAAGGCTCACCGAAGTAGCCAACTACGGCAAGGTGGGAACGCCCTTCTGGCGTCACGGTCACTGGTACCAATATCGCAACAACGGACTCCAGAACCAGAGCGTGCTCTACACCATGGACGAGCTGAACGGTGAGCAACGCGTGTTCCTCGACCCCAACACACTGAGTGCCGACGGCACCGTAGCTCTGAAGTCGATGGCTTTCTCGCACGACGGCAAACACTGTGCCTATGCTATTTCGCGAAGTGGTAGCGACTGGATGGAAATCTATGTGATGGACGTAGCCACCCGGCAGCTCACTGCCGACCACATCGAATGGTGCAAGTTCTCTGGTCCGCAATGGTATAAAGACGGTTTCTTCTATAGTGCCTACGATGCCCCTGAACAGGGAAAGGAGTTCTCCAACGTCAACGAAGTGCAGAAGATATACTACCACAAGTTGGGAACGGCGCAGAAAGACGACGTGCTGTTCTACCAGAATCCCGTTCAGCCGAAGCGCTTCTACGGCGTTGACGTGACCGACGACGAGACCATGATGTTCCTCTACGAGAGTGGTGCTGGCGCTGGCAACAACCTCTTTGTGCGCGACTTGCGTCAGGAGGGCTCTCAGTTCATCCAGATGACCAACGACATGGAGTGTCAGTATTCGCCCGTGGAGAACATCGGCGACAAGATATATATCTTCACCAACTACGGTGCCGCGAAGAACCGTCTGATGGTGGCCGATATCCGCAAGCCCGGTGTGCAGGACTGGCAAGAGCTGGTGGGCGAGACCGACGACGTGCTCGAGGACGTGTCGTTTGCCAATGGCAAGATGGT
Source organism: Prevotella sp. (assembly GCA_024681705.1). Taxonomy (GTDB): domain Bacteria; phylum Bacteroidota; class Bacteroidia; order Bacteroidales; family Bacteroidaceae; genus Prevotella. The sequence continues at coordinate 2,785 of JAILAI010000214.1, forward strand.
GCTCACCTATAGCAAGGACGCCTGTAACCACGTCTATGTCTACGACCTGCAGGGCAAGCGCCTTTGCGAAGTGCCCCTTCCCGGAGTGGGTAGCGTGGGCTTCAGCAGCCGTAAGGAGCGCCCCGAATGTTTCCTCACGTTCACCTCGTTCACTCAGCCCGGCACTATCTACCAATACGATATGGCCCAGAACCAGTGCCAACCCTTTGCCGAACCAAAGGTGAACTTCCGACTCAGTGACTTCCAGACGGAGCAGCTGTTCTTCGAGAGCAAGGACGGCACCCGCATCCCCATGTTCATCACCTACAAGAAAGGGCTGAAGCGCAACGGTCGCAACCCCGTGTATCTCTACGGATACGGCGGTTTCAACATCTCGCTTCCGCCGTCGTTCTCGGCCATGCGTATCCCGTTCCTCGAGAGCGGAGGCATCTATGCTCAGGTCAATTTGCGAGGTGGAAGTGAATATGGTGAGGAGTGGCATCTGGCAGGTACGAAGATGCAGAAGCAGAACGTGTTCGACGACTTCATCGGTGCTGCCGAATACCTCATCGCCCAGCGCTATACCTCGAAGGATAAGATTGCCATCGTGGGAGGTTCCAACGGCGGATTGCTCGTCGGTGCCTGTATGACGCAACGCCCCGACTTGTTCCGCGTGGCCATCCCACAAGTGGGCGTTATGGACATGCTGCGCTACCATAAGTTCACCATCGGATGGAACTGGGCCAGCGACTACGGAACGTCGGAAGACTCGGCCGAGATGTTCGAATATCTGCGCGGCTACTCTCCGTTGCACAACCTGAAGCCCGGCACTTCCTACCCCGCTACGTTGGTGACCACCGCCGACCACGACGACCGTGTGGTTCCGGCCCATTCGTTCAAGTTCGCCGCCACATTGCAGGCTTGTAACGACGGCACCTACCCCACGCTTATCCGCATCGATACCAAGGCGGGTCACGGTGGCGGCAAACCGCTCTCGAAAGTCATCGAGGAGCAGGCCGACATCTATGGTTTCATCATGCACCATCTGGGCATGAAACTGAAGAAATAAACGCCGCTGATGAACGAGGCAACGCAGGCATTCATACGCGAACATCGCAACGACGACGTGCGCTCGCTGGCCCTGAAGGCCCACGGGCAGGAAGACATCGACCTGCCCCTCGCCCTCGACCAGATAGCAGGTTGGCAGACGGCGCGTCGCAAGTTGCCTTCGTGGGCGGCCGTCGACGGATTGCGCTATCCGCCCCATTTGTCGATGGAGCAGTGCTCGTCGGAGCAGACGGCGCTCTACAAATCACGGCTCGTGGCCTCGCTCCTGGCGCAAGTAGGGGGTGAGAATGTGGATGATGCTACCGTAGAACGGCTAGAAGACGTTACACCTGCCGCTTCGTTTCCTTCGCTTGTCGACCTCACCGGAGGCTTTGGCGTCGATTTCTCCTTCATGGCACGACCCTTCGCCAAGGCCACCTATGTGGAGCGCCAGCCCCATCTCTGTGCTCTGGCGCGCCATAACTTTCCTCTGCTCAACCTCACTCAAGCCATTGTTCGGCAGACCGACGCCGAGACTTTCCTCGAGCAGATGGCCCCAGCTACGGTCATCTTTCTGGACCCCGCCCGTCGCGATACCCACGGCCAGCGGACGTTTGCTATTGCCGATTGCACTCCCGACGCCTCTGCCCTGAAGCACTTGCTCGTGCAGAAGGCCCAGTGGGTGATGCTGAAGCTATCGCCCATGCTCGACTGGCATAAGGCCGTCGACGACCAGCAACCCTACGTCCGACAAGTGCACATCGTGGCCGTTGGCAACGAGTGCAAGGAACTGCTTCTGTTGCTCTCACGTCAGGGTGAAGAGCCGCTTGAGGTGTTCTGCGTCAACGACGAGCAACGTTTCGCTTTCGTTCCCTCCACATCGTTGGATATTCATGTGGCGGAGCCCAAGGCTGGTGACTATCTCTACGAACCCAATGCCGCCATCATGAAGGCGGGATGCTTTGCGCAACTTACGTCGCCGTTCAGTCTTGGCGCAATCGGAACGAACAGTCATCTGTTTGTGGCGCCTCATCCGGTGGACGATTTCCCGGGTCGTCGGTTCGTCATCAATGTGGTGAGTAGTCTTAACAAAAAGGAATTGCGACGCGCTCTTCAGGGCGTAACTCGCGCCAACATTGCCGTGCGCAACTTCCCGCTCAGTGCCGCAGATTTGCGTCGACGACTCAAGTTGGCCGACGGTGGCGACCACTATCTCTTCGGAACGACCACCGCATCGGGTGAACACTGTCTTTTGGTCTGCACGAAGGTGTAGTGAAACGGAGAGAAAAACAAAGCATAAAGCGGCATTTTTCATGCGAGTTCCTTTAGAATTTGAAGGGATTCGGAAAGTCTTCCTGAAACGATGCGTTAGCCTATACATCCGTTAAGTCAGCCCTTCCTTATGCTTGCTTTGATAACATTTGTTCACACTCAAATCGCTATATGTTAACGCTGAGATTTGAAAATTTTCAATTGCAAGACTCTTGGCGGCAAAATACGCGATTCTCAGCGATTAGGCGTAAGTCGTTAACTGACAATTAGTTACAAATTCGCCGACAAAATTTTTGGCATAAAACGCCAATTTTTATGCGAAAAATCTAGATTTTCTTCACCAAAAGCGGCAGTTTCGATGAGCAAAAGCGGCAGTTTCGGTCATCAAAAGCGCCAATTTCGATGATCAAAACTGTCGGTTTTGGTCAGACGGCTTTTCGACTGTAATCTCGAGATTGCAAAAAGGGGATAGACAAGTGG
>JAILAI010000119.1 GCA_024681705.1 Prevotella sp.
CGCTTAGAGGCGACCCCCTCCCTTCCTCCCCGAGGGGAGGAGAGAACCAAAAGCCTCCCCTATTGGGGGAGGTTGGTGGGGGCCGTCGCTTGTCTGCTCATCATCGTAGGTATAGGTGTAACGCTGCTGTCTAGAGAAGAGAGCCACGATGTGGTGAAGCCCCGCCAGACAGTCGTGGTAAAGAAAGAAACCAAAACGGATGCAACGCAACCGGAAACGAAAGTAACGGAAACGCCAAAGGCTGTGGCCGTTGCCGAGAGTAAGACTATACGCAAACCCAAGAAGAAAGCAGCTCCCATGCAAGTTGCATTTCAGAAACAAGAAGATTCATCAAAGGCTCCGGATGGGCGCGAAAGCGAGAAACAACGTTCGCCGGCAGAAGGGAACGGCAATCTCATCACTCATAACTCTTCACTTCAACCCGCCGTACTGACCGAGCGCGACATACCCATCACCCGTCCTGAGAACTATCGTTATACGCCAGAAGAAATCGCACTACTGAAGAAGCAGGCCGACGATGCCTACGTGAAGTGGGTACAACTGGAGCTGGAGATTGCAAAATACAACTTGGAACAAATGGCACAACAATAAAAACCAATTAATATGAAACGTCTTATCATCATGCTGCTCATTGCCAGCAGCGCAGCCGTGCCAACGCTGGCAAAGTCGAAGTCTAAAGCACAGAAGAAGTACGACCTGACCATCATGACGGACAAGGAGCAAAAGTATCCGCTCCGCGTGTTCCGTCTGCTCAGAGACATCCGAGACAAGTTTGGCATGAAGGAGGGCCAGACCTATTCCGTGCTGAAGAATCCTGACACCGGCCTCATCGAGTCGGCCGAGCGCATCACGCACTTCATTTGCAACATCAAGGAACTGAAGACCATCGACGAGGACTTCATGGCCGACGAGCCGTTCAGTTACCAGATTCTGCACCTGCTGCCTGGTAACAGTCAGCAGTTCGATATCAAGGTCGTTACCGCCGACGGGCAGCACAGCAAGACGCTGCCTATCCGGACGGAGAGTTCACAGGAGATGTGGTTTCTGGCTACGAAGAACATAGAGAACCCCCAGCTGCGCGATGTTTACGCCATCGTGTGGGAGACTGACGCTTTCGACACGAAAGCCGAAGGCACCATCTATGGCATTTCCTCGCTGCGCCCCGACCTCTATACCAAGAATCAGGAAACTTCGAAGAAGACGTTTAAGATTGACGGGCGTGTAGGAAACGACCTGACAGACTCCCTCTATGTGGTCTATATGGCCGATACCAAAGAGGAACTGGACAAACTGCCCGACAATGCTTTTATTGAGTATATGCCAGTAGTGAACAGACGCTTTAGTTTCAGCGTGGAAATCGACAAGCCTAAGGTGGGGCGTATTCGTACGGTTATGCCCGATGGCTCACTATGCCACTTGTGGACCAACCTCGACTTTGTGCCAGGCGAAACCTATCACATCACCACTCACAATGGCTACTACGATGAAGATCTCGACTATGAGTTGCGCGTGGGCCGATTCTCTGGAAAGAGTCTGATTGCACCTCAGCAAAAAAGCGTCACGATAACAGGTGACTTCAAATTCGTGGATTCGAAAGACGACAAGGTGGCAGATTTAGGGCGAAAATTACCACCTGAGGATGAGGCAAAAACGAATGTCATAGTCAACGCCATCCAAGCCGATGCGCAAATGATTGATGATACCTTCGATGCGATAAAAAATACACCGTATCCTGCTAACGGAGTCCAACTGGAGTCGTTATACAAGAAGATTCTCACTCTGAGCAAGTCAATTGAGACTCACTTCCAAGGACTGGTGAAGGTGGCGAGAGACAACTGCTTGTCGCCAAATGAGCAGGTAGAGATGTATAAGTTCATATTAGATATGTACCGTGGCCAGAACAAGAAACTCAACGAAGCGAGTAGCTTTCATTACAACAAGAGCGCACAGAAGTTGCAGAAATACATCACCAGCCAGATGGAGAAGTATCTGAACGAGATGTCGAAGCAATGACATAGATGTTTCAACTATCATTACTATAATTATTATTAGGTTCAAAAATGTGATTAAGCGAGTGCCGTGTAAACTCGTTTGCAGATGGCCGAGCGTGAACATTTTATTCAATTATGGTCAAGGCATGGGTCGCAGCGATGCGGCTCATGCCTGTTTCATTTTGTCCATTTTCGAATTAGTTTTTCTGCTGCGAAATTACGAAAAATCCAAGGCTTCTGCAAGTAAATCCCTGAAAACCCGAAATTCTTCGCGAAAAAAGGACATAATAAAACAAAACATGAGCCGCATCACTGCGGCCCATGTCGTAACCATAATTAAATAAAATGTTCACACTCGGCCATCTGCAAACGAGTTTACATGGCACTCGCTTAATCACATTTTTGAACCTATAATTTGTCGTAGTATTGTATGTTGAAAAGATCCATGTTATAGCTTCGACATCTCGTTCAGATACTTTTCTATTTGGCTGGTGATGTACTTCTGTAGTTTCTCTGCGTTATTGGTAAATCTCGCTTCGCTATTTCTCAACTCGTTGATTATCTGGTTCTGCTCTCCGTATATTTTCAGAATCGTCTTATATAAATCCACAGACACATGAACGTCTTTCGCAATTTTTACAAGTTCCTTGAT
>JAILAI010000282.1 GCA_024681705.1 Prevotella sp.
GCACTGGCGGAGGTGTTGCTGCGCGGCGATGAAGGCCTGTCGCTTGGACTGTCCGGCGGTGAGGTTGCGATAGAACTCGGTCATGAGCAGCTGAGTGGCGTGGTCGTCCACTTTCCAGAGGCTCATGAGGAGTGTCTTCGCGCCCGCCTTCTTGAATCCTCGCTGCAGTCCGAACACGCCGTCGCCCGACACATCGCCCAGTCCTGTCTCGCAAGCCGAGAGTACCACGAGGTCGAGTGTTCGCAAATCGAGCTGCGCAATCTCGCGCGCTGTGAGCACCCCATCATCCACTCCCTCAGGGATATTCCCCCGCGTCTTCTCGTCGAGGGCATCGGCAGCACCCGCCATGAACAGTCCCGAACGCGAGAGCGCAAGGTCTTCATATTCCCTTGACGTTGCTGATTGCGGAGCGTCGACTTGCTGCGGAGCTTCCGCAGTAAACACATCATAAGAGGCCGCTGCTGCCAGACGTGCGGTGGTGTCGTAGAAGCCATGAGTAGAGATGTGTAGAATGGAATTGTGCTTACCCGATAGTTGTTTGAAAGCTTCCTCGGTACCTTCCATGTCGGTAAGCAGGGTGGTAGGTTGTCCGTTTGAGCGCAGCATTTTGTTGATGGCGTTAACTTCTTCTTCTGACCCTGGAAGGTAGTTGATGCGGTCGCGCCATGCTCGTGTGTCAATAAGGGGTACATCGCGGAAGGTAGCCTGTTTGCTTCTGTCGTTTTGTTTCTTCAGATCGGCCCAGTCGCCACTGCCGAATTTGTATTGCAAGCCACCGAAAAGGATGGCGGATTTTTCAAGTTTATCACCGCCACGAACGGGTTTCTCTATGGCAATCAACCGCGTGGATGTGAGGCGGTAGAGGTGATAGCTTTCCATGCCGTCGGCATATTCTATTCCTATTTTATGTAGTTCACCGACAGGTGAAAAATAGATATTCTCGATGTTGGAGAGTTCTCTTTCTAAGGGTTTCCACACAAGTTGGGTGATGAGGGAAGAGCTTCCGAGAGGATTGTTGGGCGTTTGGGTGTTGGTGAGCTGATGTTCCTCAAAGAGGACCGTCAGTTTGGGGGTGCTATAGTTTTGGCGAAGCGTCAGTGCAGCATATATGACGCTGTCGGCCGAAGTTGGAAACCGTAGGAATTCTATGGCAATGTCTTTTTCACCGAGGTGGTTCTTGACATCCTTGTAGTCGATGAACAATCGTTGTGTAAAGTCCTCGTAATTGAAACTATTGTTTGTGATGTCCCATTCTAAATCATCGATACTGTTGTATATCTCTTCAATTTTTATCAGTCTGTCGTCCTCGCGCATGTCGGCATTCAATATGTTTTCTAGTTCCTTTTTCGCCACCTCCACGGAGTTGATAAGCGCTTTATCCGCATCATTTCCTTTTTCGAGCAGTATCTGGCGGATGGCAATATCGGAGTTGAGCAACAGGCCTCGGCCGAAGAGAACGGCATCGTAGGCATCGGCAATCAACTCTTTGTCACCCGTCTGCAATGCGATAAGGGGCAAGAATTCCGTGTACCACGTTTCCATTTTCTTCCAGCGGTTCTGTCGGTCGTACGACGATGAGTAGCGGAAATCCTCACAGAGTGCCATCCTTACCAACGGTGCCACCTTCTTTACATTGTTGGCCACCTCGTGGTTCATTCCAAGTGCATATTGGTAGCGTGTCATGTTCATCGAGTCAGTGAGGTGAACATGGCAGACTCCTTTCTCGCCCAATGCATCGTAAAAGTCGCAACCAAACACCTTCGAAAGTGTCATAGCTTGTAAAAGCAATTCGACGGCGTCCGTTGCCTGGGGATTGGAAAGATAGGCCGCCTCAGCCATAGTGGTGAGCGTGACATGCTGCATACGGCTGACATCGGTATTGGTAAACATGTACTCTAGCTGTTTCTGTGCGGGCCAAAGCTTGCGGCCGAGCGTCAGGACATCATCATAGCGCCGGCAATTCATCAGGCACTCCAACTGATAAGGTGCTGGCCTCCACCACGCCATATCTGCGGTTCCACAGCTTGTCTCTACCAAGTTGAGGTACTCGTCATAGAGCCTTGCTGCCACATCCCATTGTTTTTTCATATAGGCCATGTAGGCGGTTTTGTCGAGCGCATGTAGGTAGATGCCGTTGTTATGAAAAGAAGTATTTGCTGCCGACTGACGTTTCTCCTTCTTCTTTCTATCCTGTTGTGTGGACAGTTCGTTAAGGTATTGCTCTGTATATACGGGTCCTCGCTTCATTTTGGTTTCGTCAATAAAGTCGGAATAAGTGCAGGCTTTTTTGTACGACTCCACGAAAACATCCCTGGCCTTTTGCTCCATTGGCGCTACAAGAAGCATGCCGTCAAGCTCGTTGTAAGGTAGAAGTATCTCATATCGTCCTTCAGCCAGGTCATCAATCTCAGACGCCTGAAAACTCACCACCATGCCGTTAGGCCACAGGGCCACGTCATTCATGCGCACGCTGTCGATAGAATTATTGTATCTTGTGATGTTATTAAAAAAGTAATGACTGTATTCCGTGCCATGCTGCTGATGTCGCTCTTTGACAGCAGTCCTAATATATTTCAACACAAGCATACGCCACGCGTGCTCCTTTTCTGGAAGGACAATGTCACTGAGGCTGAGCCGCCTTCCGGTCTTTTTTTCAAAAGTTGAGTAACTTACTTGGTTGGAAATAAACGAACTGGTGACACCATACCTATAGGTGACGTATGTAGGCGACTCAAAATAACGATAGAAATCAAAGGCCTCATCGTCGAAAACAATCACTTCGTGTTCTGCATGTAGATAGTCTTCGTAGAAGTCTTCGCACATGGTATCCATCATTGGCACAGGTGAATGGTCGAATACTGCAATATAATAGTTTAAATACTGTGAGTATATACTTATCGTATTGGCCATCCATTGCCTGACGTTTTGACTTAGATGACCGTCATCAGTAGGCATGTCTATTCTGTAGGAGTGGCGCACGGTATTGTCAGTGTCTTCATCATCGGCATCGTCTTCGTCGGATTCTTCTTCAACTGCTTCGCCGGTTTCTTCGTCATTGTCATGCCAACAAAACTCATAGATGCGCGGGTAACCTGTAAGCAACGCTTTGTCGCAAGTTGCAGCATCGATGCCGATTGGGGCTGCATCATCGACAGTAAACTGAGCCCTAATAGCCGCTGTATAGAATAACAAAAAAACAACAAATAGATATTTCATTTACGTTTTCTTTAGATAATTATAAAGGATATACTTGACAAAGTTGACAGATTTTCTGAGCAAAGGTACAAAAAAAATGGAAAGACAAAGGACAGAATGGACTATTTTTTTGGAGGAATTGGTAAAACAGAAGCAGGAGGCTGGGCTTTCGGGCCTGGCCTCCTGCTGTTTCTGGGTGTCAACGCTGATTTCTTTTGGCGTTTGTGTTGCCCGTAAACTGCGGCCTGGGCGGCTCATTCCGTTGCGTCGAGCAGGATGAAGGCGGCCCAGAATTCGGGCTTGTCGTACTTGCCTCCCTCGCACTGGCGGAGGTGTTGCTGCGCGGCGATGAAGGCCTGTCGCTTGGACTGTCCGGCGGTGAGGTTGCGATAGAACTCGGTCATGAGCAGCTGAGTGGCGTGGTCGTCCACTTTCCAGAGGCTCATGAGGAGTGTCTTCGC
>JAILAI010000136.1 GCA_024681705.1 Prevotella sp.
AGACGCGCAAGATGATGAAGATGGTGACGGGTGCCGGCATGAGAAACATGATGGGCGCCATGAAGAACATGAAGGGCGGAATGCCGAAGATGTAGTTCATAATTCATAGTTCATAGTTATGGAATTGATTGACGGAAAAGCGACGGCGGCCGCCATTAAGGCGGAGATAGCCGAAGAAGTAAAAGAAATAATAGCCGCAGGAGGCAAGCAACCGCATCTGGCCGCCATCCTCGTGGGACACGACGGAGGTAGCGAGACCTACGTGAAGAACAAGGTGCTGGCATGCGAGGCCTGCGGATTCAAGAGCACGCTCATCCGCTTTGAGGACGACGTTACAGAAGAGGAACTCCTCGATTGCGTGAAGAAACTGAACGACGACGACGATGTCGACGGATTCATCGTTCAGCTACCACTTCCGCGCCACATTGACGAGCAGAAGGTTATCATGGCCATCGACTATCGCAAGGATGTGGACGGCTTCCATCCCATCAATGTCGGACGCATGGCCATCGGTCTGCCGTGCTTCGTATCGGCAACGCCGCTCGGCATCATCACATTGCTGAAGCGCTACGGCATTGAGACAAGTGGAAAGAAATGCGTCATCCTGGGCCGCTCGAACATCGTCGGAAAACCTATGGCGCAACTCATGATGCAAAAGCAATATGGCGACGCTACGGTCACAGTATGCCATAGCCGTTCGAAGACGCTGAAGGAAGAGTGCCGCGAGGCCGACATCATCATCGCCGCTATTGGTCAACCCAACTTCGTGACGGCCGATATGGTGAAGCCCGGTGCCGTCATCATCGACGTAGGTACCACACGCGTACCTGATTCCACCCGTAAGAGCGGCTTCCGCCTGAATGGCGACGTGAAGTTCGACGAGGTGTCGCCTCTCTGCTCGTATATAACCCCCGTTCCCGGCGGCGTTGGTCCGATGACCATCTGCTCGCTCATGAAGAACACCCTGGCAGCAGGTAAGAAGGAGTATTACGGATGACGGCAGAAGAGTACTATCAGCTTGGCAATGAGTGCCGTCGGCAGGGAAAGTTCGGCGAGGCGATGAGCCACTATATGGAGGCCATCGAGCTCGACCCCGATAGTCCGGCCGTCACGGCCCGCCAGATGCTGGAAGACATTATGAATTACTATTGTAAAGATATGTATAACCCCTGACTATGTCTTCGCTCCCTTCTCGCGAGGGGAGGCGGGGAGTTAACTAAAGATCCGCTAAAAATAAACCTAAAAGAAAAACATTATGGCAAAATTCAAAGGTGCCATCGTGGTCAACACCGAACGTTGCAAGGGCTGCTCTCTATGTGCAGTGGCTTGCCCGAAGGACGTGATCGCACTGGCAGCAAAGAAAGTGAATGTCCATGGGTATCCCTATGTTGAGGCCGCTCGCCCCGACGACTGCATTGGTTGCGCATCGTGCGCGATTGTTTGCCCTGATGGATGTATTACAGTTTACAAAAAACGAATGGAGGACTAATGCTATGGCAGAACAAGAAGCAATTCTGATGAAAGGCAATGAGGCAATTGCCCATGCTGCAATCCGCTGTGGGTGTGACGGATACTTTGGATATCCCATTACGCCGCAGAGTGAAGTAATTGAAACGCTGGCCGAACTGAAGCCTTGGGAAACCACTGGCATGGTGGTGGTACAGGCAGAGAGTGAGCTGGCATCTATCTACATGGTGTATGGTGCTGCCGGAGCTGGCAAGCGAGCTATGACATCCTCTTCGTCGCCAGGTATCGCGCTGATGCAGGAAGGTATCACCTATCTGGCTGGTGCTGAGTTGCCGGGCGTGTTTGTGAACGTTCAGCGTGGTGGCCCAGGTCTGGGTACCATCCAGCCCTCTCAGGGCGACTACTTCCAGGCTACACGCGGTGGCGGTAATGGCGACTACAACGTGATTGTTCTCGCTCCGGCATCGGTTCAGGAGATGGCCGATTTCGTTGACCTGGCCTTTGAACTTGCCTTCAAGTATCGCAACCCCGCGATGATTCTGAGCGATGGCGTCATTGGACAGATGATGGAGAAGGTGGTGTTGCCACCGTTCAAGCCCCGTCGCACCGACGAGGAAGTCATCGAGCAGTGCCCCTGGGCTTCAACAGGTAAGACGAAGAACCGCGTCCGCAACGTGATTACCTCGCTCGAACTGAAACCCGAGGAGATGGAGAAGCGCAACCTGCACCTTCAGGAGAAGTATGCAGAGATCCGCGAGAAGGAAGTGCGCTTTGAGACACAGTACTGCGATGATGCAGACTATTTGATCGTAGCCTTCGGCTCTGCCGCCCGCATTGCCCAGAAAGCTATGGAGATAGCCCACGAAGAAGGCATCAAGGTGGGACTCTTCCGCCCCATCACTCTGTGGCCCTTCCCGACTAAGCAGATTGCCGACATGGCACGCACCAAGAAGGGCGTGCTCGTCGTAGAGATCAATGCCGGACAGATGGTTCAGGACGTCAAGCTGGCCATCAACGGCGAAGTCAAGGTAGAGCAGTTTGGACGACTCGGTGGCATCGTTCCCGAGCCCGAAGAGATTGTGAACGCATTGAAAACAAAAATCATGTAATGGCTATGGAAAACAATCAGATTATTGCACCCGAGAACTTGGTTTACAAAAAGCCAACGTTGCTCAACGATAACAATATGCACTATTGTCCGGGTTGTTCGCACGGTGTCGTGCACAAACTCATCGCCGAAGTGATTGAGGACATGGGCATGGAAGAGAAGGCCGTCGGCGTGAGCCCCGTGGGTTGTGCCGTGTTTGCCTACAACTATATCGACATCGACTGGCAGGAAGCTGCTCACGGTCGTGCACCAGCATTGGCTACGGGCATCAAGCGCGTGTGGCCCGATCGCCTCGTGTTTACTTATCAGGGTGATGGCGACTTGGCTTGTATCGGTACTTGCGAGACCATTCACGCACTGAACCGTGGTGAGAACATCACCATCATCTTCGTCAACAATGCCATCTACGGCATGACAGGTGGTCAGATGGCTCCCACAACGCTCATCGGCCAGAAGACGGCAACGTGTCCCTACGGTCGCGATCCCGAGATTCATGGCTATCCATTGAAGATGCCCGAGATTGCTGCTCAGTTGGAAGGCACCTGCTATGTGACGCGCCAGAGTGTGGATACCGTGGGCCATATCAACAAAGCCAAGAAGGCCATCAGGAAGGCTTTCGAAGCCAACATGGCCGGAAAGGGCTCGTGCCTCGTGGAGATTACCTCTACCTGTAATAGCGGTTGGAAGCTGACGCCGGTGAAGGCCAACGAATGGTTGCGCGACAACATGTTCCCCTATTATCCGCAGGGCGACCTGAAGGATGTGACAAACGAGAAATAAGAAATCCACATTGCTTGTTTCAGATTTCGTAATTACAAAAAGAAAGAGTTATGACAAAAGAAATAATTATTTCAGGTTTTGGTGGTCAGGGCGTACTCTCTATGGGTAAGATTCTGGCTTATTCAGGACTGATGGAAGACAAGGAAGTGACGTGGATGCCGGCTTATGGTCCGGAGCAACGTGGTGGAACAGCCAACGTGACCGTGATTGTGAGCGACGAGCGCATTTCCTCGCCCATTCTCAGCAAGTACGACATCGCCATTGTGCTCAACCAGCCGTCGCTCGACAAGTTCATGCCGAAGATCAAACCCGGAGGCATTCTCATCTACGATAGCTACGGTATCATCAATCCGCCGACACGAACAGATATTGAAATCTATCGTATCGACGCTATGGATAAGGCCGCTGAGCTGAAGAACTCAAAGGTGTTCAACATGATTGTGCTGGGCGGACTCCTTCAGGTGTCGCCAGTGGTAAGCGATAAGGGCGTAGAGAAGGCACTTCTCAAGACGTTGCCCGAGCGTCATCATCATCTCATCCCGTTGAACATGGAAGCCATCAAGGCTGGTCGTGAGGTGATCACGAAGGTATAATGATGCCGAAGTTAGTCCTTCGTCAAGGTCTAACTAGGTTATCATTTCATAAGAATAATCCCGGAAAGAGCGAACGCAAGTTCGGTTCTTTTCGGGATTTTCGATGCCCGAATCTGGTATGATGTGGCCTTTGAATTCCTGTTCGTTCAAGAATTCAGAATCCTCTTCTTTCATGTGAAAAAACGCACCTTCACAATTAGAGTGAGTTCTATGAAAACAACATGAAATAAGGTTTTTCGTAAAAAGACCTACCGACCTACCATCATAACCCTCAAACCCCTATAAATAAAAGGGTAGGTCCATGGTAGGTCTTGGAGTAAGACCTACCATAGACCTACCATGGCTAACCCCCTTTGCATCAGGTATTTGCGAGTGACTATGGTAGGTCGGTAGGTGTTAAACGCAAATTATAGAATAAGAAGATGTAGATTCTTTTTCTTATCTAGATATAGCATGACTTCCAAAATTCAAAAGCATCGCTTTTCATGATCAAATGCTCCGCTTTTCTTAATCAAAGGCGTCGCTTTGCACGATTAAGACCGTCGATTTCTAAGTGCGATATCGTTGCTTTTGAGTTCCGAAAAAGTTCGAATTGCCTAATAACAAGTAGAAAAACCATTTTCGTCGAAGTCACGTTCAATCAGGCTTCTTGCTCTTTTCTTTCTTTCGCTTCTTTTCTTTCATCTCATAGATAACCGCGATGATGGCGATGAGCACACCAATCACGCCAATGGCTAGATTGATGAGGTCGAAGTTCTCTTTGGCAAATGTAATAAGTGAATCCATGATTATTAGGGACATGTGGTTACGGGGTTGGAACAAAGCCAGTCAGCTTCGAGCCAACCAGCTAGTTTCCCATCTTCGGTCTTCACTTTCACCCATTCACCAGATACATCGATAGGGTGAACGGTCGACTCCGTATTCAACTTTCCAACGACTTTTGCTTTGTCGTTGGGCATTGCCTTCAACTCGATCGTTTGGTTGTCATAATTTCGTGTGGAGCAGGCAATGACGGAATAGTGAATCCAGTAACCGGTCGTGGAACCTTTCAGAACGACGAATTCCTCGCCACTTTCCACACGCTCATAGCAATTGCCAACAATGCGCCACCATCCATTCGTCGGAGAGTCGATGCAGAAGATAGTACTATATTCGTTGGAAATCTTGTCAACCACTTTGCCGTTAGGAGCATTGCGGACGTTGGTATAACTATCGGAGTCGTAGCCGTAAGCAACGGCAGAACCTTGCGCGTTGATAGTCAGGCAAATGACCACAAAGGTCAGACATGTGATTATTCTCTTCATTTCTTCTTTGTTTTGTTGGTTTATTTATTGTCCTTTGTCGGTTCGGTGATGGGGAACTTGAACCAAGTCTGCGGATAGGGCTCGTTCTTCAACGTGAAATGCCACCACTCGTTGGCGTAAGGTTTGAAACCGTGCTTCGTCATTACACTTTGCAATAAGAGCCTGTTCTTCTGGTGTTCTTTCGTCACGTTGCCACCAGAGTACTTCCCAAGGAACATGGTGTGCGACGGTGGTCCGAAGTAGTCGAAGTGGCTTCCCATGTCCACTTCCTTGCCGTTGTCCTTATAGCAGATGGTCATGTCGATGGTGCTACCCTTGCTATGTCCCGACTTGCGAGCGATGTATCGGCCGAAGAGACTCGTCTTTGCCAAAGTGGGGTAGTAGTCAGCCTTGTTGCGCTGGTCCTTTGTTTTCGACCATCTGACGAAATGGTCGACGGCTTGTTGTGGGCGGTAGGCGTCGAAAACCTTTATCACATAGCCCATTGGTCGCAATTCGTCGGCCACCTTCTTCAATGCTTCCGCCGCTTGCTGGGTCATGATGACACAATTGGCATCGTATCCGTCGGCCCGTTCGCCCATGAAATTGTTGGTCGTTGCATAGCGCAGGTCTTCTATCAGGTCGGGTATAAGGTTCTTTACGTAGACAAAGCCCTTATGGGGAACGCCTTCGCGCACTTTTGATGTCTCGCTCGTTTTAGCAACCGTCGTATCCGTCACCGCTAGTTTCTGACTCGTAATCGTGTCTTTCGTGGTCTGAACCTCCGTGTTGCGCGCCTTGCATGAGCATAGTAGCACCAGAAGAGGAAGGCTTAGGCAGATGATTCTTTTCATAAGCTTTTTCTATTTATGCAATGAAAAATGTCGTTCTCTAAGTTCTTTTCAAGAAAACTCAATCGTTTTTTGATGTTAGCTTTGTAACTTGTTACTATTATTTCGTTGTTTTACAGACCGTTACGGAACTCGCTGGGCTTCTTGCCAGTCTTTGAACGGAACTTGGACGAGAAGTAATCGGGCGACTCGAAGTTCAGCTGATAGGCTATTTCCTTGATGCTGAGATTGGTGGTGGTGAGCAATTCCTTGGCGCGTTGTAGCTTCAGGTCTTGCTGATAGAGGGCCGGCGAAATGCCCGTGAACTCCTTGAAGAGCTTACGGAAGCTGGAGTAGCTCACTCCTAAGTCAGCGGCAATCTGCTGAATGGTGAGGTCGCTCTCGAGCGATTCACGTATGCGTAGCCTTGCCTTGTTGATCATGTCCACCTGAGTGTGGTTCCGATTGTTGAGTTCGATGTTGCGCTCTAGTGAGTACATCAACCCGATCATGTGGTTCACGATGCCTGCCATCATCTGTTGTGCGTAGGCGACTTCGGTGAAGGCGGTCTTGAATGCACTATTGTAGAGCCTCACAATCTCGGCTGAGTAACCAATGTGGTATATTGGTTTCTGAGCAGAGAGGAAACGGTGCCTGATTCGGTCGTCCATGTTTCGTCCGCGAAAGCCAATCCAATAGCTTTTCCAACCCGTCTGGGGGTTGGGGTGGTAGGAGTGCCATTCGCCCGGAAAGAGCAGGAACAAGTCACCAGCCTTGATGGGAGCCTTGTCGGGGCAGCTGGCCGATTGGAACGTTCCTTCGCCTTCGGTCAGGTAGAGCAGCTGATACTCGTTGAGCACACGCCCACGGTTCACATCGAAGTAATAACCGTCAGCATGGCCGCGAGTGGGGTAGGGGTCGCCAGGAAGCAACTCTTCGTAACCTACTGTACTAACAGCAAGTCCCCATAGTGCATCGCGCTCGTTGATAACGAGATATTTACTTTTCTGCATCATTTTCTCAAAATTTAATGCAAAAATAGCAGAAATCTATGAAAAAACATAGGGTTTAACAATAAATAACTCATAATTTGGCGGGAAATAGCCTTTCAAAAGCGACACGGCTACTTTCCTTGTTCTACGGTTGCAATTGATGTAGGTGGGCTGAAAATCAAAAAATGAATGTGAAAAATCAAAAATTCATCCATCAAACATTAAATAATGTATACCTTTGCAAAAAATCTAACCGAACAAATCAATGAGAAACTATCTTTTCTTGATGTTGATGGTTCTAGTAGCCATTACAGCTGACAGCAAGAGTAAGAAGAAACAGACGCAACCGACGTTCCCCGACGGTACGGCTATTCCTGCGTGGTTCAATGACACCACCCGTGTGGATATGTCGAAACTAGGCAAGCGCTACGTTGTCACCGACTATGGTGTGAAAACCGATAGTACCATCGTGCAGACAGAAGCTCTTCAGCACGTCATCGACCTTGCGGCAAGCGAAGGCGGTGGCGTTGTGACCATTCCCCAGGGTACCTTCCTTAGTGGTTCGCTTTTCTTTCGTCAAGGCACGCATCTGCAGGTGCTTGAGGGCGGTAAGTTGAAAGGTAGCGACCGTATTCGTGATTTCCGCCTTCTGGACTCCCGAATGGAGGGCCAAAGCATCAAGTACTTTGCCGCCTTGGTGAATGCCGACAATGTGGATGGATTCACCATCGCCGGACCTGGTACCATCGACGGAAACGGACACCTCTATTGGGAGGAGTTCTGGATTCGTCGCCAGTTCAATCGTCAATGCACCAATCTTGAGGCCATGCGCCCAAGGCTGACATATATTTCGAATAGTACGAACGTTACGGTTCAGGATGTGCGACTCGTGAATAGTCCGTTCTGGACCAACCACGTTTATCATAGCGATCACGTGCGCTATATGGGATGCTATATCTACGCACCCACAGAGAATGTGTTCGCCGCTGAACCTCAGCGTGGAGCTCCAAGTAGCGATGCCATCGACATTGACTTCTGTCATGATGTGTTGGTTCATGGTTGCTATATGAATGTGAACGACGATGCCGTTGTATTAAAGGGCGGTAAGGGAACATGGGCCGACAAAGACCCGAAGAATGGCCCCAACTACAACATCATCATCCAGGATTGTACCTATGGAAAGGTGCACGGGTGTCTTACTCTGGGTAGTGAGTCGGTGCACGATTACAACGTCATCTTGCGTCGATGTCATGCCGAGGACGCCAACCGAGTACTTTGGCTGAAGATGCGTCCCGACACGCCGCAACACTATGAATACGTTACCGTTGAGGATTTCACCGGTTCGTGCAATAGTTTCCTCGTGGTTCGCCCGTGGACTCAGTTCTTCAAGCCTGAGGACCGTGAAGACATGCCATTGTCACAATGTAACAACATCACATTGCGTCGCATCAACATGTCGTGCAAGAATTTCTTCGATGTCGGTGCTTCCGACAAGTATCGTCTGGTGGACTTCATGTTCGACAATTGTGACGTGACTGATGAAAAATGTGCTTTCGACAGCTCTGTCATAGAAAACACTGTGGTGAACAAGTTGAAGGTGAACGGAACACTTATGAAATAGAAGGGCGATAATTATTAAAAAACTCTAAATGGCGTAGCGAAAGGGTAAATTTTAATCAAAATTACCTAACTTTGTACCCAATCATCTTTCGAACAAGATTTAAAGTACTACTGCTAATTGTCACCCTAATAATATAAATAAGGTGTAACTAACGACAACCTCATCGTAATAATCTACAATAATAAATAACTATCACATGAATTACAAAAGGTTTATCAATGGGACATTCCTATCGGTAACAGCCATGTCAGTAGCTCTTGCATTCTCGCCGTTGGTGGGCGTGCAAAATGCTGTTGCGGCTCCCCAAGAGTTGCAGCAATCTGACATCATCACCGGAACGGTGGTTGATGAAACGGGTGAGACCGTCATAGGAGCAACCGTCATTGTCGTAGGAGGCAATGCATCCCAAGGAACAGTGACTGATTTCGATGGTAACTTCTCGATCAAGTGCAAGCCGGGTCAGAAACTGCAAATCACTTACGTAGGCTACCAGACGCAGACCGTTACAGCACAGAACGGAATGAAGGTAGTGATGAAGGGCGATGCTGTGTCACTCGAAGGTGTGGAAGTCGTCGCTTATGGCGTACAGAAGAAAGTCACCGTCACGGGTGCTCTTTCTTCGGTAAAAAACGAAGACCTGGTGCGTACACCGGTATCTTCGGTCAACAACGTGTTGGCTGGTCAGCTCTCGGGTGTGACCACCGTCCAGTACTCGGGTGAGCCGGGTTCCGACGCCGCCAGCATCTTCGTTCGTGGTAAAGCCACATGGGTAGATGCCAACCCGCTGATCCAGGTGGACGGTGTGGAGCGTGACATGTGGGACATCGACCCCAACGAAATTGAAAGCATCACCGTGCTGAAGGACGCATCGGCAACGGCTGTGTTCGGTGTACGAGGCGCTAACGGTGTTATCCTTATCACCACCAAGCGTGGTGCCGAGGGTAAGGCCCGCATCACGGCCAGTGCATCGTTCTCGGCTATGACTCCTACCAAAATGGTAGAACTCGCCAACTCTTACGAGTATGCAAACTTCTATAACCAGATGCTGGCCAACGACGGACAGGTGCCCGTATTCACTGACTACGTCATCGACAAGTTCAAGAACGGAACCGATCCCATTCGTTTCCCGAGCATGAACTGGGCTGAGTACATCATGAAGGATGTGACATTGCAACAACAGCATAACGTTAACATCTCGGGTGGTAACAATAAGGTGCGCTACTTCATTTCGGCTGGTATGTTCACTCAGGATGGT
>JAILAI010000288.1 GCA_024681705.1 Prevotella sp.
CCCCCACCCCATCATGACATCTATTCGATTGAGGACTTGGCTCAACTGATCTTCGACTTGAAGAACGTGAATCCGAAGGCAGCTGTCAGCGTGAAACTCGTGGCCGAAAGCGGTGTTGGTACAATTGCCGCTGGTGTGGCAAAGGCAAAAGCCGACCTCATCGTCATCAGTGGTGCCGAAGGCGGTACGGGTGCTTCACCTGCTTCCTCGATGCGCTTTGCGGGTATCTCACCTGAGATTGGACTATCGGAAACACAACAGACATTGGTACGCAACGGTTTGCGTAACGGTGTACGATTGCAAGTGGATGGTCAGCTGAAGACCGGACGCGACATCATCCTGATGGCAATGCTCGGAGCAGAGGAATTTGGTTTCGGAACAGCTGCACTCATTGTTCTGGGTTGTGTGATGATGCGAAAATGCAATCTGAACACTTGTCCGATGGGCGTTGCCACTCAAAACGCTGAACTTCGCAAACATTTCATCGGCCGATATGAGTACCTTGTCAACTATTTCACCTTCATCGCACAAGAGGTGCGAGAATATCTGGCAGAGATGGGATTCAGAAGTCTCAACGACATCGTAGGTAGAACCGATTTGCTCGAAGACCTTTGCGATACTAACGCAATGGGAACAGGCGAGAATCTGAACTTCGGACGTTTGCTCAACAAGGAAGAAGGCATACTCCATTTCACTGGCGATGCCAAACAACCTGCCGTTCCATTGGGTATGCAGGGTACCATCCTTGACGAACAGATGATTCATGCATCAGAGAAGGCCATTGAGAGCAAAGAAGAGGTAACGCTCGACTATGCCATCAAGAATACCGACCGAGCCGTAGGCGCGATGCTTTCGGGTACGATAGCCAAACAATATGGACTCTCGGGACTTCCCGCCGACACGATCAACGTTAAGTTCAAGGGATCGGCCGGACAATCGTTTGGAGCATTCCTGGTGAAAGGAGTGAGTTTCAAACTTGAAGGCGAAACCAACGATTACTTCGCCAAGGGCTTGAGTGGCGGCCGAATTGCCATCCTTCCTCCAACCCGCTCTAACTTCAAGGCCGAGGAGAATATCATAGCCGGCAACACGGGGCTCTACGGAGCTACCAGCGGCGAACTTTACATCAACGGTAAAGTAGGCGAACGTTTCGGAGTGCGCAACTCCGGTGCAATAGCCGTCATCGAAGGTGCAGGCGACCATTGTTGTGAGTATATGACAGGTGGCCGAGTGGTTGTGCTCGGTGAGACGGGACGCAACTTTGCGGCTGGTATGTCTGGAGGTGTAGCCTACGTTTGGGACAAACACCACACATTCGACTACTTCTGCAATATGGACATGGTGGAAATCAACCTGGTCGAGGATTCCGTATCGAGAAAGGAGTTGCTGGAACTCATCCGTCAGCATTATCTACACACTGGTTCCGCATTGGCTGGACGCATGCTCGACGACTGGCAACACTATGTAGGTGAGTTCATCCAGGTGGTACCCATCGAGTACAAACGCGTACTTCAGGAAGAGCAAATGGCGCGTTTGCGTGAGAAAATTGCCGATATGCAACGTGAATATTAAAAACTTCAAACAACGAAATAATGGGAAATCCTAAAGCATTCTTGGAGATACATCGGCAGGAAGCCGGTTATCGTCCAATTCACGATAGAATACACGACTTTGGCGAGGTGGAGCAGACCTTAAACACCCGCGAACGTAAAATGCAGGCCAGCCGATGCATGGATTGTGGCGTACCCTTCTGCCATTGGGCTTGTCCGTTGGGAAACAAAGCCCCCGAATGGAACGAAGCTCTATTCAACGGCGAATGGGAATTGGCTTACCACCTTCTCAATAGCACCAATCCATTTCCGGAGTTCACCGGACGTATCTGTCCAGCCTTGTGCGAAAAGGCCTGTGTCCTGAACCGTTACAACCACGAACCTACGACCAACCGCGAGGATGAGTGCGCCATCACTGAGGCCGCCTTCCGTGAGGGTTACATACAACCTCATACCGATATCGAAAGAAATGGCAAAAAAGTGGCCGTAGTTGGTGCGGGACCTGCGGGACTTGCTTCTGCCAATGCCCTGAACCTGATGGGGTATAGCGTCACCGTCTTCGAAAAGAATGAAAACGCCGGAGGTTTGCTTCGCTATGGCATACCAAACTTCAAGCTGAACAAAGCCATCATCGACCGTCGTCTGCGCTTGTTAGAAGCTGAAGGCATCGTCTTTAAATATGGTGAGACCATTGAGGTTGACGACACTTTCGCTAAGGAATACGATGCGGTGGTCATCTCGACGGGAACGCCAACGGCAAGAGACCTAAAAGCACCTGGACGCGACCTGAAGGGCGTGCACTTCGCACTCGACCTTCTCGCTCAGCAAAATCGTGTACTTGCGGGCATGGAGTTCTCAAAAGAGGAACGTGTAACGGCAAAGGGTAAGGACGTGCTTGTGATTGGTGGTGGTGATACCGGAAGCGATTGTATTGGTACGGCCCACCGACAGGGTGCCCGAAGTGTTACTCAGATTGAGATCATGCCACGACCCGTGGAAGGACCTGAAGATCCATGCAACCCTTGGCCCGAATTCCCACGTACGCTCAAAACGACCTCATCGCACGAAGAAGGTTGCACCCGCCGTTGGAACATCAACACGTTGGAGTTCATTGGAAAAGATGGTCGGTTGACGGGAGTGAAAGTTCAGGAAATAGATTGGGAACCGAACCCTGATGGCGGACGTCCATTGATGGTTGAAAAGGGGAAGCCGGAGATCATTAAAGCCGAGCTCGTACTTCTGGCCATGGGATTCCTCAAACCCGAGCATCCGCAATACGCAGAAAACGTATTTGTGTGTGGTGATGCAAAGAACGGTGCCTCTCTCGTCGTCCGGGCAATGGCCAACGGTATTGAAACAGCACATCAGATCAACAAATACTTGTCGAAATGAGAATACCATTCACCAAAATGCATGGATGCGGCAACGACTACATCTACGTCAACATGATGCAACATAAGATTGAGAATCCTCAATCGGCAGCTCTGGCGTGGAGCGACCGTCACAAGGGCATTGGCTCCGACGGCCTGGTACTCATCGACCGCTCACCCATACCCGAGGCCGACTTCTCGATGCGCATATTCAATGCCGACGGATCTGAGGCGATGATGTGTGGCAATGCGAGCCGATGCATCGGAAAATATCTCTACGAACGTGAACTGACGGAGAAGACAGAGATCAGATTGCTCACCATGTCGGGTGTGAAGATACTGAAGCTGAACAACCTCGTGGACAATTCTCCGAAAGAAGAGTCTAGAAGTTCCCGTTCGGTTCAGAGCATCACGGTGGATATGGGTGAACCTATACTAGACGACCCAAGTCTCTTCGACCCATGTCTGACAGAAGACTTATCCGAAAAGCTCTCAGATTTGAAAGGATTCTTAGGTGCACGCTTTGTCTCAATGGGAAATCCACATTTTGTGATTTTCACTGATGATGTGGACCGTGTAGGCGAGATAGGACCAAAGCTTGAGCATCACCCAGCCTTCCCTCAACGATGCAATATCGAACTGGCACGTATTGAATCGGACGGCACTATCCGTACTCGTGTTTGGGAACGAGGAAGCGGCATCACAATGGCTTGTGGCACAGGTGCTTGCGCCACTTCAGTTGCATCTTTTCTTATAGGTAAGACGAGCCGAAAGTCGCAAATCATCATGGATGGAGGAACCCTCACAATCGAATGGTGCAAGGCAGACGGTCACGTATACAAAACAGGTCCAGCAGAATTTGTATTCGACGGAGAAATAGAATTATAAACAAAAAACGAAATAGCTCTACATCATGGCATTAGTAAACATACATTTCCTAAACTTACAGAACAACTACCTGTTCGCCGACATCGCCAAAAAGGTGAATGCCTTCAAGGTGATGCATCCCAAGGCAGATGTCATCTCACTCGGCATTGGCGACGTCACCCAACCGCTATGCCCAGCCGTCATTGAAGCCATGCATAAGGCGACTGACGAAATGGCATCAGCTGCTAGTTTCCGAGGATACGGTCCCGAACAAGGTTACGGTTTCCTTCGTGAAGCGATTCTAAAGAACGACTTCTTGCCACGCGGAATCCATCTTGACGCCAACGAGATCTACATCAACGATGGCGCAAAATCGGATACCGGTAACTTCCAGGAGTTGCTTCATTGGGACAACTTCATCGGTGTCACCGACCCCATCTATCCCGTGTATATCGACTCGAATGTGATGATTGGTCGTTGCGGCACCTTCAGAAATGGCCGTTGGACGAATGTGGCCTACATGCCCATCACGGCTGAAAACGGTTTCATTCCAGAGATTCCCAAGAACCGCCACGTGGACGTCATCTATCTGTGCTATCCCAACAACCCCACCGGAACGGTCATCAGCAAAAAGGAACTTCGCAAGTGGGTGAACTATGCACTGAAGAACGATGCACTCATCCTTTTCGATGCCGCTTATCAGGCATATATCCGTGACCCGGAGATTCCCCACTCCATCTACGAAATACGGGGAGCCAGGAAATGTGCGGTTGAGTTCCGTTCCTACTCGAAGACCGCTGGGTTCACGGGGGTTCGTTGTGGTTACACCATCGTTCCCAAAGAGTTGAGCGTTGCCACTTTCGAAGGCGAGCGTATATCGCTCTCTGCCTTGTGGAACCGTCGTCAATGCACGAAGTTCAACGGCACCAGCTACATCAGCCAACGCGCCGCGGAAGCCATCTACTCGCCCGAGGGCAAAGAACAAGTAAAGGCCACCATCGACTATTACATGGAAAATGCCCAGCAGATGCTCACCACCTTGCGCTCACTCGGCTACGAATGCTACGGAGGAGAGAATGCACCCTACATCTGGATGCGCACGCCCAACGGTAAAGGATCGTGGCAATTTTTTGAAGAACTGCTCTATGGAGCCAATGTCGTATGCACACCTGGGGTTGGGTTCGGACCCAGCGGTGAGGGATATGTCCGCTTCACCGCCTTCGGCAGTCACGAGTCGACAGAAGAGGCATTAAAGAGAATAGAAAATTGGACAAAACAAATCATTTAAAACACCGTAATTATGGAAGCATTAAGATTTCAGGTTGTCGGTGAGGCTTTCAAGAAGAAGCCCCTCGACGTAAAAACGCCTAGTGAAAGACCAGCACAGTATTTTGGCAAGAAGGTCTTCAACCGTGAGAAAATGTACAAGTATCTGTCGAAAGATGTCTATGAGACAATGGTCGACGTAATTGAGAATGGAGCCCGACTCGATCGCAAGGTGGCCGACGCCGTGGCCGAAGGCATGAAGCAATGGGCCACAGAGAACGGCGTGACCCACTATACCCACTGGTTCCAGCCTCTGACAGAAGGCACCGCCGAGAAGCACGACTCGTTCATCGAGCACGACGGCAAGGGTGGTATGGTTGAAGAGTTCACGGGTAAGCTACTCGTCCAGCAGGAGCCCGATGCCAGCTCGTTCCCCAGCGGTGGCATCCGCTCTACCTTTGAAGCACGTGGCTATTCGGCTTGGGACCCCACATCGCCTGTGTTCATCATCGACGACACATTGTGTATTCCCACCATCTTCATCTCCTATAGCGGAGAGGCTCTCGACTACAAAGCACCTCTGCTTCGCGCATTGCATGCCGTAAACGTTGCCGCTACTGAGGTTTGCCACTACTTCGACCCGACGGTGAAGAAGGTCACCTCGAATCTTGGATGGGAACAGGAGTATTTCCTCGTTGACGAAGGCCTCTATGCCGCACGTCCCGACCTGCTCCTGACCGGACGTACGCTGATGGGTCACGACTCGGCAAAGAACCAGCAGATGGACGACCACTACTTCGGCTCTATCCCCGAGCGTGTAGCTGCTTTTATGAGAGAGCTGGAGATTGAAGCACTCGAACTCGGAGTTCCTTGCAAGACCCGTCACAATGAGGTTGCACCCAACCAGTTCGAGTTGGCTCCTATCTTCGAGGAGACCAACCTTGCCGTTGACCACAACATGCTGCTCATGTCGGTGATGAAGCGCGTTGCTCGCAAACACGGTTTCCGCGTATTGCTACACGAGAAGCCCTTTGCTGGCATCAACGGTTCGGGTAAGCACAACAACTGGTCGCTGAGCACCGACAATGGCGTGCTGCTCCATGCACCTGGAAAGACACCCGAGCAGAACCTTCGCTTCGCCACTTTCATCGTAGAGACACTGATGGGCGTTTATAGACACAACGGGTTGCTGAAGGCTTCGATCATGAGTGCGACCAATGCACACCGCCTGGGCGCCAACGAAGCTCCTCCAGCCATCATCTCCAGCTTCCTGGGCAAACAGCTCAGCGAATTGCTCGACCACATCGAGAAGGCCGACAGAGAGAACATCCTCGCTATGGACGGCAAACAAGGTATGAAGATGGATATTCCCGAGATTCCTGAACTCCTCATCGACAATACCGACCGCAACCGCACATCGCCCTTCGCCTTCACCGGCAACCGCTTTGAGTTCCGCGCCGTAGGTTCTGAAGCCAACTGTGCTAGCGCAATGATTGCCCTGAACTCGTCGGTGGCCGAAGCTCTTGTATCGTTCAAGAAGCGCGTCGACGCCCGCATTGCTGAGACTGAGAAGAAGTTCGAAGGTACGGGCCACTCGGCTAAGTTCCACGCCATCATCGACATTCTGCGCGAAGACATCAAGACTTGCAAGCCCATCCGTTTCGATGGCAACGGCTATTCCGACGAGTGGGTTGCCGAAGCAGAGAAGAGAGGTCTGGACATCGAGAAGTCTTGTCCGAAGATTTTCGAGCGCTACCTTGACAAAGAGAGCATCGAGATGTTCGAGGCCTTGGGTGTGATGACGAAGAAGGAACTCGAGGCACGCAACGAAGTGAAGTGGGAAACCTACACGAAGAAGATACAGATTGAGGCACGTGTCCTGGGCGACCTCACGATGAACCACATCATCCCTGTGGCCACTCACTACCAGAGTGAGCTGCTGAAGAATGTTGAGAACATGGCCGAGATATTCCCCTCTGAGAAGGCCACGAAACTCTCTGCCCGCAACATCAAGCTCATTGAAGAGATTGCCGAGCGCACCAGCAACATTGAGCGCATGGTTGACGAACTTGTTGATGCCCGCAAGAAAGCCAACAAGATTGAGGATGAGCACACGAAGGCCATCGCCTACCACGACGACGTGGAACCGAAACTCGACGACATCCGCTATCAGATTGACAAGCTGGAACTCATTGTCGACGACTCGCTCTGGCCATTGCCCAAGTACCGCGAATTGCTGTTTATAAGATAGTCATCCAACCTTTATAGGTTGTTTGAAGTTTGCGTTGGGGTCCGATGTTGTGATAGCATCGGACCTTTTTTCATATTCCTTTTTCCGGCAGGCATACGGACGACCACTTTATCAAGACATTTCAATAGTGAAGAAACGTGAAAATTAACATTCTTTATGCACGAATGAAACATTTGTAAATACATTTGTTGATAGTTTTTGTTAAATTTGCGGCATGGTTGAGGATCCGTCCTTCGAATATGAATACGACCTGGCGGTGTGGAAATCGTTTGCCGCACGTCTAAGTCTTGCCATACTGGTCATTGCCGCTGGCGTCTTTTTGGCGGCAATGTTGACTTATCTGTACTTCTCGGAAGAGTCGGTGAAGGAGGAAACGGCCATGAAGGCAAGAACACAACTCCAACTGACGGTGATGAACATGCGGCTGGCGGCAGCTGAAGCAGAAAGCAAGAACGACACCCTGAAGCAATCGGACTTCGTCCAAATGATACGCGAGCTGAAGCCCTACGAGCATTCCTTTGCCATGCTTGCCGACGGTGAGGGTCAAATCATCTATTCGGGCGACTCGCTTCTACGAAAGACTGACCCAGCTGAATTGCGGAAGATGGTGAGCCAGATGACATCGGGCGAGAGTGGAATGACGGAGGTGTTCAAGGGAACGCGCCTCTCGCTACTCATCTATGAACCCGTGGGAAGAAGCAATCTCTACGCCGCCGTAGTGTGTTCGCGCATCGACATCCTCTCGGCCTATAAATCGCTCATTTTCTATGGTGCCATTGCCTTCGTGCTCGGTTTGCTGGTGCTCTTCTCGTGCTCGGCCTATGCCATCTACAAAATGGTGCGGCCATTGCGGGCGTTTGCCGACTCGGCAATGGTGATAGCCGAAGGAAATCTCGACGCACCGCTACCCGAAATTCACTCGAAGGACGAACTTCTGCAACTACGCAACTCGTTTGAGTTCATGCAGACATCGCTGAAGCAGCACATCGAGGACCTGAAGCAGACGACGACAAGCCGCCAGCGCATGCAGAGTGAGCTGACCATTGCCCACGACATTCAGATGGGGATGATTCCGACGGAGTTCCCCGAGCGTAGCGACCTCGACCTTTTCGCCTCGATGACCCCAGCGAAGGAGGTGGGCGGCGACCTCTACGACTTCATCATCGACAACGACGAACTCTTCTTCATCATCGGCGATGTGGCTGGCAAGGGGGTTCCCGCCTCGCTCTATATGGCCGTCACGCGCACACTCTTCCGCAACCTGGCCGGCAACTACCAATCGGCGGCCAACATCGTCAGAGAGATGAACCACGCCATCGTCTCAACCAACGATTCGTTCATCTTCGTCACGCTCTTCGTGGGAGTGCTCGACCTGAAGACCCATCTCCTGAACTATTGCAACGCGGCCCACAACGCCCCAGTATTCGTGACCAAGAACGGGAAATGCCGATTGCTGGAAGTAGAGACCAACTTGCCAGCAGGCATCGAGGACCATTTCCAATATGAAGACCAGCAGATAGAGTTCCCAGAAGGCTCCTCCCTACTGCTCTACACCGACGGACTGACCGAAGCCACCTATATGTCGACCGCTGGCGAGAGGCGGCTCTTCGGCGAGGAACGCGTTCTGCACGATGTGGAGAAGAACAGCAATGCCTCTGCCATCGAAATCATCGACTTCCTGAAGCAACATGTGACGGTGTTTGCCGACGGAACGGTGCAGGGCGACGACCTGACGCTGATGTTCATCAGGCACGGTCAGACCCCGAAAGGAAAGGCCTCGACTCCGCGACGCATCATCATGAAGAACGAGATGGCCGAAGTGGGCCGAATGCGGGGATTCTTCCTGTCCGTATGCCGCGAACACGGCATCGACAAGGAAACGTCGAATATGCTCAACCTGGCCGTCGAGGAGTGGGTGGCCAACGTTATCAACTATGCCTATCCGAAAGGAACGCGAGGACATGTGGAGATGACGGCCAACGTGAAAAACGGTCTGATGACGCTGATCATCAAGGACCACGGGGTGGCTTTCGACCCAACGCAATATGCTGAGGTAGACATCGACGCCGAATTGGAAAATCGGCAGATAGGAGGCCTGGGAATCCATCTGATACGAAACATCATGGACACGATGAGCTACCAACGCTCTGCCGACGGCTACAACATACTTACCCTTACAAAAAAAATCAATCAATAATAAAAACCAAAATGCCTATGGAATCAATCGTTTTTTTAGGATTCAACCTCTACGCATGGATCACCATTGCTACGGTGCTCGCCATGTTCTCCGTGCTGTTGTTCACCAAGCTCCGGGCCGACCTCGTCTTCCTGGGGGCCATATCCATCTTGTTCGTCACGGGCGTGCTCGATGCCAAGGAGGCGTTCTCTGGATTCAGTTCCACATCGGTCGTCATCATCGGCGTGCTCTTTGTCGTTGTCTCCGGACTCACCCACACGGGCGTTCTGCAATGGATAGTGAAACATCTGCTGGGGCAACCCAAATCTTATTCGAAGGCCGTCGTGCGACTGATGCTCCCCGTGGCGGCCCTGAGTTCGTTCTTGAGCAACACCACGGTGGTGGCTCTCTTCGTGGGCATCGTCAAGATGTGGTCGAAGAAGCTGGGAATCTCGCCCTCCAAACTACTCATCCCGCTAAGCTATGCTTCGGGCATGGGAGGTGTATGTACGCTCATCGGTACTCCGCCGAACCTGATCATCTCGGGCCTTTATGCCGACAATACGGGCACACCCATGAACGTGCTGGCAACCACAGTGCCCGGCTTGTTCTGCCTGTTCATCGGCGTTCTCTCCATCATCGCACTACGCAAGTTGCTACCCGACCGCAAGGCGCCTGAGTCGGCATTCGAGTCGACCGGCGACTACACCGTAGAACTGCTCGTGCCATCGGACAATCCACACATCGGCGAGACGATAGAAGAGGCAGGTCTGACGAACGTTCAGGGGGGTAGCCTCATCGAGATTGTGCACTACGACGACGTCACCTCGCCTGTTCCCGACGACGAAATCATCATGGGTGGCGACCGGTTGGTATTTGCCGGACAAGTGGACGAGATTCTCGACCTGCGCAAGAGCCACGGGCTGGTGAATGCCGACCACCACGTGTTCACCATGAGCGAGATTGACAAGAACCGCCAGCTACGCACCGCCTACGTGAACTTTGGAAGTAGCCTCATCAACAACTCCATCGGCGAAAGCACTTTCGAGAAGGAGAACAACATGACGCTCGTAGCGGTAGCCCGACGCGGTGAGCGCATCAACCAGTCGCCTCGTTCGGTAGTGTTGCAAGCAGGCGACACACTGCTCTTCGAATGTCCGCCACGACTGAACATCAGCACGGACAAACTATCCTCGCAGGTGCAGTTCTTCGACTCTTCGCAGGTGCCCAACATCGGCAAGAAAACGCTCATCTCCACGACCATCATGATACTGATGGTGGTACTCTCAGCCCTCAAGGTCATCCCTCTGCTACAATGCGCCTTCCTCGCCGCTATGGCCATGCTCTTGTTCCGTTGTTGCAATGTCGACCAAGCCATGAAGGCCATCAACTGGGAGATTCTGATGGTTTTTGCTGGCTCTGTCGTGCTGGGCGTTGCCATTCAGAAGACGGGCATTGCCGAACGGCTCGCCTTTGGCATCCTCGATGTTTGCGGTAGCAATCCCATCGTGGTGATGACCGCCATCTGCTTTGTCGGAACGTTCATCACCGAGTTCATCTCCAACACGGCCGCAGGCGCCATGTTCTTCCCCATCATGTACGAGGCTGCCGAGAAACTTGGATACGAGCCCTACCCCTTCCTCATCGCACTGATGGTAAGCGTCAGCTCCAGCTTCGCCACGCCCATCGGCTCGCCCACCCACATGCTGGTATATGGTCCCGGTGGCTATCGCTTCAGCGACTTCATGCGCATCGGATTGCTCATGAACCTGATCATCCTGGCTGCCAACATCTTCATCGTGAACATTCTTTATCCCTTAACCCCATTACAATAAAACGAATATGAAAATAGAAGAAAAAAACGGAGGCTACCTGTGCCAGCTCACAGGGTGGCTCGATACCAATGCCGCCACTCAGTTCATGGAAGACATCCAGCCGCTCATGGACCATGCCGACAAACCGATAGAAATCGACTGCTCCGAGCTCGAATACATCTGCAGCCTCGGACTTCGCGGATTGCTGAAGCTGAATAAGGAGAGCACCGTAAAGGGCGGCTCTCTGCTACTGAGCAATGTCAACGGAGAGATTCAGAAAATCCTCACCATGACGGGCTTCATCAAGCTGTTCAGAATCACTACAAAGTAGCGTCTGGCCACCACCTCCGGGCTATCTCCAATAGCGGTGGCAGAGCACTCACCACAAGGAATAGAACCCTCTCTCCACAACCACTCCTCTGTTTTCGGGGAGTGGTTTCTTTGACTCTCGCCATCGAGTGTAGAACCCTCATTCCACAACTACTCCTCTGTTTCGGGGAGTGGTTTCTTTTGGCTCTCGCTCCATCTTCCACAGCGTTCCTGTGGCCACCATTCCCCGATGACGAACCGTAGATTGAAGATTTCCTTTTGTTCGACCTAACTCTTGTTCATAAGAAACCGGTATGCCCAACTCCGATTTGAGCTGTCTCACGACATCCTATGATACCCTATCTTCCCCCATACCATCCTATAAAGCCCTATCAAGCCTCAAATCGCCCTTTATCGCCCCTTCAACGATTCAATTTTAGTTCGACTCCCCAGCGATCTCAAATATGTCATCGTCTCCAACGGGCTCAAATCTGAGCCGATTCCCCAACGGGCTGAATTTTCAGCCGGTTAACTCGAATAGCGACCCTTTGAATTTCCCTTTCATTCCGTACTCCACCCCCTGTCTCTTGCTATCTCAGCACATGTGCAAAGGTACGAAAAATTTTTCATTCCACCAAATGTTTTTGGCCTTTCGGAGGAAGTTTTTTTATAATATTTCACGTTGTTGCATTATCGATTTAAAATATATGTTTTAACACCTTGTAAATCAACAACTTATAAAACATGAAAATTTCTCTTTTAAGACCCGTTTCAACGAGGGAATTTTTTCCTTCGTTAACTCCTTGGACAAACCACGAGATCCATTCCGCAAAAGCTGGCCATATCGCCATCCTGACCATATACGTTGAGCCGAAATTGGAGGTCGCGGCTTCCCCTGTGCCGACCCAAACATTGTTCGTGAGCCAAACTTTTAGGCAACCAAAAGC
>JAILAI010000013.1 GCA_024681705.1 Prevotella sp.
GACTGAGTTTGTGCCACCTAAGTCCAATCCGATTACATACGGTTTCATTTCTGTTTGTTCATTCATAATTGTATGCTTTTAGTTATTAAATCAATTTTCCATTTGGCAAAGGTAGGAAATATATCTGACAATAACAAACAAATTTGGAAATCTTTTCTTCTATCTTCGTTTTTTGTGATAGCAATGATACATTTACTCCAAATAAGAACACGGATGAGAATCCGGTTGTTTCTTGGCGAGCATAAACTCTAACAATATGTAAACAAGCAGCTGACTACTTTTGTCGCTACCAATAATCTAAAAACAAACTATTACTGTCCGCTAAACATATTTTTAACTCCATATTTACGCCTTTTGCCGCTTGACAAGACCCCCATAGGCTCTTACAACGGCTGTCCGCTAAAAAATGAAGATTTTATCTGACTATATAGCTATAAAACATGGTTTATTTTCATTTTTAGCCTTTTGTGACTCTTACATCCCACACGTGGTTATATACACATTATGCACTGAATTGCACTAATTGCACTATGAACTATGCACTATAAAAAGCCCGAAGGGCTGGTAAGAGCACAGGCAGGTGGTGTAGCGTAGCGGAACCCCTGACAAAAGAATTCCCAAAGGAAAGCCCTGAAGGGGCGACAGATTTAAAATGGGTGCATTCGTTTTGTGTCGCACCTTCGGAGCTACCGTTTTATGTTGTTGTTGTCAGGGGTTACGCTTCGCTCCACCCCTGCCTGTGGTCTTGTCACCCCTTCGGGGTTTAAAATTACACTAACCCCGAAAACCTAAATAGCACGATAGCCTAACAGCACTCATCACTATGAACTATGCGCTCAATCTCGGCTGTCCGACAAAAACTGACATTTCTAAAAAGAACATATTTTAAGCGGACACAAATAAAAACAAACTATAATGTATGAGATATAAATTTCACAAAAAGACCTACCAACCTACCATAACACATCTCAAACGCCTTTAAATAAAGGGGTAGGTCAATGGTAGGTCTTAAAACAACACCTACCATAGACCTACCATGTCTAAAGCACTTTGTAATAGGCATTTACGAGCGTTTTCAAGTGGTCATGGTAGGTCGGTAGGTTTAAAACCCAAATTGGTCGTTAGGATAAAGATTGATTACTTTTTTGATGTTTTCAGTCTATTCATGTCATCTCGGTATATCTTTTGGCATTTTGTTCACATCTATATCTCGACATAGCCCGCTACGCCTTCGATATCGATGCAACCAGACTGCTCAAAACAAATACAAATCTGAAATAAATCCTAACGAACTATTTGGGTTAATCGCAATTTAAGTGAAAAAAGTAGTTTCCTTTTTTAATAAACTATGTATGAGAAACCTCTAAAACACCGCTTTTCATCATCTAAAGCGTCGCTTTGCATGAGTAAAAGCGCTGCTTTCCATGTGGAATATTGCTGCTTTGGGTTATATAAACGAAGAACCCACCCAGGGACTTTTTACACTCATCTTCGTCAAGCTCACAATTTTCCATCAAATTAGCTTTTTGTTAAAACAAAACTTCCAAAAACCACATGATTACCTTCGATGTTTGGCGCCATGAATTGAAGAAGGGATGAATAACGCATGAATAACAAAGAAAAATGAATAGCCGCAAGGTTATTTGGAAAAAAGTTCGTAACTTTGCATCCGCTATGTTGCCATTTGAATTTCACATAGATATAGTAGACCTTGTATTAAAAGGTATTCTGATAGGTATCATCGCCAGTGCACCGATGGGGCCAGTCGGTATTCTGTGCATACAACGCACACTGAACAAAGGTCGTTGGTATGGCTTTGTGACGGGTATCGGTGCTGCCGTCAGCGATATGATTTACGCACTCATTACCGTATTGGGCATGTCGTTCGTGATGGATATGATCAACGATGCACAAAACCAGTTTCTCCTGCAGATTCTGGGTAGTATCATCCTTCTCATCTTCGGCATCTTCTGCTATCGTTCCAACCCCATGAAGAACATGCATAGAAGTGGAAACCAGAAAGGATCGCTGGTTCACAACGGCATTACAGCTTTTCTCGTCACATTCTCCAATCCGCTCATCATATTCCTTTTCATTGCCCTTTACGCTCAGTTCTCGTTTGTCATCCCCAATCACCCCATAGAGATGTGTCTAGGTTTCCTAAGCATTCCGTTGGGAGCACTTCTCTGGTGGTATGGTCTTACATGGCTAGTGGACAAGGTTCGCACCATTTTCGATGAGAACGGTATTCTTATTATAAATAAGGTGATTGGGTCCATCGTCATCTTGTTTTCGGTAATTGTATTGTTTGGAACGGTGTTCAACCTCTATAAACTTCCCCACTATTAGTGTCCATTTGGCGATATTTGGGTATCGTTGAGATTTATTCAAAGCATTATGTTTGTATCACAAGAATTACGCAAGAAGAACATTGCCGAATACCTGCTCTACATGTGGCAGGTGGAAGACATTATCAGGGCCTACGGATGCTCCTTGAGTCGCATCCGCAAGGAATATATTGAACGCTTCGACTACGACGAAGAGCAGAAGGAAGAGATGACCGACTGGTTCGGTGACCTCGTGAGAATGATGAATCAGGAGGGATGTCGAGAGAATGGACATCTCCAGATCAACAAGGTGGTGATGATGCAGTTGGTGGAACTGAACGCACAACTACTTGGGAGTACGAAGTTCCCATTCTATAATAGCGAATACTACCGCGTGCTTCCCTATATTGTAGAGCTAAGAAATAGAGGAAAGAAGAAGGAGGAGAGTGAAGTGGAGACATGCTTCGATGCCCTCTATGGCGTGATGATGCTACGATTGCAGAAGAAGGACATCAGTCCAGATACGACGCATGCCATCAAGGAAATCACCACATTTATTGGAATGTTAAACGATTATTATTTTAAAGATAAAGCAGGAGAACTCGAATTATGAACATACTCATTACAGGTTGCAACGGACAACTCGGAAACGAGATGCAGTTGCTGGAAAAAGAGAACACAGAACACCGCTGGTTTAATACCGATGTTGAAGAACTTGACATCACCAACCAGCTGGCCGTAGAGCAGTTTGTCGCTCAGAACAAAATCGACGGTATCGTGAATTGCGCCGCCTATACTGCTGTTGACAAGGCAGAAAGCGAAAAGGAATTGTGCACCACCTTGAATACGGTGTCGCCAGCCTATTTGGCTGCCGCCATTGAGAAAAGAGGCGGATGGATGATACAGATTTCCACCGACTATGTGTTCAATGGCACTAAACATACACCTTATTTAGAGGAAGACACGCCTTGTCCCGACAGCGTTTATGGATCGACAAAACTTGCCGGAGAACTGGGCGTTCAGAAGTTCTGTAAGAAGACCATGATTATCCGAACCGCATGGCTCTATTCAAGCTTCGGCAATAACTTTGTGAAGACGATGATACGTCTGGGCAAAGAAAAGAGCGAACTGGGTGTCATCTTCGACCAGATTGGCACACCCACCTACGCTCGCGACCTTGCCGTAGTCATCATGACTGCCATCAATAAAGGTGTAGTTCCTGGCGTCTATCACTTCTCCAACGAGGGTGTAATCAGCTGGTACGACTTCGCGAAAGCTATTCATCGCATCGCTGGCATCAACACTTGCAAGGTGAAGCCGCTTCACACAGAGGAATATCCTACGCCAGCAAACCGTCCGCACTACTCTGTGCTCGACAAGACGAAGATTAAGAAGACCTACGGCATTGAAGTTCCCTATTGGGAAGAGAGTCTTGAGGCTTGCATCAGCAAACTGGGATAAAGCACTGACTCGCCAAGCCCTATCAGTTATCACTACGCATTGCGCACACGACAAAATGAAAGAAATAGAAAGAAGAAGAACGTTTGCCATCATATCGCATCCTGATGCCGGTAAGACCACACTGACAGAGAAATTCCTGCTGTTTGGTGGACAGATACAGGTGGCTGGAGCCGTAAAGAGCAACAAGATTAAAAAGACTGCCACCAGTGACTGGATGGACATTGAGAAACAACGCGGAATATCTGTGTCGACATCGGTAATGGAATTCGACTATACGCCCGATGACACCGACATAGAATACAAAGTGAACATTCTCGATACTCCTGGTCACCAGGACTTTGCTGAAGACACCTACCGCACACTGACAGCTGTAGACTCGGCTATCATTGTGGTGGATGGTGCGAAGGGTGTAGAGGCGCAGACGCGAAAACTGATGAATGTGTGCCGCATGAGGAACACTCCTGTCATCATCTTTATCAACAAGATGGACCGTGAAGGACGCGATCCCTTCGACCTTCTGGATGAACTGGAACAGGAACTCGGCATCAAGGTAAGGCCTCTGTCATGGCCTATTAACCAAGGTGCAAAGTTCAAGGGTGTATACAACATCTACGAAAACAAACTCGATCTCTTCACTCCCGACAAGCAACGTGTGACTGAAAAGGTGGAGATAGATATCGATAGCAAGGAACTGGAAGAGAGAGTGGGCGAAGACGATGCCAACAAATTGCGCGAAGACCTCGAACTGGTGGATGGAGTCTACCCTGAATTCAACGTTGATACTTACCGTAGTGCAGAAGTGGCACCCGTATTCTTTGGTTCTGCCCTAAACAATTTCGGTGTACAAGAACTCCTCAACTGCTTTGTTGAGATTGCGCCAAGTCCTCGTCCCACAAAGGCTGAGGAGCGAATGGTGGATCCTGAGGAACAGAAATTTACAGGTTTCATTTTCAAGATAACCGCAAATATCGATCCCAACCACCGCTCATGCATCGCCTTCTGTAAAGTGTGTAGCGGAAAGTTCGTCCGCAACCAGCCCTATCTACTTGTGCGTCAGGGGAAAACTGTTCGCTTCTCCTCCCCCACCCAATTCATGGCTCAGCGCAAGAGCACCATCGAAGAAGCTTGGCCCGGAGATATCGTAGGACTACCTGACAACGGAATCTTTAAGATTGGCGACACACTTACTGAGGGAGAACAATTACACTTCCGTGGTCTACCCTCTTTCTCGCCTGAGATGTTCAAATACATTGAGAACGACGATCCCATGAAGGCCAAGCAACTCAACAAGGGTATTGACCAACTCATGGACGAAGGTGTTGCGCAGATGTTTGTCAATCAGTTTAACAACCGAAAGATTATCGGTACCGTAGGACAACTTCAGTTCGAGGTAATTCAATACAGACTTGAAAACGAGTACAACGCCAAATGTCGCTGGGAACCCGTTCATCTTTATAAAGCCTGCTGGATAGAAGCCGATGACGAGAAGGAACTTGAAGCCTTCAAGAAGCGTAAGTATCAGTATATGGCCAAAGATAAAGAAGGGCGAGATGTCTTTCTTGCCGACTCATCGTATGTGCTACAAATGGCACAACAAGATTTCGAGCATATTCGTTTCCATTTCACATCAGA
This sequence comes from Prevotella sp., assembly GCA_024681705.1. Lineage (GTDB taxonomy): Bacteria > Bacteroidota > Bacteroidia > Bacteroidales > Bacteroidaceae > Prevotella. Next base: position 5,421 of record JAILAI010000013.1, read on the forward strand.
GTTCTAAATGAAAGACATCAAAGAAGAGCCATCAATCGTAGACAAAGCCCAACCATTGACCGATAACACTCCTTGGTTTGGCATTCAGCTCTTCGGGCTTAGGCAGAAGGAACTTTCTGAGTACCTAAAAGAAAAGGACATTGAAAGTTTCGCGCCTATGCATAATGTGGTGTATATGGACCGCAATGGAAAACGAAAGCATGAGTTGCGTCCCGTAGTCAGCAATCTGATGTTCGTAAAGATGACCGTCGATGGCAAGGAGCTACAACAGCTGATGGACGAACGATACAAAGGGCATTTCTATATTATTCGGAAGGCAAAAGGTTCCTTAATCTATTACCAGATTCCAGCCAAGCAGATGCATGAGTTCATGATTATGTGCAACCCCGAGATTTTGCTGAAGAAATTCCTCACGGAGTCGGAGGCAAAACTCAAGAAGGGTGACCGAGTGATGGTGACGCATGGACCTCTGAAGGGACTTTCAGGAAGATTGGTTCGTTCTAGCGGGAAATACTATTTGCTCAAGGAGATTCCAGGAATGGCCGTGATGATGAAAGTGACACGTTGGTGTTGCCAGAAGCTAGAAGAGGAATAATCAGACGCTAACTTCGCTTTTACACTCTCCACAGATATATCAAGACTCAAAGCTTAGTTTTGCAAGGCGCGATCTCAACTCAGGTGCCAGAGAACGGCGAATGGAAAGGCGAAGCTGACAAGTGTTGTCGTATGTCTGGCCGACGATACGGGGTTCCATTTCCTTGACAATACGCATCACACTATTCATCATGATGTAGGGGAAATCAAACACCACCTCTTCTTCTACTTGTCTCTCAACGATTTCAGCATGGTTGATGGCATCGAGAGCTGCTTCGCGATAAGCTACAATCAAACCACTTGTTCCAAGATTTACACCACCATAATAACGGACTACGACAATCAGTATATCTGTAAGTTCATGACTGTTGATTTGTCCTAATATCGGTTTGCCGGCCGTGCTACTGGGTTCTCCATCATCGTT
>JAILAI010000014.1 GCA_024681705.1 Prevotella sp.
TTGTTCCACCAACTGCGTCTTACTGGTATAAGGCAATGTGGCGAAAAACTCGTCGACGCTATATTGATGAAAACGTGTAACAATGTCAAGTTCTCGCACCACCTGCATGATGCGTTTCGACATATCTACATACTTCGGGAGGTTGGCCGGGAACACGGTCACGCCATTTTGCTTCAACACCTCCTTCACCTGGAACACCGGATTTCCCCTTTTCAGCCCAAGCGCTTTGGCCTCCTTGCTCAACGCGAGGATAATGCCGCCTCCGGCCTCATTGTAGTTTGCCACTACAACGGGCTTGCCCTTCAGTTCAGGTCGCAGAGAAACCTCGCACGACGCGTAGAAACTATTGCAATCGATATGGAGAATGTACATTTTCGGTATTCCTTTCCACTATTCTGAGTGCAAAGATAAACATAATTCTGCTCATCAACAAATAAAAGGAAGAAACAATGGGAAGAAGTTTTTTTGAGGTGTCGCAGAAGTTCTCTCAAGCAAAATAACAAAGGCAAACACATTAATGATAAGAGGTCAACAAGCAACTCCGAAGCTACCGAGCAATGAACCCGACTTCAAGAATATGCATTTTTTAAAAAAAAAGAAACATAATATAATGGCGAAGTCAATAATTTTCATTACTTTTGCATATCAAATTACAAATATCATGATGAAAACTATGACAACAAGATGGATGATTGTAGTCGTTTTTGCCCTGCTACTGACGGCATGCGAGAAGGCATACGACGAAGAAATGAAAGTTGACAAAACAGAAGAAACGACTCAAGGTAACGTAACACTCCGCATCAATAATCTGGAGATGATGCCCTTTGAGAACGTGACGAGCACCAAGTCTGTCGACAATGTGGATCTGGTTTGTTCACGCATTTCGTACGCCATTTTCCAAAACGACACCAAAGTGAAAGCCGTCAACCAAGAGAAAGGTGCTGAGGACTTCGGAGCCGTCACACTGACGTTGGCTGAGGGAATCTACGACCTGGTGGTCATCGCCCACAACGGTAGTGGAAATCCAACGGTCAGTTCGCCAACGAAAATCACATTCTCCAACAACATCATCAGCGATACCTTCTACTATTATGGCAAACTCACGGTTACCGGACAATCGCAAACCGTTGACCTAACCCTCACCAGAAGCGTGGCAATGTTCCGTCTGAAGACCAACGACAACATTCCCAACGAGGTGAAGAACATGAAGTTCTACTATACAGGAGGTAGTAGTACCTTCGATGCAACCACGGGATACGGCAACGTCAACTCAAGACAAACGGTCAACATCGGCGTAACCGCCGACATGAATGGGAAACCGGGCGTGTTCGAAGTATACACCTTCCCACACGAAGAAACCGGAACGCTGAAGATGACCGTGACGGCCGAAGATGGTAATGGCAACACCGTTATGGAACGAGTCTTCAGCAATGTGCCCATCCAGCGCAACTACATCACGCAGATGAGTGGTGAGTTCTTTGGAACCCAGATGTCGGGACAGGCCTTCTCGCTCAAGGCCGATGGCGACTGGGGTGGCCAGAACGACCTGACCTACTAGTTACAATTGCTTAGTTTTTCTTCTTGATGACCCACGTGACTACACCCCATACGGTGAAGTCCGACCCTGTAGGCACTTCGATGGGCGGGTATTTTCGGTTGCCCGACTTCAAAAGTACACGCCCTCCACGTTGCACGATGCGTTTCACGGCGAACTCCCCGTTGAGCATGCAAATGGTGAGATTGCGCTCCGAAGGATAGAGCGAACGGTCGACAATCAGCAAATCGCCGCTATCAATCCCCTCGTCAATCATCGAGTCGCCCTTCACGCGAACGATGAAAGTAGTGGCCGGATGGTCCACCAACACCTTGTTCAAGTCGATGGGCTGGTTCATGTAAGCATCCATTACGGGCAAGGGGAAGCCGGCATGAACCTCGCCTGCCTCCACTATATTCACTCGTTCGGGCGAGTTCATCTCCACGGGGAAGAACTCCAGTTCGGGTTTCTTTGTCTTTTCCATCTGCCTTTTGATTGACGCGTTTTGGTTTCTAAGACTCAACGATAGAGCGTAACGGTGCCGCCATCGCTATTGCAATACTTGCGCACCAGCTCCTGAATGAACCGACCGTTGGCCAACACCTGTTGTTCGTTGCCATCGTAGCCATTGATGAGCACGACGAGATGAGTCGTCTCGATGGTCATCTTGGTGCGCTCGTTATCGCTTGTCGGGGTACCCACACCGCCTATCTCATCGCGGTAGACGGGCAATCCCTCGATGTTGAGCATGCCCCTTCCGATACCTTCGTAGGGTTCGTCCTTACGTCCCACGCCGAGCGTCAGCGTGTCGCCCACAAACTTATCGGCGTCAAACCCACCGATGCTATAGCCAAACTTGATGCTGGCCAGATTCACAAGGTCCACCAACGTGTCTATCTGATAGAGTTCCTTGCCTTGCAACATGCGGCGGATGAGTTGCTCGCTGGCTGGACGATAGCGCGAAGGGTCCTTTCCACAGGCCTTGTACACTCGACGTGTAGCGGCTATCCCGCTCAGTTCCTTCAACGACTCGGTGGTGAGCGTGCGGCGAAACTCTTCCTCAAGCGCGTGTATCTCGTCCCATAGCTCTGGGCAATACGTACTATTGGTTACCTTTGCGTCCACACATGCCCCAACGAATCCGGGACATACGCTTTCTATCTCATTCGAAACGATAATCTTCATGTTCTGCTTTCTTCTCGGTTTATTCAATCATCTTCAGGAACTCTTCTTCCGAAACAATGGCGATACCTAGCTTCTCTGCTTTCTGGAGTTTGCTCGGTCCCATATTCTCTCCGGCCAGAATGAACGACGTCTTGCCGCTGATGCTCCCCACGTTCTTTCCTCCGTTCTGCTCGATGATGGCTTTGTATTCGTCGCGACTATGCTGACTAAAGACGCCACTAATGACGATACTCTTCCCCGCAAGTTTGTCCGATGCGCCCTGCATCTGCTCTTCCGAAAGACTCATCTGTAGACCATAGCCGCGCAAGCGCTCAAGAATAAGCTGGTTGGTTGGGTTGTGGAAATAGCTCACCACGCTCTTGGCAATCACCTCGCCCACGCCCTCTACTTCCTGAAGGTCTTGTAACGAGGCGGAAGCGAGCGCATCCATCGTCTTGAAATGACGTGCTAGCAAACGGGCAGACGTCTCTCCCACAAAGCGGATTCCTAGGGCAAAGACCACCCGTTCGAAGGGCACCTGTGCCGAAGCCTTGATACCGTTGACGATTTTCATGGCCGATTTCGTGCGCGACCCGTCGCCATTGATCTGCTGAACATCGATATCGTAGAGGTCGGCCACGTTGTGCACAAGTCCGTGACGGAAGTAGTCGTCGATGGTTTCCGGCCCCAATGAGTCGATGTTCATGGCGCGTCGAGAAATGAAATGCTCGATGCGGCCTTTGATCTGTGGTGGACAACCAGCATCGTTGGGACAATACCAAGCGGCCTCTCCCTCGTAGCGGACAAGGGTCGTACCGCATTCGGGGCAACGTTTGATGAACTGAACGGGTTGAGCGATGATGGGACGTTGGTCGATGTCTACACCCACAATCTTCGGAATAATCTCGCCGCCCTTCTCCACATACACGTAGTCGCCTATGTGAAGATCGAACGAGCGGATGAAGTCTTCGTTGTTCAGCGTTGCACGCTTCACGGTGGTTCCGGCCAATTGCACGGGATCCATATTGGCCACAGGGGTAACGGCTCCGGTGCGTCCCACCTGATAGGTCACCTCGTTGAGCCTTGTGCAAGCCCGTTCGGCCTTGAACTTGTAGGCGATAGCCCAGCGCGGACTCTTCGCCGTGAAGCCCAAAGCGCGTTGCTGACGTAATGAGTTCACCTTCAGCACAATGCCATCGGTGGCCACCGGCAGATTCTTGCGCTCGGTGTCCCAATAGTTGATATAGTCGATGACCTCCTTCAAAGTCTTCACTTTCCGCATGCCTTCGGATATCTTGAAACCCCACCGACGGGCCGTTTCCAAGTTCTCGAAATGCCCTTCAGCTGGCAGATTCTCACCCAACAGATAATATAGGTAGGCATCGAGCTGGCGCGAAGCCACCAATTCGGACTTCTGACTCTTCAACGTGCCGCTGGCCGCATTTCGCGGATTGGCGAATAGCGGTTCCTCGGCCGCCTCTCGCTCGGCATTAAGACGCTCGAACACCTTCCAAGGCATGAGGATTTCACCACGTATTTCAAACTCGCTCGGGTAACCAGCATCTGGATTCAACACCAGAGGAATCGACTGGATGGTCTTCACGTTGGCCGTCACATCGTCACCCTGAACGCCGTCTCCACGCGTCACGGCCCTCACCAGACGACCCTCTTCGTAGGTCAACGAGATGCTCAGTCCGTCGTACTTCATTTCGCAACACACCTCGAAATCCTCGCCATTCAGCCCTTTTTTCACGCTATTGAACCACTCCTCCACATCGGTCTCGCTATAAGTATTGGCCAAAGACAACATGGGGTATTTATGGGCTACCTGCTGAAATTCCTGATTCAGGTCGGAACCCACGCGCTGGGTGGGTGAATTGGGGTCGGCCAACTCAGGATGACGAGCCTCCAACTCTTGCAACTCCTTCATCTTGAAGTCGAAGTCCTGATCGCTGATGATAGGCTGGTTCAGCACGTAGTAGCGGTAATTATGGTCGTGCAGCTCTATTCGCAACTGCTCAATTCGTTGTTTCTCGTCCATAGGGTTTCCCTTTACATTATTATATATTACGGCTCTGAATCAACCGCGCCACAAAGGTACAAATAAGCGAGCGAAAAACAAAATATATTTTGCTTTTTCCGAACAGAAGTGTATTCGACGACATTCTGATGTACGAAATATAAGAAAAATTCGCCCGCTTTTCGTTTAACATAATCCAAGATGTTACAATTCTAGATGAGTTTTCCTTTTCTATCCGTTGACATTTTACAACCGTAACTATCTGATATATTGCATTTTGCAACGAAATAATACAATCTCAATCACGCACTTCGAAAGGGGGCTCAGGTAAATTGGCGAAATGAATGACGAATATTGGCGAAATTCGTCATGAATATTGGCGGAATTGATCATGAAAATTGGCGAAATAAGTTTCCAAACTCGGCGCACCCGTTCTGTAAGCATACCATCGGCGTTGTCCGTATCTCTTATTTTTTGTTCGATTTCGCAATTCTTCGCTTTTTATTTGGTGGTTTGCGGGAAATTGAGTATTTTTGCGCAAAATACAACGTCATGGAACAGATAAAAGACTTTAGTGAACTTTCGCAGAGGCTGCTGACCCGCCAGCCCTGCAAGGTTGTGGCCGTTGAAGCTATCGACGACCACTCGCGCGAAGCGATTGAGCGGGCCACAAGTGAAGGATGGGCAGACATCCAAGTGGTGCATCTCGACACGCCGGAGGAATCGGCACGCGAAGCCGTGCGCATAGTCCGTCGAGGCGAGGCACAGGTAGTGATGAAGGGCATCCTGAACACCGACGTGCTCCTGCGCGCCATCATCAACAAAGACAACCGCGAAGAGGGTTTGCTACCCGTGGGCAACGTCTTGTCGCACGTGTCGGCCATGAAGATTCCCGGCCACCACAAGCTGCTTTTTATGACCGACCCGGCCGTGATTCCCAACCCCACACTGGAACAACGCATCGCTCAGATACGCTATAGCATCCGCCTTTGCGAGGCCTACGGCATCACCGAACCACGCATCGCATTGGTGCATTGCACCGAGAAAGTGTCGCCAAAGTTCCCCATCACACTCGACTACGAGCGGCTGGTGGAGATGTGTCGCGCCGGAGAATTCGGCAAAGCCATCGTTGACGGACCTACCGATTTGAAGTGCGCGGTCGATAAGGAATCGGCCGACATCAAAGGAATAAAGAGTCCTTTGGAGGGCGATGCCGACGTCATCATCATGCCCGACATCGAATCGGGCAACGTGTTCTACAAGGCCATGACGGCTTTCACCACCACCAAACTGGCCGTAGGACTACAAGGCACGAGCTGCCCCATCACGCTCACATCGCGTAGCGATAGCGCCGAAACCAAGTACAACAGCTTGGCTATGGCCTGTCTACAGGTGGAGTAAAAGGGCTATACGCAAGGCGAAGGGGCGCACCATTAGGCAAAGGCGGCAGAGGCCGCGATGCCTTCCACCCACTCGCCCCGCCGAAGCTCAAGAAAGCTGAAGCGGAAAAAAAGAAACAACTAAAAATCCTATATCATGAAAATCTTAGCTATCAATCCGGGAATGGTATCCACGAAAGTGGGTGTCTTCAACGACGAAGACCTCGAATGGCACGCCACCCTGAACCATCCCTACGAAGAACTCTGCCAATATCCATTCATTATGGATGAGTTCGACTACCGCAAGCAGAAACTCGTTGAGGCGCTTGAGGAAGAAGGATACAAGAAAGAAGACTTCGACGTCGTGGTGGGTCGGGGCGGACTGGTGAAACCCATCGAGAGTGGCGTCTACGAGCTGAACGACAAAGTGATAGAAGACACGAAGCATCCGCGCTTGCATCATGCCTGCAATCTGGGGTCGCTCATCGCCCTGAGCATCGCCAGAGAGATTCCGGGATGTCATGCCTTCACGGTGGATCCAGGCGTGGTGGACGAGCTCGACGATGTGGCTCGCATCACAGGTCTGCCCGAACTACCTCACCAGACCATCTGGCACGCTCTGAACCAACGAGAGATTGCCAAGCGCTATTGCCGGGAACATGGTGTGAAATATGAGGAGCAAGACCTCATCGTCTGCCACATGGGTAGCGGAATGTCGTTCGGTCTGCACAAGCACGGACGCACCGTAGAGTGCAACGACGCTCTGAGCGGCGACGGACCCTTCAGCGTTTCGAGAGCCGGAATGTTGCCCTCGGTACAACTGGTAAAGCTCTGCTATAGTGGAAAATACAACGAGGCTGAGATGTTGCGCAAACTGAACGGGCATAGTGGTCTTACCGCTCATCTGGGCACCAACAATTGCATAGAGATAGAACAACGCATTGCCAACGGCGACAAGAAAGCAAAGCTGGTGTACGACGCCATGATCTACCAGACGGCACGCTACCTCGGGTCGCTCGGTCCGGTGAATTGCGGGAAGATTGACGCCATCCTACTCACCGGCGCTATCGCAAATAGCAAATACGTAACTGGCGAATTGCGTCGCCGACTGGAGTATCTGGCACCCGTGTATGTCTATCCAGGCGAAGACGAACTGACGGCCCTCGCACACAACTCTTACAGGGCCATGATTGGACAAGAGGAGATCAAGGAATACGAATAGAGCACACTAAGCACCTTCCACCAACATCTCCTCTGCCAGCAATAATACTATAAACGGAAAAACATGAACAAGAGAATGCTGACATTGGTCACCCTACTGGTGCCGCTTTGCGCGATGGGCCAGGAGATGGTGGAACTGACGGTATCGGGAACCGCACCCGAAGGTGTGGACGTGGTGCTGATGCAACGTCACGGACAAAGGGACGTTATGGATAGCGTTGCCGTAGTCAATGGTGAATGGAGCTACAAAAGGACCCTCGAAAAGAACACCTTCATGCAGATGCGAACGGAGACGGAAGAAGGTGGACAGGCGGTCTATCTGATTGCCGACGGCATTCATGTGACGGCCAACATGCTGGATGGAACGGTGACCGGTTCGGAACAGACGATGCGCTACAACAACATCTGCCGACAACTCGACGACCTGAGCGCAGAAGCGTTTGAGACCTACACCGAACTACAAGCCAAGACGGTAGCCTCGGATAAGGAGATGGAAGAGCTGATGAAGAAGATGGACAACGCCATGAAGAGCATCGACCAGCGGGGAGATAGTATCATGATGGACGCCATCAAGCAGAATCAGGACAACATGATTCCCGCCGCCTTCATTGGTCAGATATGCCAACAAATGGATTATGAGACGCTGAAGAGTGTCATCAATCCCGAGAAAGACTATTACCATCACCCGGCAATGGACCAGCCAAAACGCATTCTAGCTGGGTTGGAAAAGCGGCATCCGGGATTGCCCTTCACCGATCTCACGATGAACGATGCCTCGGGAAGTCCCCGAAAGTTGAGCGAATGGTGCGGTCGCGGACAATATGTGCTGGTGGATTTCTGGGCCAGTTGGTGCACTCCATGTCGACGTGAGATGCCGTTCGTAGTTGCCGCTTACCGAAAGTACCATCAGAAAGGGTTCAACGTGGTGGGCATCTCGCTCGACAAGAATGCCGAGAACTGGAAGCGAGCTATCATAGATACCAATATGGATTGGCCCAACATCTCCGACCTGAAGGGATGGAAATCGCTTGCCGCTTCGACCTATGGCATCATGTCGATACCCGCAAACATCCTGCTCGATGGCGAAGGAACAATCATAGCCATAGACCTGCGGGGCAATGCACTTGCCGAAAAACTTCGCGAGATCTATGGCTATTGAAGAATATCGCTCTAAAAAAGAAGAGGGAATCGCTTAAAAGTGGTTGAGTTAACGTTTGTCCAGAACACCGTATTTCGCCCACTCTTCTTGCGGATAGTTCACCTTTATCACTTTCTTCTTCTCCACGAACGACCGCTTCACACCGTCGAGAATACCGTTCATGTGCTTCACTTTTTGCGAGAGATCTGCACGAATAGCATCGCATTGCTCATTGATTTCGGCCAGTTGGCCCAACTCTTTCTCCATCGTCTGGAGGTCGTTTTCACTCATGCCGTGCGCCTTCAGTTCACCAAGGTTCTGACGAAGTCCTTCCAGAAGCGTGCGGCTCTTGTCGATTTGCAATTGGATTGTCTTTGACATAAACTAATAATTTTGGGATTTTTGTACATTGCAAAGTTACGAAAAAAATGCTTTTTTCGATTCTCTACAACACCACACTTTTAGCTATTTTTAAGCGAAATAGGCACCTATATGTAAGTTTTTTTAAGGGTTGTCGCATAGTTATGAGGCTTCCGAAAACCCAAAGAAATGTGCTTTGAACACAACTTTATCCCCAAAAGAAAAGCAAAAAGAAACACCTCTCGACAAGCATTTCGACATTTCTTTTAAAAATATTGAAACAGAATGATGGAAGTTTCGAAAAAATAACGTATCTTTGTCATCGAAATGAGAATAGACATCATTACCGTTCTGCCCGAAATGCTTGAAGGGTTTGTTCACGAATCCATTTTGGCACGGGCCGAAAAGAAGGGATTGGCAGAGATTCATCTGCACAACTTGCGTGACTATACGCTCGACAAATGGCGCCGAGTGGATGATTATCCGTACGGTGGCTTCGCGGGAATGGTGATGCAGATTGAGCCCATCGACCGATGCATCTCGGCACTCAAGGCTGAAAGAGACTACGATGAAGTCATCTTCACTTCGCCCGACGGTGAGCAATTCAACCAGCATGTGGCCAACGACTTGTCGCTACTCAACAACATAATCATATTATGTGGCCACTATAAAGGCATCGACCAGCGCATCAGAGACCACCTCATCACCCGTGAAATATCCATCGGAGATTATGTGTTGACAGGAGGCGAATTGGCGGCAGCCGTCATGGCGGATGCCATCGTACGTATCATTCCTGGCGTAGTGGGCGACGAGCAGAGTGCTCTCTCAGATTGTTTCCAAGACGATCTTCTCGCCGCACCCATCTACACCAGACCGGCCGAATACAAAGGTTGGCGCGTTCCCGACATCCTATTGAGCGGCCACGAGGCCAAAATCAAGGAATGGGAAATGGAACAGGCCCTCGAGCGCACCAAGAAGCTACGTCCCGACTTGCTGAAGTAAACGGTTCTGGAATAACAAGTTACGGACATCTTCTCATCAAATGAATATTGAAGACTTATAAACATAAACCTCTTAAAAATCAACGAAATGGACAACAATCCCAACGGACAAGGCTACACGCCGCAGAACAATGGCCAATACGGTCAGGGCTACAAGCCACAACAGCAGGGCTATAACCCCCAGCAACAGCAGGGTTACAACCCTCAACAGAGCTATAATCCACAACCAGGCTACAACCCTCAGCAGGGGTATAATCAGGCTTACAACCAACCAGCCATGAAGCCAAACAACAACCTCATTCTGGCCATCTTCACCACGTTGTGCTGCTGTCTGCCCTTAGGAATTTATGCCATCATCAAGGCATCGAAGGTAGACAACCTCTATAACACCGGTCAGTATCAGGCTGCCATTGCCGAAGCTGCTGAAGCTAAGAAGTGGAGCATTATCGGTATTGTAATTGGTCTAATCATCCAGATCATCTACTTTGCTATATACGGCTTTGCCATTGTACAAAGCACGATGCAGAACATGTAAGACTGATTGAAGAAAATAGTAATAGGACTGTTGTTGCTGGTGGCATTGACACTACTCATACTGGTGGACCCAGCAGAGAGTATGTGGATGCCGAAATGCCCGTTTAAGCTGCTGACAGGACTTAGTTGTCCGGGATGCGGTGGGCAGCGCGCCGCCCATGCATTGCTTCATGGCGACGTCGTGGGAGCGTTACGCTACAACTGGTTCCTCATATATGCTGCACCCTATCTTTTGTTGCTAATCGTCGAAAGGTTCTTCCTGAAAGGTGATTGGCAACAAAAGGTGCAACGCTTTGCCGAAAGCAAATTTGTGGTGATGTTCTACGTGTTTAGCTATTTCGCTTGGATGGTGGTGAGAAACATCCTACACATCTGAACAACGACACCATTATCAGAATTGAGCCAAAGGAATAAAAAAGAATATGGACGAACAAAGAATCAACCAACTACTCATGGCCTATGCGGACAAGTTGCCGCCCGTGAGCATTGAATCACTCAAGAACCGCGTCATGTATCGCAGAATGGACGAGCAATCGCTTCAGCTACTGCTGATGCAGATGAAGGATCCAACTATCTCAATCATCCTTTCTATATTGGTAGGGACAGTGGGCGTCGATCGTTTCTATATCGGCGACGTTGGCATGGGTATTGGAAAACTGCTCACTGGTGGCGGTTGCGGTGTCTGGTGGCTTATTGATATTTTCCTCATCATGGATGCCACTCGCCAGAAGAACCTTGAGACACTGATGCTACATCTAGCCTAAATCGAGGCAAAATTCTCGCGGCAGAAACGCTCACCAAGCGCAAAGCCTTCCTCATAAAGCCGTTCCAGTTTCTCAACGTCTTTCTCCATCCTGTCCACTTCCAGTGGTCTCTCAGGACGGATGCAGATGATTTTCTCTTCGTCTTCCATCCGCTCAATCATTTCCAACTGCTCGTTGTAGACTTCACAACGATGGCTTAGCGCCACACGCAACCGAGGGTAGTTCTTGTAAATAAAGTGAGGCATCTTGCGGTCTCGCTCCCGTGTTCTGTAACCCCGATTGCGCGTGCAGACCACCACATTGAACGCATGACCGCGTTCTATCGACCGCATCAACGGAATGCTGTCAACAATACCTCCATCGAGCATCGGCTCTCCGTCCACCTCTACAATCTTACTGACGAAAGGAAGCGAACTGCTGGCCTTCACGATATCAAGCGAGCGTTGCTTGTCGTGTTTTTCCGAAAGATAGCAAGCCTGTCCGGTTCTGCAATTGGTAGTTACCATCTCAAACTCTGTCGGATTGCTGAAATAGGCATCCCAATCGAACGGCAAAAGTTTGTTGGGAAAGTCATCGTAGAGAAGTTTCTGATCGAAGATACATCCCTGCGTCACCAGATGTCGAATGCCGATGTATTTGTAGCGGGCCAAAAGGTCGATGTTCGAGAGCCGTGCACGCCTAATTTGATGACTGATGTAAGACATGCCATTACAGGCGCCTGCCGACACAGCCACCACATAGTGGAACCACAATTCATTACGCATAAAGGCATCGAGCACACCACTAGTGAACACGCCGCGCATGCCACCTCCTTCCAGAACAAGGCCTACATTTCGGTTTACTTTCATTACTTTTTATCGCAGTTCTGCGACCGCTAAGGTCAGATTCGACTGCAAAGATAACTATTTTTCAGTTAATTATCATTTCATTTGGATGAATTATAAATATAAATGCGTATCTTTGCATCAAATAAACGACATTTAGAACAATTATGTTTAACAAGGAAGTATATAAAGAGCGTCGTTCCCGCCTAAGCAGCTTGGTCGAGAACGGCATCATCATCTTATTTGGCAACAACGAGTCACCCTGCAACTATCCCGCTAACGCCTATTATCCGTTCAGGCAGGATTCGTCGTTCCTTTACTATTTCGGACTGAGGCGCGACGGTTTGGTTGGCGTCATCGATATCGATGCGCAAACGGAAACGCTGGTTGCCGACGATATCGATATTGAAGACATCGTGTGGTATGGCTCGGTGGACAGCGTGAGCGACTTGGCCGCACAGAGTGGCGTTGCCCATACTGCTCCCTCCAAACAACTGAAGACCATCGTGGACGAGGCACGGCGCACGGGTCGTGAGATTCATTTCCTACCGCCTTATCGCCATGACAATAAGATCCAGCTGATGGACCTACTTGGCTTGCATCCCAGCGAACAAAAGGCTGCCGCAAGTGTCAAACTCATCAAGGCCATCGTCGCCATGCGTCAGATAAAGGAAGACCGTGAGATTGCAGAGATTGAAAAAGCCTGTGCCATTGGTTACCAGATGCATACCCACGCCATGCGGCTCACACGGCCTGGTGTCACTGAGAAATACATCGGCGGACAAGTCGATGGAATGGCCCATTCGATGGGAGAGCACGAGAGTTTTGCCACCATCTTCACACAGCACGGGGAAATCATGCATGGCAACCCATCGTACAACCTGCTCGAAAGTGGACGTCTAGCATTATGCGATGCTGGAGCCGAGAATGCCGAGAACTATTGTTCGGACAATACGCGCACTTTCCCCGTCAATGGAAAGTTCACCCAGCGACAGCTGGAGATATACAGCATTGTGGAAGCCTGTCACGATTACGCCCTCGAGGTCGCTAAACCCGGCGTCCGCTGGTACGATGTTCACATGAACGTCTGCCGCCTGATGACTGAACAACTGAAGGAGCTTGGGCTGATGAAGGGCGATAGCGAAGAAGCCGTACAAGCTGGTGCCCACGCCATGTTCCTGCCTCACGGACTGGGCCACATGATGGGACTCGACGTGCACGACATGGAGGGTCTCGGCCAGAACTACGTGGGATTCGACGAAGAAACGCAGCCATCCACTCAGTTCGGCACCAACGCTCTACGTTGCGGCAAACGCCTCCAGGAAGGTTTCGTCATGACCGACGAACCCGGCATTTACTTCATTCCCGCACTCATCGACGACTGGCGTGCGCAAGGACTTCATAAGGACTTCCTGAACTACGACTTGCTCGAAACCTACAAAGACTTTGGAGGCATCCGCATCGAAGACGACATTCTCATCACCAAGGACGGTTGCCGATTCCTCGGGGAACAGCGCATCCCCTACCATCCAGAGGACATTGAAGACTTTATGGCACAATCCTAATGCACATAGAAAACAATAGTAACAACCAATTATCACATTATTAATATTTAAATATGAAAAAAATCCTCACACTTGCGCTGCTCGCCATGATTGGCACTAGCGCTATGGCACAGGAGAAGACCGACGACAACAAGCCCGTCTTCACCACCATCAAGGAACTTCCCATCACTTCCATCAAGGACCAGAACCGCTCTGGCACATGCTGGGCCTACTCTACCCTCTCTTTCTTTGAGAGCGAGATTCTGAAGAAGACTGGAAAGACCTACGACCTCTGCGAAATGTTCGTAGCCAACAAAGACTATCTGGAGCGCGCCGAACTGACCGTCCGCATGCACGGTGACAGCCAGTTCTCTCAAGGCGGTAGCGCTGGCGACGTACTCATCGTCATCAAGAATCACGGCATCTGCCCAGAAACAGCTATGCCTCTGCCCGGAACTATGCAGGGCGACTCGCTGGCCAACTTCAACGAGTTCTTCAGCGTGATGGAACCCTACGTGGGCGCTATCGCCAAGAACACTGCCAAGAAAATCTCCAATCAGTGGAAAGCCGGACTACAGGGTATCATCGACGCCTATCTGGGCGAGTGCCCCGAAGAGTTCGTCTACGATGGCAAGAAGTACACCCCGAAGTCGTTTGCTGCCAGCCTCGGCCTCGACTGGAACGACTATGTGAGCATCACTAGCTACACCCATCATCCTTTCTACACTGCCTTCCCCGTGGAGGTACAGGACAACTGGCGTTGGGACCGCAGCTACAACGTGCCTATGGACGAGATGATGCAAATCATCGACAACGCACTGGCCAACGGCTACACCATCGCATGGGGTGGCGACGTTTCTGAAGAAGGATTTACCCGCAAGGGCCTCGGTATCGCATACGACACAAAGAAGGTGCAGAGCCTGAGTGGTAGCGATGCTGCACGCTGGCTGAAGCTCACCTCTTCCGAGAAGAAGAGCAAGCTCGACTCTCTGGGCATCAACGCTCCTGAAATCGTGCCGACACAGCAGATGCGTCAGGACCGCTTCGACAACTGGGAACTCACCGACGATCACGGTATGCACATCTACGGACTGGCTAAAGACCAGAACGGAAAGGAATACTACATGGTGAAGAACTCTTGGGGCGAATATGGCGACTACAAGGGAACCTGGTACATGACCAAGGCCTTCGTAGCAGCTAACACGATGGACTTCCTCGTCAACAAGAACGCCATTCCTAAGGAAATCCGCAAGAAGCTCGGCATCTGATAAAGCAAAATGCCCGTTAAGGCGCGGCGATTGTGTTTGGTCACATTGCCGAAACGTTTAGGAAAAATCTAGATTTTTTGGTTCGAAACTGTAGGTTTTGACGAGAAAAATCTAGATTTTTTATTAGTGTCCGGGGAAAAGCACCGAAGGTGCGATAGATGACAGACAGGGGTGCTAGCCCCTGGTCTATCATCATTCAAAGTTTTCCAGCCCAGTATGGGCGACAAAACTTGTTACTTGTTCAGTATCAGTTCTTTAGGCCTCTGTCGCCCCTCATCTGCAACTCCTGTACTCCTGTCGCTCGACCTTGGTCGCTTTGCTCGCAAAGAACTCATTAACTTCCGAGACTTGAATTAACAACTTCTCAAAAATAGGTTGAATATATTTGCAAGTTTCATTTTTTTTGCCTATTTTTGCAACGATATTAAATGATTAACCCAGCCGTCCGAAACGAGCGGCATAAAACTTTAGCAATTATGAAGAAGCTTATCCTTATCATGTTGCCCCTGCTGGCCATTGCCGGCAAGGCATGGGGAGCGTATGTGAAGGTCGGCGGCTACGAACTGCAGCCGGGAAGCACCCACAACCACTCCAACAACTCGCGCATCGACAGCGGCACCGCCTCGCTCAGCAGCGATGCCAAGACGCTCACTCTCACCGACATGATGTTTTCAACAGGAAAAGCCACGGGCATAGAAATCTACAGCGACATGACCGTCGTCTTGGTGGGGTTCAGCGAATTAAAATTGAGCAGCGATCATCATGGCATCATCATCTACCAAGGCGCCAACGTCACCATCACGGGCAAAAGTCTCGACATTATTGCCTCAAACAGGCCGTGCATCGAGATGTTCTCCGGCTCCAGCCTGAAGATTAAGAATGTCTGGAGCTTGAGGCTATCGCATGTTGATTATCTAAGCACTTACTGCATCCTGGGAAATACCGCCTACTGTGGCGACGTGACGATAGAGGACTCCAACGTCAACTTTGAACTTTGTAAAAACAACCTCCTGAAAGACCTCAACAGCTTCACCATCACTGGCGGGGAAAACACCTACGTGACAATGTCCAACGACAACAAGGACCTTCTCAGCAATGTGAAAAACATGACATTGGGCGATTACATAAAAATCGTCTGCGATTACACCGACCCCCACTTCTCCTCCAGCGCAAAGACACTCGTCGATGCCAACGGGCAGCCCGTGAGATATTACGCACGCTTTGAATACGAGAACCGCGTGTTGTTAAACCAGACGAACTTCCCCGACAACACGTTCCGCATGTTCATCAGGAACAGCCAGACGCTCAACCCCGACCTGAATGATTACCTCACGACCGACGAAATCAACAACATCACCGCCCTCGACGTGTCGAACAAAAACATCTCCAACCTGCAAGGAGTGGAGTTCTTAACCAAGCTGACCTCGCTGAGCTGCAACCAGACGAACATCACGGCGCTCGACGTGTCGGCACTTACGGAGTTGGAAAATCTGTCATGCGCCTATTGCACAAATCTCACCTCGCTGAATTTGTACTACTACTACGACACCTCATACGGGGACAATCATAATGATGCTATGAAAACCTTAAATGTTTCTGGAACCAAGCTGACTGAACTCAACTTGAATCATTTTCGGTTTTTGGAGAACTTTTCATGTTCCGGCTGTACAAGCCTTAAAAGCCTCCATTTGTATAATTGCCGTCAATTGGAAACACTGACGATAAGGGGAAAGTACGGGAGCGAATTGAAATATCTCGACGCACGTTATGCTCTCAAGTTGAAGACCCTCGACTGTAGCAACAACCAACTGACAGAATTGTATGTGACAAATTGCTGTAGCCTGGAGACCCTTGACTGCAGCAACAACAAACTGGAATCTTTGGATTTTTCAATATGGTATTATGACGACACCACTAGTATGCTGAAATCGCTCAATGCCAGCAACAACAAGCTGACGCAACTGGAAATGCTAAATGATTGTCCGGTATTGGAAACACTCGACATCAGCAACAACCAATTAACAAGTGTATCCCTGCAGAATTGTGCCGAACTGACTTCGCTCAATTGTTCTAACTGCGCCGCAACGCTTCTTTCCATTGGCAGCATGCCAAAGCTGGCGACGCTGAACTGCGAGGGCAACCCCCTGGAATCACTTTACTTGCTTTCATGTCCCGCCCTTACGGACATCGGCAGTTACACAGTCAGCGACCTCATGAAAGTTCAAAACACAGCCATGACACAACTGGCGATTAACCAGGCAAATTTAAAAACCTTGGTTGTGGAAGACTGTTCAAAATTAAAGACACTGACCTCAGAAGGCGGCAATGCCGAACTTTCCATGACCATTAGCAATTGTCAGATGCTGCAGGCTATTGACTGCAAGAACGACCATGTGAAAGGACTTTATCTGTCCTCACTTCCGGGACTGAAAACCCTGGACTGCAGCAACAACATTCTCACTGAATCGATTGAGCTGACAGGTTGCCCTGCTTTAGAAACACTCGACATCAGCAACAACCAACTCTCCCAACAGCTCGACTTGTCAGCATGTCCGGCACTGAAGGAATTGAACTGCGAAAACAATAACATCCCGATACTGAATATTGCCGACATGCCGTCTTTGCAGACCCTTAAGGCCGAAAACAATCCCGCTTACAATTTAACCGTCAAGGATTGTCCTAACCTCTCAACCCTTACCTTCACACCAACTATGTCGTATATGATGAGTTTTGACAATACCGGCCTCACATCGCTAACAATACACGATGCTGAAAGTATGAGGTCGTTTACGGCAGTCAACAACTTAGCGTTGCAAACCATGGACTGCAGCCACAACCAGATCATGAATATGACGTTGTCAAACTGCCCTGCACTAGTAACTCTTGACTGTTCCTACAACCCACTCTACACGCTGACAATAGATGGTACTGAAGGTGGCTTTGCCGAACTGAAGACAATTGACTTCAGCAATACCACCCTGACTAAATTTGGTTTATATAATTGTCCGAAACTGGAAACTCTCGACTGCAGCAGTTCCCCCAACGATTACAGTCAGGAGATGGCCATCATCAACTGCCCCGCTTTGACAACCTTTATACATACGTCCGTGCACATGCTCACTGTGGAACATACGGGACTTACAGAGTTGGTTTTTGACGGAAGCATTTATGACCACGACAAGACTGTCAAGGTGGATGTGGCAGAAAACCCGGCTCTGGAGACCTTGAGATGGAACAATAGCAACCTGTCGTGGCTTAGTGTGACAGACTGCACCGCATTGCAAACCATTGACGTAAGCAACAACAAAATCTCCAACATGTACCTGACTGAGTGCGCCGACAATGCTGCCGTGTATTGCCAGAACAATCAGCTCGATGAGAGCAAGATGACTTATCTGATGGACAATCTTCCTAACATGACAAACAGGACAGTTCCCGCCCTTTACGTCTACGACGCAAGTAGCGACACGGAGCAGAACGTCTGCACCATGGCAAACGTGGCGACGGCGATGGAGAAAGGCTGGACGGTCTATTACTTCGACGGCACCGACTGGTTGCCCTATAGCCTTAACACCGTTCCCACCAACATCGACACTGTCAGCAGTACTGTAGATGCCGACGACTCGGCACCCATCTACAACCTGCAGGGACAGCGCGTGGGAAACGACTACAAGGGTATCGTCATTGTGCAATCGTCCAAAGGAAACTTGCATGGCAAGAACAGAAAGAAAGTGAGAAGATAGCGTTCTTCTCACTTCTTCCTTTTCTACCATGATAATGGCGAAAAAAGCACTTTTAGCATTTTTTATGTAAAAAAGTGCTTTTTGTTCCAAAAAAAACCGTAACTTTACCGCGGATTATTGTGTACCTATTCGAAATATACCCATATTTCGTGTTGAAAGGTATGTGGTAAGTGGCTACAAGAACAATGTGTAAGCCCGAAAAATGCCACATGGAAAACAAGCCTTAGTAACAGGTACAATCACGGTAATCCCCCGTGCAGCGGAAAGAATAAAAATAAATATATAAATGCATTTCAAATGGAATTACGTACCACCTACACCAGAAGAACAGAAGGCAGCTGAAGTGCTGGGGACGAAGATGAGCATCTCGCCCATTCTGGCACAGATACTCATCCGGCGCGGCATTACCACCGAGCCTGCGGCCAAGCGCTACTTCAGGCCTCAGCTGGGCGACCTCATCAACCCATTCCTCATGAAGGACATGGATGTGGCCGTAGACAGACTGAACGATGCCATGGGGCGCAAAGAGCGCATTCTAGTGTATGGTGACTACGATGTTGACGGATGCACGGCCGTCGCATTGGTGTACAAGTTTCTGTTGCAGTTCTATTCCAATGTAGACTACTATATCCCCGACCGCTATGAAGAGGGATATGGTGTCAGCCGAAAGGGACTCGAATACGCACAGCAAACAGGTGTTAAACTCATTATCATTCTCGATTGCGGCATTAAGGCAATCGAAGAAATCGCGTATGCCAAGACCCTTGGCATCGACTTCATTATCTGTGACCACCACGTTCCCGACGAGGCCATGCCTCCCGCGGTGGCCATTCTCAACCCCAAACGCGAAGACGACTCCTACCCCTTCAAGCATCTCTGCGGATGCGGCGTAGGCTTCAAGTTCATGCAAGGATTTGCCAAAAACAACGGCATTCCCTTCTCGCAACTCATACCCCTGCTCGACTTCGTGGCGGTGAGCATCGCCGCCGACATTGTGCCGGTGACCGACGAGAACCGCATTCTCGCCTTCCACGGGCTCAAACAACTCAATCAGAACCCCAGCGTCGGACTGAAGGCCATCATCGACATCTGCGGACTCAGCGGGCGCGACCTCTCCATGAGCGACATTGTGTTCAAGATTGGACCGCGCATCAACGCCTCCGGACGCATGGAGAACGGTAAGGAGTCGGTCGACCTTCTCGTAGAGCGCGACTTCCCCACGGCCCTCAACAAGGCGAAGCACATCAACGAGTACAACGAGCAGCGAAAGGACATCGACAAGCAGATGACCGAGGAGGCCAACCAAATCGTGTCGCGCATTGAAAGCCAGAAGCGTCACTCCAGCATCGTGCTTTACGACGAGAATTGGAAGAAGGGCGTCATCGGCATCGTCGCGTCACGCCTCACCGAAATCTATTTCCGACCCACCGTGGTGCTCACACGCGACGAGGAGTTCGCCACTGGCTCAGCACGTAGCGTCACTGGATTCGACGTCTACTCTGCCATCAAGAGTTGCCGCGATCTGCTCGTCAACTTCGGCGGACACACCTATGCCGCAGGTCTCACCCTGCGCTGGGACGACATCCCCGAGTTCCGTCGCCGATTCCAGAAATACGTAGAAGAACACATACAGCCCGAACAGACCGAGGCCATGCTCGACATCGACGCCATGATCGACTTCAAGGACATCACCCGCAAGATGCACAACGAACTGAAGCGATTCGGCCCCTTCGGACCACACAACGCCAAACCCCTCTTCTGCACCACTGGTGTCTACGACTTCGGCACCAGTAAGGTGGTCGGTCGCGAACAGGAGCACATCAAGCTCGAACTCGTTGACTCCAAGTCGAACAACGTGATGAACGGCATCGCCTTCGGACAGAGCGGTTCTGCACGCTATATCAAGAGCAAGCGCTCGTTCGACATTGCCTACACTATTGAAGACAACATCTACAAGCACAACGACGTGCAGCTGCAAATTGAAGACATCCGACCCGCAGAAGAAGAGTAGCAGTCACACCGACATCTATCTGTCCATCCTCAAGCGCTATTGGGGCTACGACAGTTTCAGGGGGGTGCAGCGCGACATCATCGAGAGCATCGGTGAAGGGCGCGACACCCTCGGACTCATGCCCACTGGTGGAGGCAAGAGCATTACCTTCCAAGTGCCAGCACTCGCTCTCGACGGCGTCTGTATCGTCATCACCCCGCTTATAGCCCTCATGAAGGACCAGGTGGCCCACCTGAGGCAACGCAACATCCGCGCAGCTGCCATCTATGGCAGCATGTCGCGCGACGACATCATACAAACGCTCGAGAACGCTATCTTCGGAGGCATCAAGATTCTCTATGTATCACCCGAGCGACTTGCCTCCGACCTTTTCCAGAAGAAGCTTAGCCACATGAACATCAGCTTCGTCACCGTAGACGAGGCCCACTGCATCTCACAATGGGGCTACGACTTCAGACCAGCCTACCTCGAGATTGCCAACATCCGCAAATTGCTCGCCAACAGCGTCCAGCGCCGTCAGTCGGGCAACACCTCACCCATCCCCATTCTCGCCCTCACTGCTACCGCTACGCCCAAGGTGGTTGACGACATTCAGGAACGCCTACTCTTTGAGCAGAAGAACGTCTTCAGCATGAGTTTCGAGCGAAGCAATCTCGCCTATGTCGTGCGGACCACCGACGACAAACTCGGTCAACTCACCCATATCCTCAGTAGTGTCAGCGGCAGCGCCATTGTCTACGTGCGTAGCCGTCGCAAGACCAAAGAAATTGCCGACCACCTTAACAAACTCGGTTTCAACGCTCTGGCCTATCACGCCGGACTCGACAGCGTCTCACGCGACGAGCGGCAACAGTTCTGGCACGAAGACCACGTACGCATCATGGTGGCCACCAATGCCTTCGGTATGGGTATCGACAAGCCCGACGTGCGCCTCGTCATACACATGGACTGTCCCGACTCCCTCGAAGCCTACTTCCAGGAAGCTGGTCGTGCTGGTCGCGACGGCAACAAGTCCTATGCCGTGCTCCTCTACAACCACAGCGACGATTTGAAACTCAAAAAGCGCATCGCCGACAACTTCCCCGACAAAGACTACATCCGACGTGTCTACGACTCCCTCGCCTACTTCTACCAGATTGGTGTCGGTAGCGGCTATGGTCACGCCTTCCAGTTCAACATCGACCTCTTCTGCCACAACTTCCACCTGTTCCCCTTACAAGTGAATGCTGCGCTGATGATACTCATGCGCGCCGGCTATATCGACTACGACGAGGAGCGCGACACACAGGCTCGCGTACACTTCCTCATCACCCGCGACAAGCTCTATTTGCTCGACCATCTGTCGCCCAACGAGAACAACGTCATCACCGCTCTGCTACGCAACTATGGCGGCCTCTTCTCCGATTACGCCTACATCGACCTACCTTTTCTGGCCAAGCAGGCCAACCTGAAAAACCAGCAGCAGGTGTACATGATTCTGAAGAACCTCTCCGAACGCCGCATCATCAGTTTCATCCCGCAACAGAAGATACCCTATATCACCTATACACAAAGCCGCGAAGACGGCGAGCGACTGATCATCTCCCCTGCCGTCTACGAAGAGCGAAAGGCACAATTCACCGAACGCATCGAGCAGATGATAAGCTATGCTAATAATGATCACATCTGCCGAAGCCGACAACTGTTAAGGTATTTCGGAGAAACGCGTTCCACCGATTGCGGTCAGTGCGATGTTTGTCTGAACCATCGGGAGGACGACAGGACGCAGGCCCAATTAGACCGTATCTGCCAGCACATACTCGATCTGCTGGCCGACAAGCTACCACACAACGTTACCGAACTCGAAGCCCTGCCCTTCTCCACCGAACAAATCAGCACTGCTTTAAAACATCTTGTCAACGAGGAGCATATTCGGGTTCAAGGTAGCCGGATGTGGATTGATACGTAGGTAAAGACGAAAGCACAAAACAGAAACACGACCCAAACAAATTGACACTTAATCCATACATTATATATATCGTCAGTTCGACGAAAGCAACATGTAATAAGTCTTTATCTGAAAAAGACCTACCGACCTACCATGACCACACTCAAATGCCCATCTACAAAGGGTTTGAGCGATGGTAGGTCTTTTCCCAACACCTACCATACACCTACCATAGACCTACCATCGTTCAAACCTTTTGATGGTGGGTATTTGTGAGTGATTATGGTAGGTATTAAACGCAAATGTAGTGAAAAAAGATGTAGATTCTATCTTAATCTTCGTAACGAGAGTTCGACGAAGCCATCATGGAATAAGTATTCTTCTCGGAAAGACCTAACAAAACAACCAAAACTTCTCGCTAGCGCTTATAAATAAAGGACAAGCGTCTATGGTAGATTCATGGTAGGTCTATGGTAGGTGTTGACGAAAGACCTACCATTGCTCAAACCCTTTGTAGATGGGCGTTTGAGAGGGGTCATGGTAGGTCGGTAGGTCTTAAACGCATTTTATATAAAATATAAATTCTAGTTCCTAATCAATATAAAGCATTGCTTTCGATACTCGAGATCACTGCTTTCCATGATCTAAAGCGTCGCTTTGCATGAGTAAAAGCGGCAAGATATTCACACATTTCATTAAAATAAAACACAATCAAAACGAAGAAGAATAATGAAGAATGAATATTGGATTCTATGCAAGCGCAAGGGTTGTCAGGACTTGGTGATAGACATCTACGACCCAGAATACATGAATCAGACCACAACTGGTTGCATTTAACAATGAGTCTTTTGATGTGACGCAACGCAAACACGACTATGAACTATGAATTATGCACTATGAACCATAGAAGTGAACTATGAATTAGGCAACCTATAATCCTAATTATCTATAAAAATGAAAGAATATTTGGCCATCTCGTTACAAATTGCTAACTTTGCAGCCACATTTAATCGTTAACCCCTCGTCGTGCCCTCGAGCAGGGTGTGAGTGGACCAACAAGACGACGGTTCTCGGGTAGGACTGGCATGGTTCAAAGGGATAAGTATAACAATTTAAAACATTAAACGCTTTATGGCAGAAATGAATTTTGGTGGCGTTGTAGAAACTGTGGTCACCAGTAAGGAATTCTCATTGGAAAAGGCACGCGAAGTGCTGAAAAACGAAACAATCGCAGTGATTGGTTATGGTATTCAGGGTCCTGGTCAGGCTTGCAACCTGCGCGACAATGGCTTCAACGTCATCGTTGGACAGCGTCAGGGAAAGACCTATGACAAAGCTGTTGCCGACGGCTGGGTGCCTGGCAAGACGCTCTTCTCTATCGAAGAGGCCGCAGAGAAAGGTACCATTGTATGCATGCTGCTCTCTGATGCTGGTCAGATTCAGGTATGGCCGAACATCAAGAAATATCTTACCCCCGGTAAGACCCTTTACTATTCACATGGCTTCGCCATCAACTGGAGCGACCGCACCGGCGTTGTTCCTCCCAAGGACATCGACGTTATCCTCGTAGCTCCGAAGGGTTCTGGCACCAGCCTCCGCACCATGTTCTGCGAAGGTCGCGGTCTGAACTGCTCGTATGCCGTCTATCAGGACGCCAGCGGTAAGGCTGAGGAGAAGACGCTCGCCTTCGGTATCGGTATCGGTGCTGGCTACCTCTTCAAGACCACCTTCGAGCGTGAGGCCACTAGCGACCTCACCGGTGAGCGCGGTTCACTGATGGGTGCCATCCAGGGACTGTTGCTGGCTCAGTACGAAGTGCTGCGCGAGAACGGCCACTCACCTTCGGAAGCTTTCAACGAGACCGTTGAGGAGCTCACCCAGAGCCTTGGCCCGCTCTTCGGCGCCAAAGGTATGGACTGGATGTATGCTAACTGCTCTACCACCGCTCAGCGTGGCGCCCTCGACTGGGCTCCCCGTTTCCACGATGCCATCAAGCCCGTTATGCAACAGCTCTACGAGAGTGTAAAGTGCGGCAACGAGGCTCAGATCAGCATCGATTCCAACTCGAAGCCCGACTATCGTGCCGGTCTGGAGAAGGAACTCGAGGCCATGCGTAATCAGGAGATGTGGCAGGCAGGTGCTGTTGTACGTCAGCTGCGTCCTGAGAACAATTGATACTCTTCTTAAATCACCTTACATAATGAAAGTGCTGCGCCGAGATACTCGCGCAGCACTTTCTTTTTTGTCTCCTTACTTTGTCGTGCATTCGAACGAAGCCGACCTCTCAGTTATTGGCCTCAGACGAAAAGGACCTTGCTTCGCACCACCTCTACGTCGCCGTCCTTACAAATGCGAACGCAGAACTCGTTATCACCGGTCTGCTCACGATAGAAGCTGAGGTGGTCACCTTGATGGCATTCGGCCACGTAGGCAATGTCAAAGCGACGGATTCGATGCGTGCGGTACCAGTCGATAGACCACAGGTCAAGCACGTGTTCGATGTATTTCACGGAGTTGATGTGACCGTTGATGTCGACATCGTTGTAGTAGGTGTCGATGGTGCGCACAAGGGTTGCCTGGTCGTCCATCTTCACTCGTGTGAGCTTCGACATGGGATTGATGGTGTCCTTCTCCACCCAATTCATCAGTTCGCCATCGCGGATATCGAGAATGTTGCAAGGCTGACGCGTCTCTGTATCAATCATCGCCCAGATGCTACGGCCGTAGCCGTAGACTTTCCCGTTGTCGTCGGTGATGCGGAAGTTACGGTTGGTGAAATAGCGCATGACGCTCTCCACCCATGTGTCTACGGTGAAGCGGGTGTACATCTCGGGCATCTCATCCACCTCGATGGCAAGACGCGAGAGCACCCATGCACGGTTGTTGGCCAACAGCCATCCCATTCCGAATCCTCGGTCGGTGCTATGGAAGTCGGCGGCATTGAGCAGATGGTTGCCCAGATGTCCCATGAACAAACGCTGGCTGAAGTCGCAATGAAACGGTTCGGCCAGAAACTTATATTTACCTACTTTATCCATTGGTCGATGTGTAAAAATAAGGATGTCTGAAGCGACGGACTCGCCGCCCAGAGTTAATTGTAGAGGCCGACGCCCGATGACGGACGACTATGCCTGCTCTGCGTGTTTCTTCTCCTGCTTCTCGAGGAAATCGGTCACCTGCTCTACGGTGCTACGCGTCACGGCGACACGTCCCGAACGGGTGTACTGAAGCACACAATGGTACTTGTCGAGAGCATAATAGAGATTGGTAATCTCGTCGGTCAGTCCGCCCAACATCACGGTGATATACGTAGGGTTCACCTCCATGATATGTCCGTCGACAAGACGGATGATACGGGAGATTTCGGGGTTGTCGAGAACGATGGGCGTGGACAGCTTATAAAGGGCCACCTCACGGATGAAGAGCTGGTCGTCGGTATAGTAACTGGCCTTGATGACATCGATTTTCTTCTCTATCTGCTTGGTAATCTTGATAATCTGGTCTTCGTTGCTCCAGGCGGTGATGGTGTATTTGTGCACACCGGGAATGCTCGACGCCGACACATTCAGGCTCTCGATGTTGACCTGACGGCGGGTGAACACGGCTGTTATCTGATTCAGGATACCGGCGAGGTTCTCTGAATATACGAGGAGGGTGTAGAATGTTTTTTCTTCCATAACCTTGTTTTCCAATACTGCATCCATTAAATATCCAACTGCATTTCGTCGACACTCTTTCCCGGAGGTGTCATGGGCAGCACATCGTCGTCTTCCTTGATGGCGCACTCCAGCAGGAATGGGCCCTTGGTGCTGAGCATGCGCTCGACGGCAGCCTTCAAATCTTTGCGATCGACAACGACGGCATAGGGAATGCCATAGCCTTGGGAGATGAGTTCGTAGCAGGGATTCATCATCTTCGTGAACGACTTGCGACGCTCCCAGAACATATCTTGCCACTGGCGCACATTGCCCAGATAGTTATTGTTCAGGATGACCATCTTCACTGGCGCCTGCTGTTCCATGATGGTGCCCAGTTCCTGGATGTTCATCTGGAAACCACCGTCGCCCGAGAAGCAGACGACGAGACGGCCGGGAGCGCCAAAGGTAGCACCAACGGCGGCGGGAACACCAAAGCCCATCGTGCCAAGACCACCACTGGTGACAACCGAGCGCGGCTGGTTGAAATAGGAATAGCGGGTAGAGAACAGCTGGTTCTGTCCGACATCGGTGACGGTGATGTTCTGTCCGTCGGTAGCCTGCGCAACGGCATCGACGACCTCACCCATAAGAAGGGGGCCGGAGGTGGGATGCAAGGCGGGCTTGATGACGCGTTCGAACTCTTTCTCGGCCAGCGGCTTGAACGACTCGCGCCAAGCACTATGGTCTCGCTCCTGAAGCAGCTGGGTGATGGCTGGCAACGATGCCTTGCAATCGCCTATGACAGCCACATCGGCCACGATGTTCTTATTGATTTCCGACTTGTCGATGTCCAAATGAATAATCTTAGCCTGACGTGCATACGTCTTCACATTACCCGTCACGCGGTCGCTGAAGCGCATGCCGATGGCGATAAGCACGTCGCACTCCTGCTCCTTGATGTTAGGCGCATAGTTGCCGTGCATGCCGAGCATACCTACATTGAGCGGATGGTTCGACGGCAGTGCGGAGAGTCCAAGCATGGTGCGTCCGGCGGGGATGCCAGCCTTCTCGAGGAACGTCTTCAGTTCTTCCTGGGCGTTGCCCAGTTCCACACCCTGACCAACGAGGGCCAGCGGACGCTCGGCGTTGTTAATAAGGCGTGCTGCCTCGGTTACGGCCTTGTCGTCGAGTTCGGGATAGGCCACATAGCTGCGCACGAAGTCCACCTTCTCTGGTTCGAACTCCACCATCTCCACCTGAGCGTTGCGCGGGAAGTCGAGCACTACAGGACCGGGTCGGCCACTACGGGCGATATAGAACGCACGGCTGACGGCCCAAGCGATGTCACCGGCATGTCTGATCTGATAGCTCCACTTCGATATCGGTTGGGCCACACCTACGAGGTCGACCTCCTGAAAGGCATCGGTGCCAAGTACGGCGGTGCTCACCTGTCCGGCGATGACGACAATGGGCGTAGAGTCCATCATTGCGTCAGCGATGCCCGTAAGCGTATTGGTGGCTCCGGGACCACTCGTGACGATGCAGACGCCCACATCACCGCTGACGCGTGCAAAACCTTCGGCAGCATGCGTGGCGGCCTGTTCGTGTCGCACGAGAATGTGGTTGAACGTCTTTTTCTCACCTCGCGTATATTGATACAGTGCGTCGTAGACGGGCATAATGCTACCGCCGGGATAGCCGAAGATGGTCTTCACATTCTCAGCTTTCAGGGCCCGCATCAGCGCTTCAGATCCAGTTATCTTTTCTTTCATTCTGATAGTTTTTCCTTGAAATTGGGTGCAAAGTTATTAAAAATCCCGCACCAAACAAAAGGATTTGTTACATTTTTACTTATTGGGCGAGTGGCTCGATACCACTACTCTATGATTGTCGTCACGTCTATGGGTGTCTGACACAACGACGTCCGGGAACTATTCGATGACGCGAATGCCACCCTTGTCGGCACTCGACACGCTCTGCGCGTAGGCACGCAACGCCTTCGACACCACGCGATTACGCTTCAGGGGCTGTTGCGGCCGTGCGGCTAGCTCGTCGTCGGATAGTTTCACGCTGATAGAGCGCGAGGGGATGTCGATGACGATGATGTCGCCGTCCTTTATCTTTCCGATGTTTCCACCTGCGGCAGCCTCGGGCGAGATATGTCCGATGGAGAGGCCACTGGTGCCGCCCGAGAAGCGACCGTCGGTGATCAGTGCACACTCCTTGCCCAAATGCATCGACTTGATGTAGCTCGTGGGATAGAGCATCTCCTGCATACCCGGACCACCCTTCGGACCTTCGTGGGTGATGACCACACAATCGCCGCTCTTTACACGTCCACCGAGTATGCCCTCGCAGGCATCTTCTTGAGAGTCGAACACCACGGCCGGTCCTTCGAAATGCCACAATGCCTCGTCGACGCCTGCCGTCTTCACCACGCAACCGTCCTGAGCAATGTTGCCGAAGAGTACGGCCAGTCCGCCATCCTTCGTGTAGGCATGCTCGATGTCGCGGATGCACCCAGCCGTGCGGTCGGTGTCCAACGTTTCATAGCGCTCGCTCTGCGAACCCATCTTCGTCGAGAAGCGGTTGCCCGGAGCACAATGATAGATGTCGGGATCGGCGGCTATATCGTATTTGGCCATCGCTTCGCCCAACGTCATACCGTCGACACGAATGGCTGAGCCGTCGATGAGACCGCCCTTGTTGAGTTCGTTCAGGATGCCGAGAATACCACCTGCGCGGTTGCACTCCTGAACACTGTATTTCTGAGTGTTCGGGGCCAGTTTGCAGAGACAAGGCGTCTTGCGCGAGAGTTGGTCGATGTCGTTCATCGTGAAGTCCACACCACCCTCCTGAGCTACAGCCAGCAGGTGAAGCACGGTGTTGGTACTTCCGCCCATGGCGATGTCAAGCGTCATTGCGTTGAGGAATGCCTGACGAGTGGCTACCGAACGCGGCAGAACACTGTCATCGCCATCTTCGTAGTAAGCCATCGCATTCTTCACAACCTGACGAGCCGCACGCTTGAACAACTCGATGCGCTCAGCATGTGTGGCCAAAATGGTACCATTGCCAGGCAACGAAAGACCGATAGCCTCGGTGAGCGAATTCATGGAGTTGGCGGTGAACATTCCCGAGCACGAACCGCATCCCGGACAGGCACACTTCTCAATCTCCGTGATCTCCTCGTCGCTGACGCTGGGGTCAGCACCCTTCACCATCGCCGTAATCAGGTCGGCATTCTCGCCGCGCCAACGTCCGGCCTCCATCGGTCCGCCCGATACGAACACCGTGGGGATGTTCAAGCGCATCGATGCCATCAGCATTCCCGGAGTCACCTTGTCACAGTTGGAGATGCAGATCATCGCGTCGGCCTTATGGGCGTTGACCATATACTCGACCGAGTCAGCAATGATGTCGCGCGAGGGCAGCGAATAGAGCATACCATCGTGACCCATGGCGATGCCGTCGTCGATGGCGATGGTGTTGAACTCTGCGGCATAGCAGCCCATCTTCTCAATCTCTTCGCGTACAATCTGTCCGATCTCGTGCAAGTGGGTGTGACCCGGCACGAACTGCGTGAACGAATTGACGACGGCAATGATTGGTTTGCCGAACTGCTCATGTTTCATTCCCGTGGCAACCCACAGGGCACGTGCGCCGGCCATGCGGCGACCCTCCGTACATACTGCACTTCTCAACTGGTGTTTCATCTTTATATAAGTTTAAATCTTCTTTACTTAGAATAATGCATCTGCGCTCATCGTGCCTTCAACTGAATATATAATATGGTCCGCGCACGATGCAGGTTGCAAAGTTACGGATAAAAAATTGGATTTCAAACATTTTTTAAGATAAAATGGGGAAACAGCTCGAAAATGTAACCGAAATCAACGACCGAAGATTCTCAGATTGCCCGTTTGCCACATCGCCGTTGGCATTCTGCTGAACGAAACGATTCGTAAGGGCAATAAAAAATCTAGATTTTTTCCGTCGATTTCGCCAATTTCGAACAAAAAAATCTAGATTTTTTTTCGCCAAAGCGCCAAGTTGCCTCAAGCAACAGAGCCTCTAGAAGATCTAGAAAATCTAGAAAATCTAGAAAATCTTTGAGAGAATGGATGCTGACCGACGGCGCTTTTACTTCACGAATTTGCGGCCCTGCTGGATGTTGATGCCCTTTTGCGGTTGCTGAAGTTGCTGACCCTGAAGGTTGTAAAGGGGGTGCTGAGCCTCGTTCGCCATTGGGATAGACCTCACGGCATTGGGGTCGCTAGTTGTTTCGCTGATGGCGAAGTTGAACTGGCGCTTCAGCCTGACACCCGTGTTGTTGTCGACGGCGGTGACGTAGAGCGAGAAGAGTTGCGGAATGCCGCCCATGAAAGTGAGCACATTCTGCTTGTCCACACTCCACGATGTGCCATTGTCCATCTCTGGCGGCAGTTCAACACTGAACGAACTATAGCCCGCGAAATAGGGTTTCAGGTCTACTTGCACGTTCTGCTTGAGCGGCACGATGAAGTTCGGACAAGCCATCCAGTTGAGGTATTCCTCGAGGTCGGTGTAGAAATCGCCGTCGCGGTCGGCGTTGTTATTGGGCGTGTTGGGGTCGGTGCCAGCGAGCGTTTCAAACCAGTTGGGAATGCCATCCTGATCGGTGTCCCAATTGTCTTCGCGTTGCGCCTCAACGATGTTCAGGCCCTCGAAGCCTTCGGCATCGCTCTCGCGGTCGACGAGTCCCTTCTTACCGGTATAGTGACCGGTGGTGCTCGTTGTTCCGGTAAGCGTTTCGTTGATGATTCGCTGGTCGTGATTACTTATTTCGGGCAGGTTGCATCCCACGTCGCTGAGCACATTCTGATAGGCTTCTTCGGCCGTCTCGACCGTCGCGTAGGAGGGGAAGAAGGGTTCGTTGCTCCAAGGTTCCCAATCGAGCACCTGACTGTTGGAGGTCTCGTAACGATAGGTAACGCCCTCGCGGTCGGCAGTCTTCGAACCGTTGGTCTCCTGACGGATGTTACCATTGACGTATGCACGCTGAGTGCCTTTGCCAACGCCCTCGAACTGATGGCGAAGCAGGTAGTTTTGGCTCGATGCCGGCCCCTTCTTGTAGAAGTTGTTCACGAAGTTCAACTCATGGGTGCCGCCATCGGTAGCACGACTTCCCCAGTTGTAGACCACGTTGTTGAACACGTCGTGATGTCCGTCGTAATAGCCACCGCCATCGAGTCCGCCGGAAAGACTCCAATTGCGACCTTCGCAATGGGCCAGCAGATTATGGTGATAGGAACCACAAAGACTTCCCATCTCACCGCCACCGATGGTAGCCGCATAGCCGTGACTGACGAGACTGCCCTCTTCCGCATAATGACTATGTCCGCAATAGTTCAGAGCCTCGCTGATCATCGTATGCTGTAGTGTCATATTCTTGGCGTTGCGGCTGGAGAATCCCTCGTCGATGGTCCACGCAATCGAGCAATGGTCCATAATGGCGTGGTCGTTACCGGCCATGCCCATACCATCGCTGGTAGCGGGATTGGGCGAAGATCCGTCCCACTGGTCGCCACCACCGAGATGCAAGCGCATGAATCGGGTGATGCCATCGCTCTGCATGCCCAGCGCCTTGTTGCGAAGCAGAATGCCACGACCAGGGGCCGTCTGTCCGGCCAGCGTCACGAACTTGTCGCTGATGACGAGACGATCCTGAAGGGCGATGACGCCGCCCACATCGAAAACGATGGTGCGCGGTCCGCTGACTTGTTCGATTCCGTAGCGCAGAGTGCCGGGAGAACCGTCGTCGAGCAACGAGGTGACATGATAGACCACACCGCCGCGACCACCGATGGCGAAGCGACCGTAGCCCTCAGCACCGGGGAAGGCGAGGCGCTGGGGCTGGAATGTGAACATCTTTCCCTTGTGGACGGTGCCGTCGGCCTCCACTTCGTCGACACGCCACCAATAGCGCACCAGAGGCGAGAAGCCGTAGGCCGAATAGCTGGGCGACGTGCCCTCATACTGATAGGCGGTGCTTTCGGCAACGGTAGCAGAGTCGGTGCCCCACACCAGACGGTGACTTGCGGCCACCTCTGCGGGTGTCCAACTGAAGTCAACACGCGTCTCGTCGACAGCTGCATGGAAATCATGATTGGCGGGAACAACGTCCTGGATGCCATAAGGGTTGGAATCGAATTCCAGACCGTTGAGTGTCACGCTGGTGGTACTATAGCTCTGACCAGCCTCGGGCACCGTGCGATAGGTAATGATTACGGGCTGGCCTTCGATAACGGTGAACTCTACGAACGACGTTCCCACATCCGACATCTTCAGACCGTCCTTGTTTGTGGAGTATTTCACGCCCGTCTGCTTCACCACTCCGTCGACGAGCACCTCGATGGGCGGCAATACCTGGTTCTTGTCGGTGTTGTTATGGTAGGCGATGAGCGAATGATCGCCAGGCGTCATGCCCTCGATAGTGAGGATAAGACTGGTGGAACCCTCACTCAGCTTCACCATGTTGCCGTCTTCGATATTGATGGCCAGCACACCGTCGCCAACGAGTTTCATACCCGACTGGACGGATTGCTTGTTCCAGTTGGACCCTACGGCCGAAGCGGCACCACCACCACTCAGGGTGATGGTCATCCCATTGTCGAGGGTTTTCGACTCACTCTCCACACGAGCTACGGGCCATGGGATATAGTTTGGTTCGGTCACTTCCGAGGTGTTTCGTCCCGGAAAATCGAAATCGATGTCCTGCGCCATCGAGACGGTGCTCACGGCCAACAGAACGGCGGTCAAAGTCTTCTTATTCATGATGTTTTAGCAGAGATGTTTTGTTCGTGATTTGTTTTCGCTTGCAAAAATACCTATAATTCTGCGAATGCGCAAAAATATTGGCTGATTCTTCGCAAAATGGAATAAAATGCGTAACTTTGCCCTCGCTATGAGAAGAATCATCCTGATTACAGGCGGACAACGGTCGGGCAAAAGCGTCACGGCCGAATCGCTGGCGCTTAGCCTCAGCGACCGCCCGGTGTATATGGCGACGGCCCACATCTGGGACGAGGAGTTCCGCCAGCGTGTGCTTCGGCATCAGGAACGTCGGGGCGCACAATGGACGAACATCGAAGAAGAGAAATGGCTCAGCCGTCACGACCTCACGGGGCGCGTGGTGGTGATCGATTGCATCACGCTCTGGTGCACCAACTTCTTCTTCGACCGCACGGCCAACGAATGGGAACAGCCCACGGTGGAAGAGGCACTGGAACAACTGAAGGCGGAGTTTGACAAGCTGACGAGTCAGGACGCCACGTTCATCTTCGTGACCAACGAGATTGGAAGCGGTGGTGTGAGCGAGAATGCCGTACAAAGGCGCTTCACCGACCTTGAAGGATGGATGAACCAATATGTGGCCTCAAAGGCCGACGAAGTGATACTCATGGTGAGCGGCATAGCAGTTAAAATCAAATCAGACAAGCAATGAGACCCTTCAAGATTATACGTCCCGACGAAAGCATGCGGACAGAGATACAAGCAAAGATTGACAACCTGAACAAGCCGAAAGGCTCTCTGGGAAGGTTGGAGACGTTGGCCATGCAGATATGCCTGGTGCAACAATCGCTAGAACCGAAGCTGACGCATCCCTGCCATCTGTTGCTTGGCGGCGATCACGGCATCGAGCGCGAAGGCGTCAGCGTGAGTCCTCGCGACGTCACTTGGCAACAGATGGTGAACTTCACCCACGGGGGCGGCGGCGTCAACATGTTCTGTCGTCAGCATGGATTTAAGCTTCGCATTGTGGACGTAGGTGTGGATCACGACTTGAGTGGCGTAGAAGGAATCATCGACCGGAAGATTGCACCGGGCACAAAAGATTTTCTCTACGAGGCAGCCATGAGCGAGGAGGAGTTCAACAAGGCCATCGAGACGGGCGCCGCGCTGACCGACGAATGCAAAGCCGAGGGTTGCAACATTCTATGCATCGGTGAAATGGGCATCGCGAACACGTCGCCCAGTAGCATCTGGATGCATCTTTTCGGCAACATTCCGCTCGACGAGTGCATCGGTGCGGGTGCAGGACTCAACGCGCAGGGCATCAGCCATAAGAGCAAGGTGCTGAATGCGGCCGTTGAACTCTTCAAAGCCAATCACCAACAATGGGACGAAGCCTACGCCATCCGCTATTTCGGAGGTTTCGAAATGGTGACGGCCATCGGTGCAATGCTAAGGGCGGCAGAGTTGCACATGCTCGTTTTGGTGGATGGATTCATCATGTCTGCATGCGCGCTGGCGGCTTCGAGACTTTGTCCCGAGGTGCTCGGATACATGATATTCGGGCATTGCGGCGACGAGAGCGGCCACAAGCGGATGCTTGCACTGATGAATGCTGAACCATTGCTCAATCTTGGCATGCGACTGGGCGAAGGAACTGGCGCGCTCTGTGCCTATCCCATCGTAGAAAGCGCGGTGCGCATGGTGAACGAGATGAACAACTTCAGAGACGCAAAAATCACGAAATACTTTTGATCGTACACTCTAAATAGGAACTAAAAGATGGAAATCAATATCGACCGAACACGATGGTACGACCGCATCTTGGCGGCGTTCATCTTCTTCACACGCCTTCCCCTCTGGCGAATGCGCCAGCCACCGAAAGAATGCTACAAGACCGTGGTGGAGCACTGGCCGCTCGTCGGGTGGCTAACGGGAGGAGTGATGGCGGCCATCGTCTATTTCGGTAGCATGATCATGCCGATCTATATGGCGTTGCTGGTGGCCATCGTGGCACGTATTCTCATCACTGGTGCGCTCCACGAAGACGGACTTTGCGACTTCCTCGATGGATTCGGAGGTGGCGGTAACGACCGTCAGCGTATTCTTGCCATCATGAAGGACTCGCACATCGGCACCTATGGTGTACTGGGCATCGTGCTCTATCTGGCATTGCTCTTCGCGTCGCTCTTCACCATCGGCCAGGCACCAACCACACCTTATTGCGAACAACAGAGCTTCCTCGTGGCACTGGCCATCTTCGGTGGCGATGCCTATAGCAAGATGCTGGCCGCACAAATCATCATGTTCCTGCCTTATGCACGCAACGAAGAGACGGCGAAGAACCACACCGTGTACCGCAAGATGAGCGTACCGGCAGGTATCAGCCTCTTCGTACAAGGCATTCTGCCCTTGCTACCTCTGCTCTATGTGGGCACCACGACGGAGATTCTACGCTGGGACCTGATGATCTTCATTCCCTGTCTGGTGATGTATTTCATCTATTACATGATGTTGCGCCGACTACGAGGCTATACGGGCGATTGTTGTGGTGCGCTGTTCTTGCTCATCGAGCTGAGTTTCTATATCACGCTGGCGACCCAGCTCTGACCTCTCTCCTACTCTATCCTGAAGTTTTCGATTCATCATTCAACTCATCATTCGGGGCAAGCCCCATCAACTATGGAGATCTACACCATACGCCACACCTCGGTAGCCGTTCCGCGCGGCACTTGTTACGGCTGGACCGACGTAGCCGTTGCCGACACTTTTGAACAAGAGGCTGCCATCACTCGGCAAAACCTCGGCGACATTCACTTCGACAAGGTGTACTCGTCGCCGTTGACACGCGCCCGTAAACTTGCGGCTGCTTGCGGCTATCCATCGCCCACGCTCGACGACCGCCTGAAGGAAATGAATATGGGCGATTGGGAGAACCGGCTCTACGACGACATCGAGCGTGAGGATCCCGCCATCCGCAAATGGTTCGATGACTACATGAACCTGGCGGCTACGGGAGGTGAGAGCTATCGCGACGTCTATCGGCGAGTGGCGAACTTCCTCGACGAACTTCGCAAACAACCCTACGAGCGTGTTGCCATCTTTGCACATGGCGGCGTACTCATCTGCGCTGGTGTCTATGCTGGGCTATTCCCCGAAGAAGATTGCTTCAGTCATCTCACACCCTATGGCGGCATCCAGAAGTTCACACTGATGTAATCGCTACTAAACGATTGCTTTTCCAACCATCAAACAAGACACATCCACGTAAGTCATGATCAGATACACAAAGAAAGAAGAAATCATCAACTCGTCGAGTCACGGAGCAGGCATCTTGCTCGGCGTGATCGTTGGCATCATCTTTCTCGTGTGGTGCTTCCGAGCCGGCGACGGATGGGCGCGTACAGGCGTCATCCTCTACCTCTTCGGAATGTTGGGGTCCTACATCACCTCAACGCTCTATCACGCGCTACCTCGTCGGATGAAGGCCAAAGAAGTGCTTCGGCGCTTCGACCATGCCGCCATCTATTGGCACATCGCGGGCAGCTATTCACCTATCACGTTGATAGCTATGCGCGAGAGCGGCGCCTGGGGATGGATTCTATTTTGCTTTGTGTGGCTTTCGGCCATTGCCGGCACCACCGTGAGTTTCATCAAGCTAAAAGAACATAGCAATGTAGAGACGCTTTGCTTCGTGCTGATGGGACTATCGGTACTCGTCGCCTTCAAGCCCCTACTCGCTTGCGTGAGTACGGCGGCCGTAGTGTGGATTGTTGCCGAAGGCGTGTGCTATATCACGGGCGCATTGTTCTATAGTTTGAACAAGAAACGATATATGCACTCGGTGTTCCATTTCTTTGTGTTGGCAGGGTCCGTTTGTCACATTGTCGCCGTATGGGACATTCTGATGCAATACCTATAAGACGAACATCAATATCGAGCAAGTTTTCCACATCGTATGAGAAAGGACAAGGTGACGAAACTCTTCAACGAAGCGCTGAAACGCTATCAGCTGATAGCCGATGGCGACCGCGTGCTAGTGGGCCTTTCGGGAGGCAAAGACTCAATGGCGCTTCTCGAACTATTGGCACTTCGCTCGCGCATCTTTGTACCTCGCTTCGAAGTAGAGGCCGCCTACGTCCGTATGTCCGACATTCCCTATCAATGCGATGAAGAATACCTACAAGCATTTTCCGAAACGCTGGGCATCAAGTTGCATATTGTTGAAACGACTACACTCTCTGGCGATGCGGCATCAAAGGACGAGACGCCCTGCTTCCAATGTTCCTGGCAACGGAGGAAGAAGCTTTTCGAAACCGCCAAGAGCCTCAATTGCAACAAGATAGCATTGGGACATCATCGCGACGACCTGATGGAAACCGCACTGATGAACCTTACCTTTC
Organism: Prevotella sp.; assembly: GCA_024681705.1. GTDB lineage: Bacteria > Bacteroidota > Bacteroidia > Bacteroidales > Bacteroidaceae > Prevotella. Next base: position 37,248 of record JAILAI010000014.1, read on the forward strand.
AGGGACAATTCGCCACGATGCGCCCTATGATGCAGATGGACAACTTCCCCATGACGCTCATCCGTCCGCTTTGTCTTATACGCGAAGCCGACCTCCAACAATGGGCCGACGACCACGAATATCGGAAACAACTCAAGACGTGCCCTTTCGACCACTCTTCACGTCGTCACGACATCCGCCAAATCATCATCCAACTCGAACGTCTAAACCCCGAATTCCCCTTCACTTTCTTTCGCGCCATCGAGCGAACATTCTAAAAGAAAGAATCGTTATCGCACACAAAAGGAAAATCAATCCATTTGATTCACTTTCTTTTACAAAAACCAAAGAAAAATTTTGTCATTTCTGACGAAATGTGTAATTTTGTCGCCGTTATCGCCTTAAAACAAGACGACGAACTAACCAGTTTATTATTACAAACACGGTATTCTTAACTTAAACATTTATATTATGACAAAAAAATTACGTATTTTGACAACCGCGTTGCTTTTAGCGGTATGCGGAGTCACATGGGGTGAAGCTACATACTACTTGGCAGGTAGTTTTAATGAATGGAGCACCTCTGCAAATGCATTTACAGACAATGGTAATGGTTCCTACACTATCACCACGACTATTGGTGACAATACAACTTTCAAGGTGTTTAAAGTGGAAGGTGAAACTACGACTTGGTTGGGAGGTGCTTCCGAAGGCGAAACTTCATATTACATTACATACGGCAACCACACCAACATAGCATTAGTAAATGGAAACAACTTCTTTATCCGACTTGGTGGTGAAATGACTTTCACTATCACGACAGATATGACACTGACCGTTGACGGTATTGTACCATACAAACTATATGGAAGTTTCGACGAATGGCAAGCCGGTGTTCCATTTGTAGAGGATAAAACAACGGGACTCTTCAACGCTACACAAGCTCTATCTGGTGACCAGTTCAAAATCGTGGACACAAGCGGTATTTGGTATGGTGGTGAAACTGATGATGATAATTACAAAATCCATGAAGGCTGGTGCACCGACATAACTCTTAAAAATGGTAAAAATTTCAAAATAGAAGAAGCTGGCACCTACACCTTCACATTAAATCCTGATAATATGACACTGACCGTTAGAGGTTGGAAAGCTGACATCACGTTGCCTTCATCTGGTTATGCGACCTATTGCAATGCCTATGCTCTCGATTTCTCGAACTCTGGTGCTGAAGTCTTCTATGCTCCCAATGGTATTGTAGACAACCAAGTGAAGCTGGAGAAGATTGAATCCGGCCTTGTGCCAGCTGCTACTGGCATTATCGTGAAGGGTACAGGAAACGGAACCGTAACCGCAACCACCATCTACTCGGCTGATGAACTCACCGGTAACAAACTCGTCGGCGTTACTACCGACACCGACCTAGCAGAGAATCAAGGCTATGTGCTGAAGAACGGAGAGTTCCATCCTTGCTCAGGAGGAACATTGAAGGCTGGAAAGGCTTATCTTGCCGTTGAAGTAACTAACTCCAAACCCCTACAGGTAGCTTTCGACAACGAAGAAGGCACACCGACCGCCATCCGCGAGATAAGCAATCAATCGGAAAACGCAGCTATCTATACTCTGGGTGGCGTACGCGTAAAGAAGGCAGAGAAAGGTGTCTATATCATTAACGGAAAGAAAGTAGTAAAGTAATTTTAAAAACATAACAATTATAATCAAAATGGAAAAGAAATATACAAAGCCATCCATACGCGTTATACAAATGCTGATGAAGAACTACATAAATGCAGCTAGTGAATCATTGCCCGCAAAAGAAGATAAGGTCAGCGCTAGTGATGCTGATGCCAAGTCTATCGGATGGTCAGATTTTATGGAAAAAGAATAGGAAACACTGAATGATCAACTAAGAAAAAACGGGAAACGTGCCCTCTAAATGGCCGTTTTCCGTTTTTCTTTTATCATCGAATGATTAAAGACATCAACTATCGCATGGACGCTCTCTTCATTTTTTCATTTCGGCAAAATGAGTTGGGGAAATTGGCGCTTTTCATCATGAATATTGGCGCTTTTCATCATCAATATTGGCGCTTTTGCCCAAGCATTTTGGCGTAAAAGAAGAGGGGAAAAGTGGTGTGAAGTTGAAATTTTCAACTTCACATCGTAAACAATTGATTATCAGACGAGTACAAAAGTGTGAAGTTGTGAAGTTGATTTTCAACTTTCTTAAAAGATTTTTTTCGATACTTCGAGAACATGTCTTTCACAAAGAGTTTCAAATGTCATTGCCCACATCAGTTTCAAGCCCGATATTGACGCCGCTCTTTGATACTCTGGGGCATTGTGTAGCGATAAAAGAAAGAACGGAAAACATCCCTCAGCATGGGAGTTTCCCGTTCTTTGTTCGTATTTCGGCCCTTGGAGGTTCCGATGAAAATCAGAGACTAATAATCACCACGCTATAGGCGGGAAGCAACACCTCGTTGCCCACGACCTGAAGGTCGGTGATGGGTGTTGTTGTGAGTGACTCGGGTGTTCCGGTGAATCCTTCGAACTTCGGCGCATCGGGCAGAGTGATATCCTCGACCGTCAGACGTACCGGAAGCGGAAGCGCATTGACGAGGCGCAGATATTGCTGACAGGTCTTGCTATCGCTCACAATGCTGGAGGCAAAACGATGCGACACTTCAGGCGTAGCATCGAGGGCCGAAGGCACATAGCGGTCGCCGGCATAGGTACCAAAGAGTCGTTGTGTATGATAGCTCGGCGTCAGCGTGAGGCTATTGTTGGTGAAATAGATCATGTCGGGATCCCAGTTATGGTGCTTGTCGTTACAAAGCAACGGAGCGTAGCTGGTCATCTCCACCACATCACCGTTGCGCTCGATGCTACAGAAATGCATTGCCTCAACGATGGCACTCTCGACGGTTCGGCTCCGCGACGCCCACTCACCAAGATACACCTTCGGCCCCTTGCGGTCGTACTGATCGTAGTAGTGCTGGTTGTTCAGGAACCATCCAGTACTCTCGTAGTAGTGCTCGTCGATGAGGTTGAAGAGGTCCTTGTGTTCCTTTGCGAACTTCCACCCCTCGATATAATCGGACGACGGGTCGTGGAAAGGTCCAGCCGTTCCGCAGATCTGAATCTCCGGATAGCGCTCGCGTATGGCCTTACAAATCATCAGGCAACGCTCCTCGAAATCGGTCGAGATGATGTCCTCGTTGCCGATACCGATATACTTCAAGTTGAAGGGTGCCGGATGCCCCGCGTCGGCTCTCATACGGGCCCATTTGCTCGTTGCGGGATCGCCGTTGGCCCACTCTATCAT
>JAILAI010000023.1 GCA_024681705.1 Prevotella sp.
GTCTAGAATTGTTAAAAATGGCACTCCAAAAAGAGCAAACATTTTGGGCAAAACTACCCACATGTCTATCCCCTTTTTGCTAACTCCGAGATTACAATCGAAAAGCCGTCTCACCAAAAGCGGCGGTTTTGATCATCGAAATTGGCGCTTTTGATGACCAAAACCGCCGCTTTTGCTCATCGAAACTGGCGCTTTTCATGCAAAAAATCTAGATTTTTATGGTCAAAAACGGGCAATTTTCGCTTTTGAAATCGTTAATTCTTTTCTAAGATATTGACAGTCAGGACTTTATCTCTAATCGCTGAGAATCGCTTATTTCTCAGCCTTAGACTTTGCGTTTGGAAATTTTCGAATTATAATGTTAAAACTACCCACTTGAAAAGTGAAGAAGTGTTATTGTAACATTGTGACATTTTGACTTTAGATAGATACTTGTAGGTTTTGTTTTCTTGTAACCTGAGCGATGCGTATTTATATTCAGGTTCAAGCATTTTCATTATGTTTATTGCATCACCAATACAATTTGTTTGTATTTTTATACGGTATTGTAGAGCGTTGTTTGTCAGCTGTTTTTGTCATTTTCTATCGTTATATGATGGCTTTTTTGTTATTATCTTGTGTTTTTATCATGAAAAACGTACGATTTTACCTTTTTTCATTGAAAAAACACGCTCTTTTGTCAAGTTTTTTGTATCTTTGCAACGCGAATCAAAAACACAACTCAAATGAAAAATGAAAAAATCTATAAGGGAACGTTGTTGAAGACCTCCAATCTTAGCGAATGGAAGGTTGGCAATCTCGTTGCACCTGGGTTGATGTTTCGGAAGATATGTCATTATGGCGGCAAAATCTACATGAATTTTGTTGATTCGAAGTTTGTCTGCATACGTGAGGCTACGGCTTCGGAACCGGGTGTGCTTGTCAAGGTTCTGAACTCGTGCGATCAGTCACGTTTCCTTTTCCGTAAGGGCGAACCATTTGTAAAGGACTACAAGAACGTGAATTTTGAAAGTCCGGTTGAGTATTGTTCTTTCCGTTTGCCTACCGTTGAGGAGATTAAGTTTGTTCTCTCGATTGCCAAATCCGACAAGACGCTTGGGGAAATGCTTTCCGATAGGGGATTAAGTCCTTATGAACCAGCTACTTATTGGACGCGCGACATCAGCAGGAGTATCATTGGACGTCACGTAAAGTTCTATGATTCAGCAACTGGAGAAGTAAAGTCGGAAAGTGGCGACGATACAGAGCGCATACGCATCACGGTCGTTTATTTTACGACTCATAAGGATTCGTACGGCGATTTTGAAAGCGATTACGACTATTGATATCTAAGGGCCTTCAACCGTTTCCCCATGTTGAAATAGGAAACGATTGAAGGCGAAATCTTTTATTTCACGTGGAAGATGGGCTCGTTTGTCTGAGGGTCTTCATCGTAGAATTGTAGGGCGCTGTCGTTTAGTTGCATGTGCTGATTGTTGATGAGGTTGATGATTTCAGCTCCTGCCCAGATGACGGGACCATAACCGTGTGCGGCAAACACATTGACGGGACGATAGTAGTAGAAAGCAGGATCGAAGCCCATTCCGGTTCCTACACATACATCCTCAACCTGACCCTTTTCGTTGATCTTCGATGAAACGGCGTGCCAAGCGAGCACAGCTACCGGACCGTATGCCTTTGCATCCAGCCACCCTTTGTTGATGGCGTGAGCCAGACAATAAGCGTAGATGGCCGTTGCCGATGTCTCTTCATAAGAGTCGGTGCGGTTGAGCAATTGATGCCAGAAACCGTTGGCACCTTGACAGGCGGCCAATCCTTCGGCGTGGAGTTTCAGCAATTGCATGATTTCTGCCCGTCCTTCATGGTTTTCTGGCAGAGCGTCGAGAACTTCACACATGGTGAGAATGGCCCATCCATTGGCTCGTGCCCAATGGAAAGAAGGGTGGGGCGACATGCTTTCAACCCAGCCGTGACGGAAGAGTTTCACTTCGGGCACCCACATACGATCCTTGAATCCGCGAATCTGGCAAACGGCTTCGTTGAAGTGGTCGGCCGCATTGTCCTTGTCGTATAGCCCATACCAAGCGATGGGCGGAACACCCATGAACATGTCGTCGAGCCAAACCGTATTGTGCTGAGGACGCGTGCGGGCGAAAGTTCCGTCTCTGAGGCGGTATTCTTGATGAAGGATGTAATCCATATAGTGGCGTATGCGCTCGTCGAGTTTCAAGTTCTTGTCTTGTAGCGATGCTTTTATCATGGCCGCACAAACGGCGCCAGCATCGTCGAGTGCTGCTGGCGAAGATACTTGCCGATAGTGTTTGGCATGTTCTGTGATAAAACGGAGTCGGTCGAATGTGTAATCACGATATTTCTTATCGCCAGTAGCCTGAGTTGCGGCGAGCATCGCCGAGTAGGTGACGCCCCATTCGTAGCTTGTCAGACGGAAAGCTCCCGATACGGGCTTGCCGTTTTCCATTCGGGCAGGCGTGTTCTGCTCTACGAAATTGAATACGCGACTAAGGTCGTTTTTCACTTTTTCAACCGTCAAGGCTCCGTAGTCGTGCGTGTAAGCAGGCTTCATTAGATGGAGTGGGGCATTGCTGTCGTTTTGTTGGGCCATCGTTGTTGTGGCCATAGTAACAGCTAGAAAGGCGCAGATAGTTTTCTTTTTCATTTCTATGTTTTTATTGTGGAACTTAGTATAAACGATGCGAAATAGCCAAATACACTTTTGAATTACTTTAGCATGTAAGTAGAATGGTTTTCTATTTGCAAAATTACAAATATCGTGTCGAAATGCCAATAAAATCTTTGTTTTATGTGCATTATTTAATAGTTTTTTAGTTTTGAGTTGGAAGTGCATCATTTCAATGACAATCTATTTCGATACAGATGTGGCAAAGACTTCGTGACGATAGTTTGCAAATGTCGGTAAAAAAGCGTATCTTTGCATTCATATTGATTGGAAAATGAAAAAGCTTTTGCAAAAAATAAAGATCTGGCTTCAGGGACTTTCGTTCCGTACGGGAGTTATTGTTCTAGGTTGTTGTATTCCTTTTTATATACTGTCTTTTGCACAGATGGCGATTCCGGGCATCAGTGCTGAGGTGAAAGGTGCGCTATGGGTGGTTTTGTTCGGGTTGGCCAAGACGTTTCAGTATGGCGGACTAACTATTCTTGGTGTCGAAGGATACAAGCGTTTAAAGGTTTGTTTGAAAAGAAACAACGACAAAAGTGAAAGGAAATCGGATAATTAACAAATTTTACACGTTGTTTGTTTTATCATATTAGATTTTTTGTTACCTTTGCAACGCAAAAAGCTTTAAGTGAAAGAGAATTAGTTTTTGTTGATTTAGTGAGTAGAAAGCCCGATCTGCAAAGCGTTGTAGACGGGCTTCTTTCATTATTTTCACTAAATCGATGCTTCTGGCTTCCTTGTTTTACTCTTCTTCCATATCCTCATCGAGCCTGTTTTGCCAAAGGTAGGTTCTGGTTTCTTTGACCAAAACACCGCTGAGGAAGAGCAAACACAACAGGTTTGGAATGGCCATAAGTGCATTCATGCAATCGGAAAGGTTCCAAACAATGCCCAGGTTCATGATGCTTCCAAGGAAGATGGCGATTACGTAGAGCAAGCGGTAGTAGCGAGTCCACTTCTTTCCCTTGAGGTATTCTACTGCTCGTTCACCGTAGATTTCCCAACCGAGAATGGTCGAGAAGGCAAAGGTGAGCAAGCCAAACGTCAGAAGGGGAGCGCCAATATAAGGTATTTTGCTGAAAGCCATCTTCGTGAGCGTAGCTCCGTTTTCGTATGTGATGTCGGGATAGGCAATCACTGAACTGACAATTACCAAACCCGTGAGGGCGCATATAATCACGGTGTCCCAGAATGTTCCACTTGACGAAACTAATGCCTGACGAACTGGGTTGCGCGTTTGGGCAGATGCAGCTACGATAGGTGCCGAACCCATACCTGACTCGTTGCTGAACAATCCGCGAGCAATACCAAAACGAGCCGCGAGCATAATCGTGGAACCCGCAAAGCCGCCGCCAGCCGCCTGAGGTGAAAAGGCACTCACACAAATCAGTTTGAGCGCAGGCCACACGTAGGGACCGTTTAGAACAAGAATGATGATGCACCCAAGAACGTAGAAGACAGCCATGAAAGGCACAAGTGCCGCACAAACTCGGGCAATGCTCTTTATGCCTCCAAGCACTACAGCTCCCGCCAATACAGCTACGATAGCACCTGTTATGTAGGGCGAAAGACTATATGTCTCATTGGTCAGCGTGGCGATGGCGTTGGCTTGAACGGTGTTGCCGATGCCGAAAGAAGCAATGGCCGTAAACACCGCGAAGAGAATACCCATTGTCTTCCAACCAAGACCTCGCTCGAGAGCATACATCGGACCTCCCACCATTCGGCCATCTTCGGTCTTTGTGCGGTATTTCACCGCTAGCAAACCTTCCGCATATTTAGTGGAGATACCGAAGAAACCGGTCAACCAACACCAAAGCACAGCTCCAGGACCACCAAGTGCAACCGCCGTAGCAACGCCAATAATATTACCGGTTCCGATGGTAGCGGCCAATGCCGTTGCCAAAGCTCCGAACTGACTTACGTCGCCTTGCGATTGCTTATCGTGGCTGAGGCTTAGCCGTATGGCCGTGAAGATGTGGCGCTGAGGGAAATGAAGTCTGATCGTGAGAAAGATATGGGTTCCCAGTAGCAGAATAATCATGGGCCAACCCCATAGAAAACCGCTCAGCTCGGTGAGAATATTGTTGAATGATTCCATTGTAAATTGTAGAGTATGAGTGAAATAGGATGTGGAGGGTGAAGGAAGTTCGTCATTTGAAATGACGACAAGTAGCAACTATTTCGGCTTTCCTTCTTTGGGCATTTGAGCGAACCTGACCTTCACGAATTCGAAACCCATTGAACGCATCATTTGGTAGAATTGGCGAGAAGCGTTTTGTTCGGCACTCTCCAAGTTGGATTTGCTCAACCCCCGTGCCATCATTCGTTGCTTGGCTCGTTGATACATCGCCTCTCGGTCGGCATCGCTCCAGCTTCCGCTTTCGAAGAACGACTTCGTACGTGTTTCATCTATGAATTTCTCATCGAGAAGTTTCACGGGCGGAAGTGTCACCTCGATGGTGTCCTTGTCCTGTTTTATCCAACTTTCGCTCACGTCGTTCATGTCGATACCAAGTCGCATTGTTCCATAATAAATGCGTATGAGTTCGTCGTCGGAGAAGAATCCCGGACGCAAAGTGTCTACGAGTTCCTCGTCGCTCACCGAAAGAAATTCCCATTGTCCGATTTGTTTCATGGCGGCAATCTGCGTGGGTGTCACGTCGATGCTTTGATTCACCTCGGTCGTTGCATCGTTGTCGCTGACCTTATCCATCAGATAGGCACCAAGAGCGAGCACAAGTGCAATCAATACCAACACAATGATCAGCACCCATTTGCTGCTCTTTCCAAGCACCTTCAGTAAGTATTCCAGAATCAGTTCAACATTGTTCTGTTGCTCTTTCTTCGTCTTGCTGATGGCCTTTTTGCTTGTGGTATTCTTCTTTTGTGTCTTCTTCTTCTTGCTCATCGCGCTAATGATTTGGTGTCAAGCAACTTTGGCAGGTCGCCATTTGAGAATTGTTTGCGGAACGTGATGGTGATATCGCTTTCCTGAAATCCCATGCTGATGAGCATAGGTATGAGTGTATTGGCGGCATTTTCGCGCGCCATTTCGATGATTCCCAATTTGGGCACGTCGTTAAGTATGGCCGCACGCCCCTGCTTTTCGTAGTTGGCCATTTCGGCATCGCTGAAGTTGTTTCTCAACAACGACACCTGTTTCTTGATTTCCGCATGGTTAATCTTACTACTGGTAAGTTCTACTTTGGGGTCGGGGAGCGTAATCTCTATTTTCTGACCACGACGACGTACGTTCTTTTCGTTGAATTCGGCAAAGTCAACATACGCCTTCAGTGTGGCATCTATGGGAATTGCTATCTTGCGATCGCCCAAAGGTAGCGTGATGTTAAACTCTTTCGCCATGAATGAACCGCGAAGTTTCATTTGGTCTTCGTGGGTCACAATCTTGTGAAGTTGGTATTCGGCAGAGTAGAGTTTTGCGCATTTCCTTATTTGCGTCACCAGCATGGGTATGGTGTCAACCTCTTGAGGGGCTGGCGGTGTCGCTTCTTTGTCGGAGCATGATGCCAACGACGCTAGAAGCAAAAGCAGTGCGAATGCAAGGTTCTTCATATCTGGATGTATGGTTTCTGATGCGCAAATGCACCATATTTTGCGCAAAGTTACATAAAAAATCTCTGTATCTCGACATTTTGCATCGTTTTTTCACTTTTTTGCGTTATTTGTTATCGTCGTTAGCAATATTTTTTGTACTTTCGCGGACAATTAAATGTATATACATTATTTATAATATGATAGATTTAAGAAAACTGATGCGGGCTATGGTCCCTGCCTTGATGGTAGGTGCTATTGTAGCTTGCAGCAGCGAAAAGAAAGAGAGTACGATAATCATTGCGCCCAAACCTGTTGAGACACCTGTGTCAAAGGTGCCTACCAAAATGGACGTAGTTGAGCATCAAGATACGGTAAAGTGGCTTGGAAAAGTGTACAAGTTGTTTGTGAAAAGAGCTCCTGCTGATAGCACTTCATTGGTGACCGATGAGCAGGGACGTCAGTATTTCGACAATTTAATACGAGTAAGAGTCGTGCGTCCCGATGGTTCTGAGTTCTTTAACCGTGTGTTCAGTAAGTCCGATTTCAACGATCTGCTCGATGAGAAGACTCGTAAGACGGGTGTTCTGCTTGGTGTTGTGAAAGATCGTGCTGAAGGTGAGCAACTTCGACTTGCGGCAAGCGTAGGTGCGGCTGATGTGTTGAGTGATGAGTATATCCCGTTGCTCATCACGGTGACCAGTCATGGCGACGTGAGTTTCCAGAAAGATACGAAACTCGATGTGGTGAATGTGAACCCAGTTGGCCATGCGGCTGAAGAAGAAGAGGAAGGGGTTTGATGGTCAATCCTCTTCCTCCTCTACTCATCTACCCCTAGTCAATGTGAGATAGCTTTGGTCAAATTCCTGCGGATGCTTGCCAAGGAATATGACGTTGATGAGGCAGTTGGCCACGATTTCTTCGTCGGAAAGGTCAACGCCTTTGTCTTTTTTCACTTCCTTGCCCAGAAGAACATCCCATGAGGTGCGGAAGTTCTGGTCGTTGGCTCCGAAGTAGCTGTTGCCCGAAACTTCGTCTTCAATGATTGTGTAGCGTATGTTCTTGCTCGATGAAGTGGGACGCATATCGACCAACAAGTCATAAGCATGACGGAACTCTCGCTTGTGACGCTTGGCATTGGGGTACATTACCGCAATAGTGGGGAAGATATCGTCGAATTCAAACGACTCCAAAAGGTATTTTAGTTTCATATTTTGCTTGTTTAAAAGATTATTCTTCAGGTTTTAAGTTGATGATTATCGACCTTATTTATTAACTAATAAGGCATTTACTTGAGTAGAAGTTCTACAGGACAATGGTCGCTTCCAAAGATTTCATTGTGTATCTTTGCATCGGCGAGCTGTTCCTGAAGGCGGTTTGATACGACGAAGTAGTCAATACGCCAACCCGCGTTCTTCTCACGAGCTTTGAAGCGATAGCTCCACCAAGAGTAGGCGTTGGCGAGGTCGGGATAGAAGAAGCGGAAACTATCGGTGAAACCAGATTCGAGCAATGTGGTGAATTTCTCACGTTCTTCATCGGTGAAACCTGCATTTCGACGATTTGTCTTCGGGTTTTTCAAGTCGATTTCCTTGTGCGCTACATTTAAGTCTCCACATACGATGACTGGTTTCTTATCGTCGAGTTGCTTGATGTATGCGCGGAAATCGTCCTCCCATTTCATCCTGTAATCGAGACGTCGAAGACCATCTTGTGAATTTGGAGTGTAGACCGTTACCAAATAGAAATCGTTCATCTCCAGAGTTATGATACGTCCTTCATGGTCGTGCTCGTCGATACCCATGCCGTAGGTGACGTTCAGCGGCTCGTGTCGTGTGAATATAGCTGTGCCCGAATAGCCTTTCTTCTCTGCATAATTCCAATAAGATTGGTAGCCTTCAAATTGCAGGTCGAGTTGTCCTTCTTGCATCTTCGTTTCCTGAAGACAGAAGAAGTCAGCATCCAGCTGTTTGAAACTCTCACTGAATCCCTTTCCCTCGCAGGCCCGAAGCCCGTTGACGTTCCAACTAATCAGTTTCATATTCTTGCTTCTTTTTCTCGGTAAATGTTCATGATTGCAAAGATAATGCTTTTTTCGCATTCTCACAACAACGGGCTCACTTTTTCTGTCTTTTTAATCTGACGAGTAAACTTGAATGTATAATACACTAATAATTGAGGCGTAATTCAATGAAGAAGATTATAGAAGAAAGGGTAGTAGGTAGAAAATGCGAAATAAAAAACAATAGGACAGACGTGTGTATAAAATAATAGCGGCAAGAAATGGTCAATTTCCTGCCGCTAGATTGTCGTTTTTCGTTTTTAAACTGCCGTTTTTTCGTTTTCAAAACTGCCGTTTTTCGTTTTCAAAATTGGCGTTTTTCATTTTCAAAATTGGCGCTTTTCGCCATGAATTGCGGCGGTTTTGATTAGAACTTTGCCATCTTGATGGCTACGATAGCACACTCGTCACCTTTGTTTCCGAGACGTCCACCAGCACGGTCTTTGGCTTGTTGCAGATCGTTTGTGGTGAGCAAACCGTATATTACGGGAATGTCGCTCTTGATGTTCAGCTCAGCAATGCCCTGCGTGACACCCTGACAGATGTAGTCGAAGTGAGGTGTTTCTCCGCGAATGACGCTTCCTAAGATGATGATAGCATCGTAGCCGTCGTTGCGTGTCATCTGGTGAGCACCGTAAATGAGCTCGAACGAACCAGGAACCGTCTTCACGTGAATGTTCTCAGGCAATGCACCGTGTTTCTCCAACGTCGATACGGCACCTTCGAGCAATGCTCCGGTAATCTCGGGATTCCACTCAGCCACAACAATGCCGAAGCACATATTACTGGCGTCGGGCACCTTGTTGGCGTCGTAGTTGGAAAGGTTGTGGAGTGCGGTCGCCATACTTATTCAGAGAGTCGGAGGATATACTTCTCAACCTCTACGCTTACGGCAGAGTTCACGTATTTAGTCTTGATGTCCTGATAGATTTTCAGGGCCTCGTCTTTCTTGTTCTGAGCTTCGAGAATCTCGCCAGCCTGCAAAAGGAAGTAGGGCGTTTCGGCCATACTCAATCCGTTGGGAGCTTTAGAGTCGGCCATAGATGCAGCCTTCTTCAGGCATTCAACAGCCTTGTCATATTGCTTCAGATGTGCGTAAGCATTGCCAAGAGCGGCCATAGCGGCGGGGCTTACCATCTGGTCGTCGCCAGGAGAATAGCTATCGATAGCAGTAGCAGCTTCCTGCCACTTCTGAAGATTAGCGTAGCAAAGACCAGCATAGAGGTTGGCAAGGTTACCAGCCTTTGTGCTGCTGTATTCAGATGCAATCTTCAGGAATCCAGCCACACCGTTCTTGTTGCCGTTGAGAGCGTCGGCATACTGCTCACTTGCGAACAGCTCCTGACACTTGGCAAGCTCAGTGCTAGCCGTGTTCTCACGAGGCGCGAAATAAAGGTTCTTCATGAGGGCATAGCCAGCGATAATCACAATCAGGGCAGCCACTGCAATGATGATGGCTTTCTTGTACTTCATGAAGAAAGCCTCTCTGCTGTTGAGTGTCTCAACGTTCTGTTCTTTTACGTTCTTGACGATTTTTTTGTTTGCCATTTTTATTTTTGTTTTTTGTTTTTTTATTTACTTTTGGCGTGCTTTCTGTGCGTTTTAAAGATGCTTATGAAAGCATATTCCACAGAGCGGTTGCAAAATTACTGAATTTAATCCACATACTGAAATTTATTGTTGACTTTTTTCGTTTTTGAGCAATAAAACACTTAACTTTGCAGAAAAATACGGCAGATGATACTGAAAAAAATATCAATTTTGAATTATAAGAACATCAGTGAGGCTTCATTGTTGTTGTCGCCGAAGATGAATTGCTTCATTGGTCACAACGGCGCGGGGAAGACAAATCTGCTTGATGCCGTTTATTATCTGTCGTTCTGTCATAGCGCATTCACCAATCAGGATTCTCAAGTAATAAGCCACGATAAACCTTTCTTCGTGATTGAGGGCGAATACGATCAGGATGCTGATACGCAACTCTCGGTTTATTGCGGTATGAAGCGTGGAACGAAGAAGCATTTCAAACGCGATAAGAAGGAATATAAGCGTCTGTCTCAGCACATTGGACTGATTCCGCTGGTGATGGTTTCGCCATCGGATGCCTATCTTATTGAAGGTGGGAGTGAGGAGCGTCGCAAACTGATGGATGTCGTAGTTTCACAATACGACAAAACTTATATTGATTCACTAAACCGCTATAATAAGGCTTTGCAACAACGCAATACGTTGTTGAAGATGGAAGAGGAGCCCGATGAGGCCCTGCTTTCGATTTTGGAAGAGCAGATGGCTCAGGAAGGTGAGGCTATCTATGAGCTGAGAAATCGTTTTGTTGCTGAATTGATACCTGTCTTCCAGCAGATTTATAGTCGCATTGCTGACAATCACGAGCAGGTGTCGCTTGAGTACGTATCGCATTGTCAACGTGGACCTCTTCTCGATGTTATAAGAAGAGACCGCATGAAGGATCGAGCGGTTGGTTATTCTTTGCACGGTATCCACAAGGATGATCTGGTGATGACGCTTGGAGCCTACCCGATGAAACGAGAGGGAAGTCAAGGGCAGAACAAGACCTTTGTGACAGCACTGAAGCTAGCTCAGTTCAGTTTCTTGAAAAAAACGGGGAGTGGAACCACGCCCATTCTGCTTCTCGACGATATGTTTGACAAGCTTGATGCAAAGCGCGTGGAGCAAATTGTGAAACTCGTGGCAAGCGAAGAGTTCGGACAGATATTTATTACTGATACCAACCGTGAGCATCTCGATCGTATTCTCAGTAGTGCGTCGCTCGATTACAAGATCTTCTCGGTTGAAGATGGTGAGATAAAAGAAAGGGAAGGGGAGAGCGATGTTTAGAAGAAGTGTGAAACATGTCGATGACATCGTGTTGGAATGTCTTCGGGAAAATGGACTCGAAACGCCTTTGTTACAAGCGCGTTTGCTGAATTCTTGGGAATCGGTGGCTGGCGAATTAGTGGCTCGCTACACCGAAGAGAAATTCATCCGAAATCAAACTCTATACGTGAAGATTTCAAGTCCGGCCCTTCGTTCCGATCTTTCGATGAAACTCAGTGAACTTACGGAGAAACTAAACAAAGAAGTGGGCAGTCATCTGATTGCCGAAATCCGAATTTATTGAAATGCTTATTTCCCCCAATAGAAGTATTTATAGAGGCTAAATTACTTCATCCATCGGTTGATCGTTTGCGTCAGTGGGCACACCAGGCAAGCGTTGGAAGTCGAAACAAACACCTATTTTATATGTATGGGGCAATTGTACCAGCAAACGATCGTAGTATCCGCGTCCACGTCCCAAACGATTGTTGCGACTATCGAATGCCATTCCTGGTACGACGGCAACGTCAATCCTTTCGTATTCGTTGAAAACCTCGCCTATGGGTTCCATGATATTGAAGAATCCACCTTGTAGATCTTGTGGTCCCCGATAACGACGTAGCTCCATGTGTGAATCGTCGACGACGGCGGGAAGAAGCACTTCTTTCCCTTCGGCCACAAGACGTTCGAGAGTTTCATGGGTGAACACCTCGTCGTCGAGCGAGTAGTACATGAGGATGACACTAGCGTTTTTTATTCTTGGATGAGCCATCAAACGGCGCATAACAGGAAGGGACAATTCCCTCAGCTCGTTGCTGGAGAATTGTCCCTTCTGCATTCTTACAAAGTTGCGTAGGTCTTTCTTGTTCATGATTCTTACAAGTTGCGGTCGCTTATACGCGAACCTTGTATTTCTTATTGATTTCGCGGTTGATAAACGCTTTGTTGTTTCCCCAGGCCGTCTTCTGTTTCTTGTCGGGAGTTTCTTCTGGCTTCTTGGGGAAAGCTTCATTGCGCTTGAATACGTTGAGCGTTTCTTTGATGACGGGATCGTCGATATTGAGATATTGGATCCATGCGTCCTCGTCCATTATGTTGTAGATGATGCGGCTGAGCAGATAGCGTTCTAGTAGCGCGTGGCTCTTCTTTATCATCAGATTACGACGTTGCAAGCCGTGTTTGTCTCCATAAGAAGCGAACTGCTCCACCAGGTTCTGGCTCTTCAGGTATTTTGCGAGCATCTCCATATCGGCCGCTTCAGCGTTGAGTTTGGTGCGATTCTCATCAGTGTATTTGAAAGCAAATTGCAAGATGAGTCCACTCATGCTGGCTTTGCGATAATAACTCGTCATTCCGATAGTGTCTTCGGGAACGAAGATGTCAGGTGTGATACCACCACCGCCATACACCTCTCGACCGATGCTCGTATGGAATGCGGGACCTGTGTGCTTGATGCTGTCTTGAGAGAAGAACTCACCGTTCTCATATCGTGAGAGCAAGTCTTCTTCATAGCCTTTGTCACCTGCCACATAAGGTTTTTGGATGCAACGTCCTGAAGGCGTGTAATAGCGGGCGATGGTGAGTCGGATGAGTGATCCGTCGGTGAATTCCATCTGTTGTTGCACCAATCCCTTACCGAAAGAGCGACGACCAATCACCGTTGCTCGGTCGTTGTCCTGCATGGCTCCAGCAAAGATTTCAGATGCCGAAGCCGACACCTCGTTGATAAGCACTACCAGCGGAATGTTCTGATAGGCACCGCGACCATCGCTCTTGTAGTCTTGTCTTGGCGATTTCCGTCCTTCGGTGTAGACGATGAGTCTGTTTCGAGGAAGGAACTCGTTGGCCATCTGAACGGCCGCCTGCAAGTAACCTCCAGTATTGTCGCGCAGATCGATGACGAGATTCTTGAAACCTTCCTGTTGTAGTTGTGCGAGTGCGATGAGCAATTCGGAATAAGTATTGTTACCAAAGCTCTTGATGTGTATGTAACCTGTCTCTTTATCAAGCATGTAGGTGGCCGTAACACTATAGGTAGGAATCTCTCCGCGAGTAACGGTGAACTGCTTTACACCCTTTTCGCCATAACGCATGACGCCGATTTTCACCTTCGTGTCCTTAGGACCTTTCAGTCGGTGCATAGCTTCCTCGTTGGTCACTTTCTTTCCTACAAAAACACTATCGTCGACGGTTACAATTTTGTCGCCAGCAAGGAGTCCCGCACGTTCGGCGGGTCCATTCTTGATAACACCTTGAATATGGATGGTGTCTTCGCGAATGACGAACTCAATACCGACGCCAGAGAACGAACCCTTCAGGTCGTCGGTAGCTGTCTGCACATCTTTTGCCGATATGTAGACGGAGTGCGGATCGAGGTCGGCCAGAATTTGCGGAATAGCCTTTTCCACCAGCGAGTCGAGATTCACATTGTCTACATACTGGTCGTCGATGATTTGCAACAGATTGTTCAATCGGTTGCTACCACTATTGATGATATTCAGACGATTGCTTGAGAAGTGGCGCGCAAAGAAGGTGCCTATAAAGATGCCGATAACCACACATAGGGCCAGCATCAAGGGCATATATCTGTTTGTCTTATTTTGACTCATTGTGTTCCTTTGGATTTGTATTTCTTTTTAGAACTTCTTTTCTGTAGAGCTACATTTGGCCTTCGGTTAGAACCTATGGCTTTTGCTCCTTTCTCGCTTTTTATTCCATTAAGGTGCTTCCACCTCGAGATATACGACTTCGATGCCCGCTCTCTTGAGCAAGTCGATGCCGTCGGTAAGGCGATATTTCTCGCCGTATACAACTCTTTTTATGCCTGCCTGAATGATGAGCTTGGCACATTCGATGCATGGAGAAGCCGTCACGTAGAGAGTGGATCCGTCGCTATTGTTCGAAGAACGTGCAAGTTTTGTGATGGCGTTTGCCTCAGCATGTAGCACGTAGGGTTTCGTAACGTTGTTCTCGTCCTCACATTGGTTCTCGAATCCACTGGGCGTTCCGTTATATCCGTCGCTGATGATCATCTTGTCCTTCACGACGAGTGCGCCCACTTGCCTTCTTTGGCAGTAGGAGTTCTCGGCCCAAATTCGCGCCATGCGCAGATAGCGCATGTCAAGCTTTCTTTGTTTCTCGCTTAATTCCATTTCTTTTCAATAGAGCATTGATGGTGGGTTCCTGACCACGAAAGCGTTTGTAGAGTTCCATAGGATGCTCGGTGCCTCCTTTCGACAAGATGTTGTCGCGGAAGCTTTGCGCCGTCTGCTGGTTGAAGATACCCTTGCGCTTGAATACGCTGAAGGCGTCGGCGTCGAGCACCTCGGCCCATTTATAGCTATAGTAACCTGCCGCGTAGCCTCCAGCCATGATGTGACTGAACTGAACCGTCATGCAGGTGTCTGTCTTCTGCTTACGAGGATTGATGAGCGCCTTGGCCCAAGCCTTCTTCTCGAAACTGACGATGTCGCCGTCGAAGGGCTTGCGTTGAGTGTAGTAAGCCATGTCGAGCAATCCAAAACTCACCTGACGGAGACATCCGGTTGCCACCATGAAGTTGCGGCTTCGGCGAATGCGTCGGATGAGTTCATCGGGTAATGGCTCGCCTGTTTGATAATGGTAGGCGAAGGTGCTTAGGAATTCCTTTTCTACCGAATAATTCTCCATGAATTGTGAGGGTAGTTCCACGAAGTCCCACCAAACGTTGGTTCCCGAGAGACTCTCGAAACGCGTGTTGGCAAACATCCCGTGGAGCGAGTGTCCGAACTCATGAAGGAAAGTCTCCACTTCGCCAAGCGTTAGCAATGCAGGCTTCTGCTCGGTGGGCTTTGTGAGATTCATCACCACACTCACATGCGGCCTTACGTTCACTCCCTTGCGGTCAATGTATTGGCCCTGAAACTCCGTCATCCAAGCGCCGCCTTGCTTACCCTTGCGCGGATGGAAATCGGCATAGAATACTGCCAGATAACTACCGTCACGATCGAATACCTCGTAGGCCTTCACATCGGGATGATAGACGGGAATATCCTTATTCAACTTGAAGGTGATGCCATAGAGTTTGTTGGCAAGACCGAATACACCATCGATGACACGCGAAAGTTCGAAGTAAGGACGCAACATCTCCTGATCGAGATTGTACTTCTTCATCTGTAGTTTATGGGCGTAGAATCCTTGGTCCCATGGCTCCATCACCTCCTTGCTCTTGCCCATCATCTTCTTGAGCTCCTGCCGTTCCTTGATGGCAACGGGTTTGTAGGCGTCGATGAGGTCGTCGAGCAACTTGTATACGTTCTTCACCTTGCTGGCCATGCGGTGCTTCAACACATAGTCGGCGTAGGTCTTATAACCTAGAAGATTGGCAATCTCCCTTCTCAAATTCACCAGTCGCTTGCAGATGTCGATGTTGTTTTCGCCGTTGTCATGTGTACAAACGGTGTTTCGAGCCATATACATCTGACGGCGCAAATCACGCTGAGTGGAGTAGGTCATGAACGGACTATAACTCGGCATGTCGAGCGTGAATATCCATCCGTCGAGTTCCCTCTCTTTGGCGGCCATGCGAGCTGCTTCACGTGCGGTATCGGGTAGTCCGTCGAGCTGAGCCTCATCGGTGATATGAAGGGTGAAGGCTTTGTTCTCCTTGAGCAGGTTTTGTGAGAACTGCAATGAGAGCATCGAGGCCTCCTCGGTTAGCTTCCTGAGTTTGTCTTTGTCTTCGTCACTAAGTAACGCTCCGCTTCTGACGAATCCATCGTAGCAGTTGTCGAGCAACATCTTCTCTTCGGCCGTCAGCTTGCGATGATGGCGATGCACATAGCGTATGCGCTCGAAGAGTTTCTTGTTGAGCCTCACGTCGTTGGCGTGTTGCGTCAATATGGGTTGCATCTTTTGTGCAAGCGCGTCGATGTCGTCGTTTGTCTCGGCACTAATCAGGTTGAAGAATACGTTTGACACTCTGCTGAGCAAGTCGTAGTAATCTTCCTTATCTTCGTCGGCGTCGATGATGGTATTGTCGAATGTGGGCTTGGCCGGATTGTTGATGGTGCGTTCAATCTGTTCGTTGTCGCGCCTGATTCCCTCCATGAAAGCCTCTTCGAAGTCGGCAGTGGTGATACGGTCAAAGGGCACCGTATCGTGCGGTGTCCCGTAGGGTTCAAAAAAAGGATTGATTCTTTTCTCTATCACTTTCTTCTGTTCGTCCATGCTTCTCTCATTATTTTCTTTGCAAAGATACGCAAATCCCACAATATACGTAACATGTAGGTCGTTTTTTAACGTATTTTACAGTAGGAGTATGGCCATTGGTAGAAGAAATGCAGACATTTGTAAGGGAAAGAATCGAGATAAAGGAAACGTGAATGTCGTAAGATTATTTCAACTTTGGTAGAGAGTGGTGAGATGTAAGATGTTATTGTAATGATGGAAATAGAGAAAACGGCAATTTTGATGAGCAAAAGCGCCAATTTTCGTCATTGAAATTGGCGCTTTTAATGATGGAAATTGGCGGTTTTGGTTAGATGGTTTACGATAGTAGTACTCAAGTATAGTTTTATACATGCAAAGAGAATTCGTGGTAGGTCTATGGTAGGTGTATGGTTGGTGTTGGACAAACACTTACCATCCGCGAAACCCTTTATTTATGGGCGTTTGCGGGTGGTCATGGTAGGTCGGTAGGTCTTTTTCAAAATGTCTTATTTTATATATTTGGGGGCGAACTCATGTCCATAATATTATATGTGGTCAGCATGAATGAATATATATGTCATTCGATGAATGTTCTTTCTTATGGCTTTATGGCGTTGTGATTTCTTAAAACAAGGGGTAGTGAATAATAAAAAAGCCTGCCGTTGGTGTGACGACAGGCTTCATTACCTATTTTATGATGAGTTTGCGTATTGGTGTATTGGTTTTTTCCGATCGTAGAATGTATATGCCACTCGGTAGTGATTGCGTGCTCGAACCACGATAACGTCCAGATAGATCGTAGATGAGTAGCTTGCCTTCGTCACCGTTCAGCGTCTCGATAGTTGTTGCTACGTCGCTTTGCGATGCTTCACCAAGTGGAGTGTAGGCCACAATCTGTTGCAACGTGCCGTTGTTGGCGAGTTTGAAGGAGAATCCACCGTTCTCATTTGCTTGAACGAAATTGGTGGTCGAGACATTCTTACCGAGACTGACGTCTGAGCGCACCATGAACCATGTGTTAGCGGTTCCCAAAGCGTCGGCGTTGAAGGTTGCGGCTTTGTTCTGGCCAATACCAAAGTCCTGCACAAGTGTTAGCGGGTAGGCGCTACCGATATAGGTGGCGTAGATTTTGCCTTCGCTATCCACATAGATGGGTTGTCCGTAGGTGTTGTTGGTGTTCTTCACCATTACATATTGCGAACCGTAGGTGGCATTGGAAGTGCTCCACGAGGCCCATCTCGACGTGAACGTCTCCGTGTTCCACATGCTTCCAAGCACCGTTGAGGCTTCACTTGCCTGGATGGTGCTGAAGTCTGTGCTTTCGTAAGTCTTCTCGAATGGTTTCAGCACCTCGAATGTGGTTGTCGTAGATGAGTAACCATTGGCGGAAGCAGTGATGGTGAGCGTTCCGGGTTCGGTGAATGTGAAGTGCTGAAGTTGCGATAAGAGCGCCTTCAGTTGGATGTTGTCGAGTTTGATGACCGAATAGTAGCGAGCTGCTACAACATAGAAACCGGCGAACTCAGTAGAACTCCCATCAGGAATGGCGAAGGTTCCTGAGAGCGCCGATCCCGAAGTGGGTGTCATTGTCCATTCAACCGTGCGTTCCACCTGGTCGATGCTGAGTGCTACGTGATACCACGTGTCGTTGGTGATGTCGACGCTTGTGGTTCCGTTGATGGTATAGGATGTGTTGTTGGCACCGCCCGTAATGTCTAAGAGCATGTTTGATGAACCGTTGATGGATGCGTAGTTGTCCCAATTATTACTGGCCATTGTGCCATCTTTTGTCATCACGCAGAACTCCGAAGCCTCCTTGTTGCTGGCCGTGAGGGCAAGGTCGAACTCAACGGTGTAGTTGCTTGTCGTAGAGAAATCGATGTCGTCGATGGTTGTATACGCATAGCGGGTGTTGGTACCCTGTGTGTCGATGAGAAAATAGTTGCCGTGGGCGTTGTCGTTTCCGAGACTGATGTTGGCACCAGGTGTTGTCCATCCATCGATAGAAGTGTCTTGCTCGTAGTCGTGGCTATAGAGCGATTCGTCCTCACCGTTGCTAATGGCGGAGATGGTACCGTCGAGAGCTGTGAAGGTTGCCTCAGTGGTAGGTGTGACGTCGCTATTGTCGGTGTTGATGTTGACGACAGGTAGGTAATAGTCGCCGTAGGGCAACATCCCGCTGATGCTAATCTCTGGCTTTGCGAGTTCAGGCATCGAACCAAGTTTTAGCGCGAGGACACCGTTCGCGTGAACCAGTTCGGCCGATTCAAGCGCAGGAATCTCGTCGGTGAGCGAGACGACCTTCACCTTTGAGAGATCACCGCTGATAGTCTCTACGTTGGCAAGTGGATAGGTGCCTTCCGATAGCGTCGTAGTGACATTGAGCACCAATACGGGCGTGAGATTATCGGGGCCGTAAGTCGTCCAGATGTCGTCGGTTGCTTTATCGGTGTCGAAAGCGATGGTGGTAGCATTCAGCCAGTCGTGTTCATCGTCGCCCTTGCCATTGATGTCGAAGACAATGCGAGAGCCGTAGCCGAGATTGAGGGTAGAAGTACTGACCGTACCGATTGTCCCTTGTTGGGCTCCGCCAATGTTAAGCGTTGCGCCATACTCCATATCGATGCCTTGCTGGAACGTTCCACCGTTAGTGTTGAGCGTGGCGAATCGCTTCAGCGTGAGCGGACTGTTCGTGAGTTGTGAATTGAACTGAAGCGTTCCTGCCCATACGGTTGTCGTGCCAGTATAGGTTTGTTCTACATCGGGCAGTATGAGTGTGCCGTCGCCCTGCTTGCATAGACTCATGTCGCCCGTGAAAGCGGCGCCGGTGACGGTGTGCGTATAGTAGGTGGTGTTGATAGTAGGCAGATTAGATACACCGATGCTTCCATTGGATTTCACCTTCGTGCCGCTGGTGCCATTCACGTCGGTTCCCTGTACCCACGAGGGTGCGTTGTCGGTGAATACAGATGGTGAAGCGCCTGTCTCAACGTTAATGGTCATATCGTTGGTTTCGCAAGCCATGACGTGTTGGTCGTTCATGCTTTGACCGATGGATGAACCGTTGCTCACGATGGTGCGACCAGTGTTGGTGAGGGGAGGAGGAGCCACCGTGTAGCCTTCCATTTCGCCAAGGAAGTAGCTCAGATGAGGCGGTTGATTATAAGCCATCATCTGCCAAACCATAGCCTGACGGTATTGATGGTCGAACCATAGTGATGGGAAGGAGTAGTCGGTGGGAGTGCCCGAGATGTAGACGCGCACATTGGTATCGTGTCTGACGATGAACTCTTCGCGCCAGTCGCCAATGATGTCGCCTTGGAAACAAGCATTGTTCTTGGAGTCATTGTTCATGTTGCAACCAGTGGTGGTGAAGATTCGTCCACTTCCAGGTTTGTCGACCTTTGCGTCTTTGGCGGTTCCGGGACTATTGAGAATCTCGCTACACAGATCTCCATCCCAGTAAATGCGCGAGTTGAGGTCGCCCCAGGGGATGAAGTCATCGGTGAGCGCACTTACCAGTTGGTCGGTTGCAGAACTCATCAAACTCGATGAAGACGAACGGCCGAGACTTCCTGGATAGGTGTTGGAGAAGTTGGCCATAAGGGCGCGTCCGTCATCACTGCTGGCAGTAAACTTGTAGTACACCTCGCTAGTGGTGGCATTGCGGTAGTTGCAACCGTAGTAAGGTCCGTCCTCAAGACATCCAAAGAACTCGAGTCCCTTGCGCCAAGGGTCGAAATCGCTCACGTGCTGAGCATCGCCGTGTTGGTAGCCAGTTGTGGAAAGGCCGTGCCCGTTATCGTCGATAACCATCGAGCCATATACGATTTCATCTCTTCCGTCCTCGTCGACATCGGCAACGACGAAGTTGTGGTATCCGTTACCATACCAAGGACTACTGCTGTTGTTACAAGCCCAAGTCCATCGCTTGTTCCATTGATGCGTAGAGGTGTCAAGGTCGAGCGCTATCATCTTGTGACGCGTGTAGATGCCTCGTGCCAGGAAGAGCGATGCCTTGCGCCCGTCGAGGAAGGGAGCGCCGAAGAAATACTTCGATGAACGATGTCCGTAGTTGTCGCCCCAGGCTTTGTGATGTGCACCACTGCTCTTGGTGAAGTAGTTAGCGTAGCCAGCGTTGGCGAGACCCACGTAGTCGTTGTAGGCTACGGTCGAGGTCATGCTCTTCCATTCTGACTCTTCCAATCGGGGCAGAGGAAAGTCGGTAACCTGATAGGGCTTGCCCGTCTCACCGTTCATATATATAAGATATTCACGTCCGAAGTGCGACCATGCATATTGGCTTCCGCTGAGGTGGTTGAAGTGCGAACTCTCGCGGAAGTTGAAGCCTTCGATGCCGATTGTCTGCGTGGTTCCGTCGTTCATGTGGATGATCATGTCGTCGGCTCCGCGTAGCACCACTTCTGCTTTACCGTCTTCGTCCCAGTCGTAGGCGATGATGTCTATTTCGGTTGAGTTGAGCGACACCATGTTTGGTCCGCAATCGATGCGCCACATCAGTGTCGCGTCACCTGTTTGCCAGTTGACATCGTAGGCATCGATAACGACGAAGGCCTTCGAAGAAGCCGGATAAATGTTGTAGATGGCATTGCCGTCGGAGTCGGTGTTTCCCGTATCGTAGCCCGCGGCGTCGGCGGTGTTCAGTCTTTTGATGATAAGTTCGAGGTTGCCGTCGCCATCGAGGTCGGCCATTTCGGCGTCGTTGGGTGAATAGTCGGTGGTCACGTTGTTGCCATCACGGTCGTAGACGTCGGCCAGAGTGATGTCGAGATACCCCGAGGCCCAATAGTTATCGTAGAGCTGATAGATGTAAGAGGCCCAAGGTTTCATCCTGTCGCTTTTCGCTCCAATCACACCATTAACCACAGGTGCTACCTGATAGCGACTTGTTGAACCGGCTCCGCTATTGTCTTGATAAGAAGTCTGGGTTAGATTCTTGGCAATCGTCTGACCGTTTCGATAGAGATTGTAGGTGACGCCGTAGTATTCATCGGGCAATTGTCGCCAACTGATGAGATTCGCATCGCCTGAACTCGTTGTTGGAACGACAACAAGCCCGCGTCCCAATTGGTCGGTTGGACGTTGGGCGAAGACAATCGTAGACAAGAAAATAGCAGCTACAGAAAGCCACAATCGCAATGTTTTCATATTGTGATGATTTGTTTTAAGCATTTGAACCACAAGAGTGGTTGGGGTAGATTTTACTTTTGTTTGTTTTAACCGCGCAAAGTTATAGATAAATCAAGAAATCGGACAAAACAATTTAAACAAAATGTAAAAAAATAACGTTAACGTTTTCGTGCTCAGTGTTTCGGTTAGAGCGATGTATAAGGGAGAAAGCTAGTGTCATATCATTCCACCAAAACAAAGGCCACACACCGATGGCCTTTTGATAAGAGGTCAGACCGAAGAGAAATCATTGTCAGAGAGAGAAGGTTGGTGCCCTATAAACCCTATTCTTGAACCTTTAGAGCCTTGCGGGCAAAGGCGGAACCTTTACGAATACCAGAATTATAAAAGGTTAGGGTGCTATTTCGATTGTTTGTTGTTTGCCCTTGATGTCGAATGAGATGGTGGAGCCATCTTTCTGCACATCGATGGTGACGGGAGCACCCATGACGAGGGGGAAGTTGATGTCGCCATGACCTCCGGGGAAACCGCAAAGCACGGGGATGTTGTATTTCTCGAGATATTTGCGAAGCATGGCTTCAACGTTTTCTTCGTCAAACACCTTGCGGCAACTGGTGAATTCACCGAGTATGACACCACGACAACGATCGAGAACGCCATTGAGGGCGAGCACGTTGAACTGACGGTCGATGTTGTGCATCGATTCGCCAACTTCTTCGATGAACAGAATCAGGTCTTTCCCCATCGTGGCGTCGGCATGAGTTCTCAGGTTGGGCACAAATGTGCAGAGGTTGCCACCAACGAGAATGCCCTGTGCGTGTCCAGCGATGTTTTGCGGATGAGGCGGAAGATTGTAGCTTGGCACCTTTCCATAGAGCAGATCGCGAAGGAGTGTGCTCGTGGCGTCGTCACCACCTTTGGCCAATATCGAGCTCATGGTGCCGTGAATGCTCATCACTCCGGCCCTTGTGAGCATACCGTGAAATGTGGTGATGTCGCTGAATCCGATGAGCCATTTGGGTGATGCGGAGAGTTCCTCAGAGCTAAGCTGGTTGATGAGGTGAATGCTTCCATAGCCACCTCGGTTGCAGAGAATGGCCTTCACATCGGGATTGCTGAGTGCCCATCGCAAATCGCTGAGCCGCTCTTCGTCGGTGCCGGCATATTGGCGCGAATAAACCTTTCCAACGTTCGGCCCGATGACAGGTTCAAGTCCCCATGACCGCAAGAGTTCTGCCGTTTTCTCAACGTTCTCCATCGGTGTGAAATACGAGGGAGAAACGAGTGCCACCTTGTCGCCTTTTTGAAGATAGGCGGGTTGGACACAGTTCAGTTCGACCACTTTTTGCTTCGTCTGGTCGATTGTTTGGGCACTGATGTTGTGAGTGGTTGCGTTCATAGCGATAATGAAAACGACTGATGCCACACGAAAACCGATTCGAGTGGTAAGACTTTTGAGAAGGGCAGTTGTTGACATAATTCTCTTTGATGTGGGAAAAACAATGGGGTAGGCGATGGGACGAAACCAGCGTCAGAGGTCGCGTGTGAGCATCTGTCGATACTCCACTGGCGTCATGCCGATGGCTTCTTGAATGCGTCGTTGCAGGGTGCGCACATTTCCGATTCCCGATTCCTCAGCAATGGCCGCAATGCTCCACTGAGGCTTGTCGCGCAACATCTGCAAAGCCGCCAGAACACGAAGATTGTCGATGTACGCATCGGGCGTGCGATGGATGGTTTGATGACGGAACAGACGATTCAGACGTTCCTGACTTACGCCGATGAGCTGGGCCATGTCGTGGGCGTTGAAGTCGGGTTGCAGATGTCTCCGCTCTGCCTCCACCTTCAGTTCGATGATAGCCATCAGTTGCGCATCATCCTGCAGGTCGGCATTGCGTTGACGCTCGATGTTTCCGTTGAGCAATTCGCGTGCCACTTCTGTACGTCTGCGCATCTCGGTGTCTTCCTCGAGCCGTTCCGAGAGGGTGAGGTTACGGCTTACCAAACGGATGAGTTCGTCCTTCAGGCTTTCAATCTCATCGCGCAACATCTGGTTCTCTTCGCGTAGTTTCTTGATTTCTTGTTCGGCCATTTTTGTATGATGCTTATAGCAGCGACGTAATGTTGCTTTGGATTAACGAAGAGTGCTTAACGCATTGTCCATCAGCTTCGTACGTCGTGCTTGTTGAGTTTGTGGAAAAGATTACTCAATGTTGAAGAGACGGGTGAATCCGATTTCGTCGAACACCTGACGGATGCCGTTGTTCAAGCCTTTTATCGTGACCTGACTTCCCTTCTGCTTTGCCGTCTTGAGCAATCCGAGAAATAGTCGGAGACCGCTTGAGGAGATGTATTCGAGCTGGCTGCAATCGAGAATGATGTTGTGACCTTCGCAGTCGTTCAATACTTGCATTTCGCGTTCTGTTTGTGACGATGCACTTGTGTCAAGACGTCCTTCGAATGCCATTACGAAGTTCTTGTCGTCCTGGGTGAATGTTGTCTTCATATCAAAATTTTTTATTATGAATTTCCGTTATTTTTTTCTACTCATCAGTCGGAGCAGCTTTCGAGGCCGTCTTCGTCATGGTGAGTATATTCTTGTCGTCTTTCCGCTCGTAGCTGATGGTGTCCATGTAGCGGTTCATCAGATAGATGCCAAGTCCGCCTATTGCCCGTTCTTCGGCTGACAACGTGGTGTCTACATCTTCCTTCTGCGTGGGGTCGAAGGGCATTCCCTGATCGGTGATTGTCACCATGATGTGTCCTTCTTCCACAGCCGTCTGAATGCAGACGTTGCCAACGACGCCCTTCGGATAGGCGTAGTTCATCACGTTGACCACCGCCTCCTCGATGGCGAGGTTCATCTTCATGATGTCGGCGTCGGAGAAACCAGCATCGTGGCCAGCCGACTCGACGAACTCGGCCAGACGTGTTGTCTGATTGACGTCGCAGGGTAGGGTGAGCGTGCGCCGTAGCAGGTTGCTGAACCCGCGCTGCTTGTAGTGGATGGCCAGCATGGTGAGGTCGTCGCTCTGCTCTATATCGCCTACGAAAGACTCAACCGTATCGCTCATGGTCGTCACGAGTGTGTGGGGGATGAAGCCCGATTTGTCCTCTACTTCTTCGTAAGGCTTTGTCAGCTTGTCTTCGAGATTCTTGATGGTCTCGATGATTCGCTCTTTGCCAAACAGGTCGCGATGTTCGTTTTCGGCCTCGCTCAATCCGTCGGTGAAGAGGAAGATGGTAGTGTCGAGCGGCAGGATGATGTCTTGTTCCACATAGTCCCATCCGTTTATCGCACCTACGGGTAGGTTGGATTCTACGGGCAGTTGCGAATACGAATACTGAACCGATTCCTCTCCCTGTTCCTTCTTCTGTTGGCAGGTGTTGACGAGCAACGGCGCCAGATGGCCAGCATTGCAATAGTGCAAACGTCCTGTAGACAATTCGAGCACTCCCACGAAGAGCGTGATGAACATGTTGTAGTCGTTGTCGTGGGCGATGGTATCGTTCATGCCCGTCACGATGTGTTCGGGTTCTTTCTCTCGGGTGGCCAGCATGCGGAACATAGACCGCGCCACAGCCATCACCAATGCCGCCGGAATGCCCTTTCCCGTCACGTCGCCAATGCAGAAGAACAATCTGCCATCGCGGAAGAGGAAGTCGTAGAAGTCGCCGCCTACTTCACGTGCCGGCGTCAGCAATGCGTCGATGGCGATGTGGTTGGAGGCCGTTTCGGGCAATTGCTTTGTGCTTTTGGGAAGCATTGACTGCTGAATTTCTCGGGCAATCTTCAGCTCGCCGTCTATTTGCTCTTTCTCTGAATTCAGGTCGTTCAGCTTCTTCACACTCAGGATGGAACGCCAGATGATGAACGCCAGCGCCAACAGCCCAAGGAAGTGAAGCAAGAGGATTGGTATCAGCGTGTTTTGCTGCTTTTCATAGAGTTGCATGGCCGATTCGGATATCTCCTCAAGAGGGATGTCGGCTCCGAAGACGGCCATCGTCTCGCCTTTGTCGTCGCGTACGGCACACGAATAGGTGCACATCACCACCACCTTGTAGTTGCTCATGTAGGGTTCGCTCCAGAAGCCGTTGCTTTCTATGCCCTGCGAATACCAGGAGCGTTGTGTGAAGTCGAAGTCGATGATTTGCTCAACGTATTCATCGTCATCGTCTTCCTTATATATATAGATGCCGTTGCGCTTTTTGTCGTCCTTCACCACATAGCAGAAGTCAATGCCTACTATCTCCTCGTTTTTGGAGAGGATGTCCTTTATGACCATGTTCAGAGAGTCGCGCTGGCCTTTCTGTGTCAGTCGTTCGACGTTGGGCAGAGCCTTCTTGACGGTATTCTCCACCTGTTCTTTGAGATGCGCTATGTAGTTGGTCTCGTTGAGGTCGCGCTGGGCTATTTCGGTGAGTTGCTGCCTGATGGCGCTACGTGTGGAGTAGTATTGCACGGCGGTGGTTAGTTCGAGCAAGATGGCAGCCACGACAATGACGACGACACTGCGCAACTTAGTCAGTCGGCTTGTCTTCGTCTTCAGTTCTGATAAAGTTCCTTTCTTAGCCATAGCCTTTCACTTTTTCCCTTGCCTTTTTCTATAGAAGATAAGGTTTTGCGTGCAAAGATAATGAAAAATCTTAACCCGCATTGCAGTTGTATAATAATTCATTGTTAAAGATTGTTTCAATTCTGCCGTCATTTGGCCATATTGTAGGATGCTTGCCATTGTTTTTGGCTAAAAAATCATAAACGGAATGCTTCTCCGCGAAAAACGTGG
>JAILAI010000043.1 GCA_024681705.1 Prevotella sp.
TTTGTTGCCCAGACGGAAATGACAGGCTGCCATCCACATGGGACCGTAGTAGAGGCGTGTTTCCGTCTCCAGACATGTTTGCTGGTCGATGGCATATACCTGTTCGAAACAAGTCAACGCATCGGCATACTTTCCGGCACGATATTTTTCCACACCCTCGGCAAACAACAAGTCGGACTGTTCGCGACTTATTTGCTGAGACCACGCTGTGACAAAAGACAGTAGAAGAACAACGATGAGAAAGCTTCTTTTCATTCTTAGGTGATAGATAGAGGTATAGGGGATTGTCGATAACTATGGGTAAACGTTTATCGATGCTTAGTAATGATGGTTAACGGTCGCAGAGGCATATCAGCAATATACAAAAGCACCAGCCCGATGCGGGGTCTGGTGCTTGTATGTGATGAATGGATATTACTCGTAGTACGTGATGGTGCGCTTCTCCTCAACGGTCTGGCCCATCATGGCAGTCTTGCGGCTGATCCAGTTTCCGTGATCGTCGAACTGATAGTCGGTGTATGTAGATACCATCAGTTGTCCAGCTACAGAGATTGTCGTGCTTGTGGGGACGCCTTGCTCGTTGTAGGTGATGGTGGTAGACATCTCCTGACCCATCATGTCCATAGAGTTGCCGGCAACCCTGCCGTTCTTCCATGTGTACTTAACGTCCATCTTCATGCCCTGTATCTCAACTTTAGCTGACTTCAGATAACCGTTTTCATCGTAGACCATGTCGGTGATTTCCGCTTTCTGCATTTGTCCTTCGGGGGTGAAGTTGGTGGTTGATTCTTGCCCCATAACCGTTTCTACAATACTCTTTACAGGACCTTTGGCATCGTTAGCCTCTACGTCGTGGTACTTGGTTTGTGCCATCAAGCCCACTGTGGTGACCAACATGGCAAGTGTCAATAATACTTTCTTCATTGCTAATTATTTAAAGGTTAAAAAACTTATATGTTGACGAAATAGTGTTGAAAAAGTTTAACTTGTCATCGCAGATGGACAGTTATTAGAAACCATCGATAATGATAAACGGAGCCCAGTAATAGGGGTCGTCGAAAGTTTTCTGAACTGTTTGTTTCACCTTTCGCGTGGTCATCGTTGCAGGATCGAATACACTTTTATAGAAAGTTATTTTTTTGTCGTTGCGCTTGCGAAGCTCATTTTGTGCCCGTTTTAAAGCTTCGCGACGCGACTTGCACTTGTTAAGATGCTTGTAGAAACTGCTCATTAGTAGCAGCGTGCCCTCGTCATCGACTGTCCATAGCGAGGCCATAATGGTTTTCACCCCAGCTTTCTTCAGTCCCTGCGGCAGACCTGTCAGTCCGTCTTCGCTCACCAGTCCCAACGCTGTCTGACAGGCTGAGAGTACCACAAGGTCGACACCCGTAAGATTCAGTTCGCTGATTTCGCTGGCCGTCAGTAGTCCGTCTTCGTAGAACTGATTTTCCTGTCGTTGCTGTGCGGTATGGTCTGCGCCAGCCAAAACGATGCCGCACCTGAGCAATGATAGGTCTTCGCGCAGTGAGTCTTTCTGCAACTGTGTGTTGTCGGGTTCGGCAATGGCAAGACTGTAGCCGTGGGTCGAAATGTTGACGACCGAGTAGTTTTGCATTTCCTGCTTCAGCAATTCTTCGGTAGCTTCGCCGTAAGTGAACATCTGGCATGTTCCAGTAGGCATAATGTGGTGTAGGTTGTCAGCCTCGGTGAGTGAACCGTTAAGATAACCGAAACCAGAGTGTTCGTCAGGCAACACTTGGTCTTGACTCATGATGCGACTTCCATCGCGGTCGGGGAGTGGTGTATTATAAGAATGTACGTGTGTAGTGTCTTTGTAGTTGACGCCGCCCACAAGTAGTGTTTTCTTACGGCTGCTGGCAGCAGAACTCTGTCGATGGTCGTAAAGGGCGCGCGCTGACGAAAGACGGAAGAAATCGTGCGTGGGTTTTTCGGTGTAAAGGTATTCTATAGCTAGCAGATGGAAAATGCCTTCGGGTGAGAAATAGACGGTTCCACCGCGCGGAATATGGCGCAGGATGGGATTCCAAATCTTGGCATAGAGGGCCGTATCTGAGTAGATGTTGTTCTTGTTCTTTATGTTCTGCTGCACGTTGTTCGCATGTTGTATGGCAGGCAGCAGTTCGCCCTTTAGTCGGGCATTACCCATGATGGGATAGTGATACAGTTCGTCCTGACTGAAGAGAGCGATGAAACGTGTGGGCTTGCCCTGCTGGGCGACGATGGTACCATAGCGCACGGTGTCGCATAAATTATAGCGCACAAATTCTACAACTGCATCTTTCTTGTTTTCCAGTGATGCCATCACCTGCTGGCTGTTTACCAAAAGGTTGTCGTTGAATTGCCTCATGGTTGTCACTTGTTTCACCATTTGGCGTTCCAGTTGCTCGGCCTGTCGTTGCAGCGATTGTCGACTGGTTGCATCGGCTAGTCTTATCTGGTATTTCAGTTGTCGCAGTTGCTGATAGTTTTTTTGCAAAACAGAGTCAGCCGATGTCTCACTGAGGAAATCTCGGTTGGCTTGCAGGAGCACACTTTTCGAGAAGATAGCTACGTTGAACAGGAAATCAGGGTCGACGTCTTCTGTGGCGAAACACTCGGCGAGTAGCGGCTGCTGCATTTTCCAGTAGTTGCGACGCTCACGCTCTGTCATGTAAGCGAAGTTGTCGACGATGAATTGTCGCTCATGTTCGAAATAGGTTTTGAATGCCGTTGTGGCTTCCTTTCGTCTCTGTAGGGCAAACAGCACTTCAGCACGTTTGCGCATTAAGATAATACAGTCAGGATGTTGTTCGCCATAGTGTTGCTTCATGTAAGACAGCGCCTCATCGATGTGACTTAGCGCTTTCTCATCTCCGACCCGTGCTTCGGCGATGGCTAGATTGCCCAAACAGATGCTTCGTTCCTTGCCGTCGGTGAAAGCAGGTAGCAGTGTTCGGTATTCCTCAATAGCCTCACGGTGTTTACCTTCGCTATTTAGCATCCAGGCGTAGTTGTTACTGCAGGCCAAGAAGATGGCGTCACGCTCGGTGGCATGGGCCAATCGTGTGCTGTCGAGCATGGCAAGTCCGCGTTCTTTCTCGCCTGTGAGGAAAAGCGCTGAGGCCAGATTTACCACGCGTTGACTTTCCACATAGGGATTGTCTGATCGCACTTTCTGCAAATTTCTTACAACAGTTGGATATTGCTGCATGGCCATCAGTATTTCACTCATCTTCGTTGCTACCAGTGCATTGCGTTCTTCTTCTTGTGGTCCTGACATTTTTTTGCCGGTCAGTCGTTCTTCCAGCTGCTGATAGCAGCGCAGCGCATTGTTATAGTCGCCTAGCTGTCGGTAGCACTCGCCCATCTTCTGGTAAAAATCCAGTGTGATGATGTCCGACCGGCGTGTGCCGAAGTCGCGCTCTGCTTCCTCAAAAGCGGTGCGCGCCTCCTGCCACAAGTGCTGTTTCAGCAACTCGTTGGCGCGGTTACGGTTCTTCACGAAACCATCCTGTGCCAAGGCAATGGTGCCGATGGCCAGAATATAGATGGTGAATGCTAACTTTTTCAATGTTTTTTACTTATTTCTCTATGCTATTCTTCTTGTTGTCAGTTAGTGGCAATCACAAAACCAATCTCCTGATCGGTGGTATTCTCCACAGTGATGACGATGCGGCTGAAGCGTTCCATGTCCCAAGTCACGTAGGCTACTTGTTGTCCGCCGTCTTTGCTGTCGGAGAGTTCTTTGCCGTTCTTCTCGTCGCTGACGCTTAGGTTCAGTCGTCCGTTTCCTTCGGCAATGGCCATCACCTCCATCTTGCCAGAGTCTTTGATGGCATAAATGCCTTTACCGTGAGCTTTCAGTGCGCAGTGATGATAGCAAACGTCAACCATTCCTATCCCTCTGGTCAGTTCGGCTCCCGACAAGAAGTCGAAACTCTCAGGATTGTCCACCAGTCCTGCCACCAATATGGAGTCGACAAATTCGGGTAAGAAGACAATATGCCCCTTTGTTGAGGCTTTGGCAATCGTGTCCACCTCTTCGAAACGTGTTAGCTCATCAATTTCGATGGTGTCGCCATGAAATATGAAACGTTCGTCGGCGCATTCTTCGATGCACTGCATCAGTACGTCATTACTCTTCTGTGCGAATCCCTTGTTCACTTGAAGACAGAAATCGCGATAGCTCTGCATCTTTGTTGACATGTCTTGTCCCCATGCATGAAGACAGCACAGTGCAAGCAGAGCAAGTGAAACCATTTTCTTCATTCTCAATAGCATAAACACATTAGCCTTATAAGTCAAAAAAAACTTAGGAGTCTCTGTTAAGAAAAAGACTCCCAAGCTTCAATCTTTACGTTTGAGACGATTAGTTAGTTCCAAATACGTATTCGTTGTATACATTGCCGCGGTTGCGGATTACGATGCGGAAGATGCCCGTCCATTTGGGATTCCACGTGCAAATGCAATCATCAGTATAGTCGTCGTCCTTTGTGATGAAATTGTCGTTTTCATCATATACATACATATCGAGGTCGGTGTCACCATCACCTGAACATACGGCACGAGCAACTTCGCCACCACGGAAATTCAGACGATAGGTAACGCTTGAGTTAGCACGGCAAATGTCACTGTCGTAGTATGGACCAGAAACACGTCCACGCTGAGCCTGGTTCTCTTCTACGCGCTGAATCACGCTTAGCATAGTCTTATCCTTACCGGCTAGTTCACGAGCATCTTTTAGTAATTGGGTAGCATCCAGACTAATTTGTCCTGCTTTCTTGTCAGCTGCAACAGCCTGATGGGCAGCACCTTGACGGCCTTCGATAGCGCGCTGCTGAATACCATTGTCTAAAACAATCTGGGCGGCCTGCACCAATGCCATCGGTGACTGGTTGGCATAACCGTAACGAGACAACTGAGCAGCAAGCGAAATAGGATCTTGCTTTGGCATTTGTCCTTTCAGTTCTTCTTTTTGTTCCTGTGCCATCATTGTGCCGAACGATAATACCATAGCGGCAAATAAAATTAATTTTTTCATAAGTTTTTTGTTTTTTGTTATTAATAATAAGATTTATTATAAATCGCGTGATGAGTTTTAATGTGCAAATATAGTTATTTTACCAGTTCTAGCAAAGTTTTTTTTATTAAAAAAATCTTAAATGGGACATCTTTTTTGAAATACTGATAATAATAGGCCAAACGAAAATTTTACTTAATGCTACTGATTCGGCCACATGTCGGCCGTTTACCTTGCCTTTCGGAAAACATGAGGTCTGTCTTCTTCCTACTTCTCCTTATATTCCCTGTAGGGGAGTTCCAGGTTGAGGTAGTGGAAGTTGTGCTGGCGTTGTTTGGGTGCTGGCGGCGGAGTCATGTAGTCGCCGTATTTCTTCTTTAAGTAGGCGTCGTACTGCTCGTAGCCCTTCAGCTGTTCGCCTTCAAATTCGTAGTTTGTCGGCTTTCCCAGGATGCTCTTTTCCATGTGTCCGTTGTAGCCGTCGTCGTAGTCTTGCACCAGTTGCGACTGGTCGTAGTCGTATTTCAGTAGTAGTTTTCGGATGTTGGCTTGTATTTGAGGCACCGTGTAGAGCTTGTGGCAGAGCAAAGGCACCCACGAGCTGGGCCCGTGCCCGTGGCGGTAGGGGTCGCGATGTGTGAGGTAGAGCTTTTTCCGGAGTAGTTTGTATTTCCACATGTGCCAGTATCGTGACAGAGTGTTCGAAGGCACGCCGTCGATAGGAAACACGTCGATATAAACGCCGCCGAGATAGTGCAGATGGGCACGCTCGATGATGGTTGTGTTGGCGTCCTGAAGCTTGGCGAAGGCCAGTGGATAGCTGGCATCGTTCTCCGCGCAGATCAGTTCGTAGCGTTCGGGCAGCCATTCTTTGGCATGAGCTATGAGACGTTCGTAATCGGGCCTTGGCATGCAGATGTCGGCATCGTCGTCCCATGGGATGAATCCCTTGTGGCGGATGGCTCCCAGCATGGTGCCGGCCGTGATGTAGTAGCGCAGGCCATGCTCATCGCACGCTTTGTCGATGGCTTTCAGGATGCCGAGCATGCTCTGATGGAGTTGTCTCAGATTATAGCTTGCCATAATGTTTTTATTCTGTTTGATGAAAAGGCTAGAAGGACTAGATGTTCTAGATTTTCTAGATTTTCTAGAGGAACTAGATGTTCTAGATTTTCTAGAGGAACTAGATATTCTAGATATTCTAGATTTCTAGATGGGCACCTTGCTAAAGCAGTTCGCGGGGGATGAGTGCGGAGGCCTTTTCGAAGTCCTCAGGTGTGTCGAGCTCGTAGGAGAAGAAATGCGTCGTGTCGACCACGCGGAAAGTGAATCCCTGCGGAATAAGTCTTTCGAAGGCGCGTTCGTAGAAGATGTCGATGAGTCCTTCGTGCTCG
Source organism: Prevotella sp. (assembly GCA_024681705.1). Classification (GTDB taxonomy): domain Bacteria; phylum Bacteroidota; class Bacteroidia; order Bacteroidales; family Bacteroidaceae; genus Prevotella. The sequence goes on from JAILAI010000043.1 coordinate 6,415, forward strand.
ATCATCTGGTCGAGTTCCCGATAGAGTGCTGCCGAATAGTCGGCATTGATCTTCTCGATGCCCACGCTCTCGCCGATGGCAGTGCTTGGCCGACAGGTCTTGTTGATTTCGGTGAGGTTCATGTTTTCGTCCACCACCACTTTCATCTCCTCCTCGCCCATTTCGTGCTTGTTCAGCGCGAGCGATGTGTCCTTCTGGCTCGCAATCACTCTCACGGCTTCGGGGTCGCATAGTATATCGCTGTCCATGAGCAGGAACTCGCGACCTTTCACCATCTGTCCCGCCAGCCAGAGCGAGTAGATGTTGTTGTTGTGCTCGTAGTCGGGATTGTCGATGAAATGGATGGAAAGAGTGGGGTAGTGCGAGGTGAGGAAGTCGCGAATCATCTCGCTCCGATAGCCCGTGACCACCACCAATTCGTCTACGCCTGCCGAAAGCTGAGCGTCGACGGTGCGTTGCAACAGCGTCTTGCCACCCACTTCAAGCAGGCACTTCGGCCTCGTGTCGGTGAGCGGACGTAGTCGCTTGGCCATGCCTGCCGCCAGAATAACTCCTATCATATCTTGCTTTTGTTTACCACTTTCAGGATGGTGTCGCAGACGGTTTGCGTCTGTTCCTTGCGACCCAGCGTGATGCGCAGGCACGACTCCAGTCCTTTGTCGGTCATGAACTTGATCTTGTAGTTCTGCTCGGTCAGTTCCTTGAGCAGTTCGTCCTTTATCTCAACCGGATATTTGATGAGGATGAAGTTGGCCACCGACTTGTACACCTTGAAGCCGGGCAACGCGCCCAGTTTCTCCTTGTAGAGCTGGCGTCCCCACTCCATGTCGTCGGCCACGCGGCGATAGTGGTCGTCGCTTTCGAGAGCGGCCAACGCCACCGCCTCCGAGAAGCGGTTATAGCCCAGATATTTGTTGATGTAGCTGATGAAATGCTCGTGCCCTTCGCCGATGAAGCCGAAACCGCAACGCAGACCGGGGAGTCCGTAGAACTTCGATAGCGTGCGCGAGATAATCAGATTGCGGTATTTGTTCACGAGTGGAGCGATATAGTCGGTATCGGTGGTGATGAAGCTGGCGTAGGCTTCGTCGATGAGCACCATCGTGTCGTCGGGGATGTTCTCCATGATGCGACCAATCTCCTCGGGTGTCAGGCTGTTGCCGGTCGGGTTGTTCGGTGATGCCAGCAGGAGCATGCGCGGATGAATGCGGTTGGTGTATTCAATCACTTCGTCCACATCGTAGGCAAAAGTGTCGCCGGTCTCATGTAGCGGATACATCTCGAACGTACCTCGGCACTCGCCCGCAATGCGGTTGTAGTACCACCACGAATATTGCGGGATGAGGATGGTCTTGTTGTCACCCTTCATCAGGTAGTAGTGCACGGCGTTCTTCAGGATGTCCTCACCGCCGTAGCCCAGCAGCACCTGTTGCTCGGGTACGCCGTAAATCTCGCTGAGTCTGACCGAAATCACGCTCTTCTTCCCTTGATCGTAGATGCGGGTATAGAAACAAAGGTCCTTTGGATCAAAGTTCTTTATCGTATCAACCACTTTTTCGCTAGGTTCAAAATTGAACTCATTGCGGTCTAGATAATTAAAGCCTTTATTCATACAGTTGTTAAAATTTGGTTGCAAAGGTAGTAATTTTATTTTATAAAATCTGCATATTTAGAACTATTTCTGCAATG